>JBJEML010000055.1:0-12769 GCA_051879675.1 Lachnospiraceae bacterium | reverse complement strand
TGGGCAGTCAGTTCCACAAGGCTGTGGGGGTATCGTTCAGCGCATATATCCGCAATTACCGCCTTTCAAAGGCGAAAGAGCTTCTGATCGGAACCCAGCTGAAGCAATATGAAGTTGCCGAGCGGGTCGGATATACAGACGCAAAGTATTTTGCCCGCGTGTTTAAGGAATTTGTTGGCATGTCTCCGGCCGAATACAGAAAAACAAATCGATGAGTTTAGATTTTTTACCCTTTTTCATTTTTTTACCATTTTTGAAGAATGTGAAATGAGATAAGCTTAATTCATCAAAACAAGAGACCACGTAAAAAGGTTAAAAGGAGGCAAAATGAAAAAGAAAATCATCTCAATGTTTATGGTCATGGCAATGACGGCAGCGATGCTTGCAGGCTGCGGATCATCAGAGAAAACAGAAGCACCGGCAGATAGTAATGCAGCAGGCAATACGGAAGCTTCAAAAGATGCAGCCGGTTCGACGGATGCTGCCGCATCAAAGGAAGCAGTAACGATCTGGTATTACTGGGAGACCGAAGGTCATCAGGTTGCCCTGGATCAGGTAATTCAGGATTACAATGCATCTCAGGATAAATACGAAGTGACCGCAGCATATGTTCCGTTCGCAGATTTCAAGAAGCACTTATCCATCGGTGCATCAGCAGGTGAGCTTCCCGATCTTGCAATTCTGGATTCACCCGATCATGCATCTTATGCAAATATGGGTATCTTCGAGGATATCACAGGAAAGTTTGATGTGAGCAGCTATTATGAAGGCGCAGTCAACTCCTGCACGATTGACGGAAAGCTTTACGGTGTGCCTTTTGGAGTAAACTGTCTGGCATTGTATTACAACGAGGATCTGTTAAATGCAGCCGGCTGTTCCGTTCCTACCACATGGGATGAATTGCTGGATACAGCAAAGAAACTGACAACAGACTCCGTGACCGGCCTGGCACTTTGCAGTGTTCAGAACGAAGAAGGAACCTTCAACTTTGTTCCCTGGCTCTGGTCAACAGGTACTACTTCTTATGAGATCAACAATGACAAGGGAATCCATGCATTATCATACATTCAGAGTCTGGTAGAGTCCGGAGCAATGAGCAAGGAATGTATCAACTGGACACAGGGTGATGTCATGAATCAGTTTATTTCAGGAAACGTCGCAATGATGGAAAATGGTCCTTGGCAGATTCCTACCATGCAGGCAGAAGCTCCCGATCTGAACTGGAAGGTTACTTTGATCCCGAAGGATTCTCAGTATGCATCTGTACTTGGTGGAGAGAATTATGCAGTGATCAGTGGTGGAAATGTTGACGGAGCATTAGATTTCCTTACATATGCAACTGCTGAAGATCAGGTAAAATTCCTGATGGAGAAGTTTGGATACATTTCTGCAGATCAGAAGATCGCAGAGACACAGTTTGAAGCAGATTCTCCTTATCAGCCGTTTGTTGAAGAATTGAAGTATGCAATGCCCAGAGGACCGTTAGCTGATTGGCCGAGCGTATCTGACGCAATCTCACTGGCATTTAATAAGGTGATCACAGGAACAGCAACACCGGAGGATGCTGCGGCAGAAGCACAGACTACGATTGACGGAATTGTAAAATAAGAAATACGGTAACTATTTTGAACAGTTACGAAATGTGAAAAGTGGCTGCTGCACAGAACGTAATATGCAATAACTGTGTAGCAGCTATTTTTATATCTAAAAGGAGGCTTTGATCATGGGAAAGATCAAAAAATTTTTCCGATACGACAATGTGGGTATTATTTTTGTGCTTCCTGCATTCATATACATGCTTGTATTTGTCGGATATTCGATCGTCCAGAATATTATTCTGAGTATGCAGGATGTCACTGCGGCAAATCTGGTACGCGGAACAAAAAACTTTGTTTTGTTTGAGAATTATGCAACCCTGTTTCACGATGATATTTTTCTGAAATCACTTGGAAATACGTTGCTCTATACGGTACTTTGTCTGATATTCCAGTTTCTGATCGGCTTTGCTTTGGCGCTGTTTTTCAGCAAGCGTTTTGCTTTGGCGAAATCGATCCGCGGAATACTGCTTGTTCCGTGGATGATACCGGTGACAGTAACGGCGCTGATGTTTAAGTTGCTTTTTGCTACAGACATCGGAGTGTTTAATTATATATTAAAGAGTCTGCATCTGATAGAGAATAATATTGAGTGGCTCACGACACCAAAAACAGCCATGTTTGCACTGATTTTTGCGAATGTCTGGATTGGAATCCCGTTTAACATGATCTTGATATCAACAGGACTCACAACCATTCCAAAGGAACTATATGAAAGCGCTTCCATCGATGGAGCTAATAAATTGCAATCCTTTCTCCATATTACGATTCCGCTTCTGCGACCGACAATAGAATCTGTTTTAATTCTCGGATTTATCTATACATTTAAGGTATACGATCTGGTTTATGTAATGACAAGCGGAGGACCGGTAAATTCTACGCATATGCTTTCTACCTATTCTTACAAATTATCATTTGAGATGTTTAAGTACAGTAAGGGATCAGCAGTTGCAAACGTACTTCTTGTCATACTCATGATCGTAGGTGTCTTTTACATTAAAGCAACAACAAAAGGAGAGGAAGACTAATGGATGACGAAAAGAAAGTAAAAACAGGTGTCAATATAGCGATGTGCATCGTAGCCATCATTTTTCTTGGAATATTATTATTTCCGTTATATTGGGCGTTGATCACATCACTAAAAACCGAGCAGGAGATCTTCAGCAATCCTCCCACTTTTTATCCGCATATTCTGAACCTGAAATCATATGCGGCACAGGTGGAGACAGGAGATTTTAATATGTTCCGCTCCTTTGGAAACAGTTTTATCATTTCAATTGGTGCAATGCTGATCGCGGTAGTTCTGGCAGTGCCGGCGTCCTACGGGATCGCAAAATACCGGTTTCGTGGAAGGAAGCTCATGTTGCTGTCATTTCTCGTTACCCAGATGCTGCCGGTATCTGTTTTGCTGACACCCATGTTCATATTATTTAAGAACATGCACGTATATAACACATGGATATCCGCCGTATTAGCGGATGCGACAATCGGTATTCCCTTTTCGATTTTAATTTTGAAAAATTATTTTGCATCCATTCCGAAGTCAATGGAGGAAGCGGCCTATTTAGATGGCTGTAACAGGTTCACGGCATTTATTCGCATTTTGATCCCGATCGCAAAGCCCGGAGTTATGGTATGTGCTATTTTTTCGTTCCTGTATGCATGGGGAGATCTGGCATACGGAATGACATTTATTCTGGATCAGGAGAAACGACCGATCACGGCAGGTATTTTTAACTTTATGGGTCAGTATGGTACGAAATGGAGTTATCTGTCTGCATTTGCGATCGTAACGATCATTCCGGTTGCCTTAATATTTATTTTTATGCAGAAGTACATTGTCTCCGGAATGACGAGTGGAGCAGTTAAGGGTTAAAGAAAACGGATATCAAAAGGAGAATACGGTATTATGATATATCAGGAAGAAGGAAAATTGATCTACCGCTATGATGCGGAAGAATTATGGATTGAAGCCTGGGGAGAAAATGCATTGCGTGTTCGGTCCACAAAAGACTGCAGCATGCCAAAGGAGGACTGGGCGCTCATTCGAAGAGGAAGCGTGCATCCGGATATACAGGTGAATGAAAAAGGTGCAAGCCTGACGAATGGAAAGATACGGGCTGAGATCTCCGAACACGGAAAAATTGTAATAACAAATGCAAACGGCAATATACTTCTGGAGGAATATGCCAGAAACCGACGGGATGTTCTGGATAAAAAATGTAGTGCGATAGAAGTGGAGGCACGTGAGTTTCAACCGATTGTCGGTGGGGACTATCACCTGACAGTACGCTTTGAATCACAGGATGTAAACGAGAAAATATACGGTATGGGACAGTATCAGCAGCCGTATCTGGACTTAAAAGGGCTGGATCTGGAACTGGCGCACCGGAATTCGCAGGCAAGTGTTCCGTTTGCTGTCTCTTCACGTGGATATGGATTTCTGTGGAATAATCCGGGTGTCGGCCGTGCCGTGTTCGGAAAAAATATCATGAGCTTTGAGGCATATTCCACCAAGGCAATGGACTACTGGGTGGTGGCAGGCGACACCCCGGCACAGATTGAGGAAGCGTATGCGGCTGTTACAGGAACCGTGCCGATGATGCCGGAATATGGCCTGGGATTCTGGCAGTGCAAGCTGCGTTATCAGACACAGGAGGAGCTGCTGGAGGTTGCCCGCGAATATAAGAGACGAAATCTGCCGATCGATCTGATCGTGATCGATTTTTTCCATTGGCCCAAGCAGGGGGAGTGGAAATTTGATCCGGTCTACTGGCCCGATCCGGATGCGATGGTGCAGGAATTAAAGGAAATGGGCATTGAACTGATGGTGTCTATCTGGCCGACCGTGGATAAAACCTGCGAAAATTACGAGGAAATGCTGGAAAACGGTTTGTTGATACGGACGGAAAGAGGGTTCCGCGTCGGGCTGGATTTTCAGGGGGCGACGATTCACTTTGATGCGACGAATCCGCGGGCAAGAGATTATGTCTGGAACAAGGTAAAGAAAAATTATTACGAAAAAGGAATCCGTGTGTTCTGGCTCGATGAAGCGGAACCGGAATATACGGTCTATGATTTTGACAACTATCGCTATTATCTGGGAACAAATCTGCAGATCGGAAATATCTATCCGGTAGCGTATGCGAGAGCCTTCTATGAAGGAATGGAGAAAGAGGGGCAGAAGAACATAGTGAATCTTCTTCGTTGTGCATGGGCAGGAAGTCAGAGATATGGTGCGCTGGTTTGGTCCGGAGATATTGCATCCAGCTTTGAGAGCATGCGAAATCAGCTGGCGGCAGGATTGAACATGGGTATGGCAGGTATTCCGTGGTGGACCACGGATATCGGAGGATTTCACGGTGGAGACCCGAATGATCCGGCGTTCAGAGAGCTGTTTGCCAGATGGTTTGAGTGGGGAGCCTTCTGTCCGGTCATGAGATTGCACGGAGACCGTGAACCGCGTCAGCCTCAGCAGGGAACGACAGGTGGTGCAACCTGCTGCTCCGGAGCAGACAATGAGGTATGGAGTTACGGAGAAGAGGTCTATGATATCTGTAAAAAATACCTGGAGCTCAGAGAACAACTTCGTCCGTATACCCGATCACTGATGGAAGAAGCACATGAAAAAGGAACGCCGGTCATGAGAACCTTATTCTATATGTATCCGCAGGATAAGGTGTGCTGGAATGTGGAAGATGAATATATGTATGGTGCGGACATTCTGGTTGCACCCATACTGTACGCGGGGCAAAGAAGCAGAGAAGTGTATTTGCCGGCCGGAGAGTGCTGGATCGAGTATGCGACCGGTAAAAAATATAACGGTGGTACAACCGTTCAGGCGGCAGCTGAACTGGATACCATACCGGTATTCGTGAAAGAAAATAGTCAGGTGCTTTCCTGACAGGAAAAAATAAGTATAGAGAGGTCTGCGCCGGACGTTAATCGTCCGGCGTTGTCTTTGCCATCGAGCGCCTGTAATCACTCGGCGATTTTCCGGTGTGGCGCTTGAAGGCTTTTGTGAAGGTAAATGCATCACTGTAGCCTACTTTATTTCCGATATCCTGTACTGTAAGATCTGTTTCGATGAGAAGCTTTGAGGCAACTTTCATGCGATAGATGATCAGATACTCCTGCAGGGAATAACCGGTAGCCTCCTTGAACAGTCGTGTCAAGTAGCTGCGGTTTAACCCGCAGGCATAAGCGATATGTTCGATCTTGATGGGTTCAGCGTATTTTAACTGAATATAGGATATAACATTTTTTACATATAATAAAGAATTGCTGACATTTTTTTCGACCTTGTCTTTGGAATTTGCCACCATATAGTCACAGATCTTATATATATTTCCGATACAATAGTATTCGCGCTGGTAATTGCGCATGGTATCGAAGGCCAGCTCCTCGATCTCTTTTACACAGGCCAGCGGTGTATAGATGGGATGATAGTAGTCGATCCCGGCTTCCTTCATAATGGGCATAAAACGAGGTCCGCCGATGTGAAACCACACATATTCCCAAGGATCCTCCTCGTCTGCCTGATAGAAGGCGCGGGCATTTTCAGGGATGAAAAATGCCTGATGTTCATGGACCTGGTGTTCATGCCCGTCAAGGACCAGACGTCCTTTGCCTTTTACTACGAAATGCAGAATACAACGGTTTACCACATAGTGTTCATACGAATATCCCGGTTCGCAGGCGCATGTGCCGAGCTCGTACAGGTAAAAATCATCGGAATTCTCATAGTTTACAAACTTACAAAAATCACATCCTTCAAGATTAGCCATAGAAACCTCCAAAAGTTTTAAAAGCAGTATTTTCATATGTTTATGTACATATTGTATTTTAATAGCTCCGGAAAGACAAGACCAAATGTCACATTTTGACATAAAATAATCAGATTTTTACATTATCACGAAACGGCTGCTGTTGTATACTAAGTATGCATAAAATGCTGACCGCAGAATGCTAAAAATAATAGGACTCAGAACCGGAAGGAAGCAGACCGGTTTGTGAGTTTACGAGGAAAGGAAGTATAAATGAATATCATTTGGCATGAGAAAGCGCAGCAATTTCATCTGTATAACGATGAGATCAGCTACATCATGTATGTTCAGCCAAACGGGGAATTGGGACAGCTGTATTTTGGCAGCAGGATCCATGACAGAGAAGATTTCTCGTATTTGTCCCATCGGGGGATGAAGCCGATGGTGGCAGTCGATGCGCCTGAAGAAGATTTTTCCATGGAGCTAAACAGGCAGGAGTATCCGGGCTTTGGCTCTACAGATTTTGGAATGAGTGCATACGATATAGAATATGCAGACGCTTCAAGAGTCAGTAATTTCAGGTATGTGTCACACAAGATCTTTGCCGGAAAGCATCCGCTGGAAGGACTGCCGGCAACGTACGCAGATGATTCCGAGGCGATGAGCCTTGAGGTCACCTTGACAGATGCAGTATCAAAATTAAATCTGGAACTGTCCTATACCGTATTCAGAGATTATCCTGTTATCACAAAAAGCGCACGTTTCCTAAATCAGGGAGATGAGAAGGTGATACTGCACAGGGCATTGAGTGCCTGTATTGATCTTCCGGATCAGGATTATGAGTGGATGCAGTTTTCCGGTGCTTGGGCGAGAGAACGGATGCCCGTGGTGCGAAAGATCGATAGGGGCATGCTCTCTATTGAGAGTAAGAGAGGCACGTCAAGTGCCAATCAGAATCCCTTTGTTATTGTAAAGAGAAACAACACGAATGAGTTTGCCGGAGAGGCGATCGGAATGTCCTTTGTTTACAGCGGCAATTTTATTGCAGCAGCCGATGCGGATACATACGGAAGATTGAGAGTGCTCATGGGTATTCATCCGGATACGTTTCGGTGGCCGCTGGAGGCAGGTGACGGTTTTACCGCACCGGAGGTGGTGATCGCTTATACGGATAAGGGTCTGAATGATCTGAGTCAAACGTATCATTTACTGTACAACAATAATCTGGTGCGCGGCAAGTGGAAAAATAAAGCCCGCCCGATCCTGCTCAACAACTGGGAAGCGACCTTTATGGATTTTACGCAGGAGAGCATATTACAGATCGCGGTAAAGGCAAAGGAGGCCGGAGCGGAGCTGTTTGTACTGGATGATGGATGGTTTGGAGCAAGAAATGATGACTATGCAGGACTTGGCGACTGGGTGGAGAATCGTGATAAGCTGCCGGGAGGAATGAAGGAACTGTCACAGAAGATCAATGATATGGGATTGAAGTTCGGTTTCTGGATCGAGCCCGAGATGGTCAATCCGGACAGTGATCTTTATAGGGCACACCCCGACTGGGCGTTTGCCGTACCCGGGAGACAGCCTGCACTTGGCAGACACCAGTATGTACTCGACTTTTCCAGAGACGAGGTTGTTGATCATATTTTCGATATGCTCTATAAAGTCATTGACGGCGCGAATATATCCTATATTAAATGGGATATGAACCGATCACTGACGGATGTGTACTCAAAAGGAACTCCGGCAGAGCTGCAGGGCTGTGTATCTCACAAATATGTACTCGGTGTATACCGGTTGTATGAGAAGCTGACCGCAGCATTTCCGGATATCTTATTTGAGTCATGCTCGAGTGGCGGATCCAGATTTGATGCGGGAATGTTGTATTATGCACCGCAGGCATGGTGCAGTGACAACACGGACGGCGCAGACCGGGTGCTGATCCAATACGGAACAACTTACGGATATCCGATCTCTTCGATCGGAGCACATGTATCGGCAGTTCCAAACCAGCAGACAGGAAGAAGCGTTCCCATTCAGTTTCGGGCAGATGCGGCATGCTTCGGAACGTTCGGATACGAGCTGGATCTGAATGAATTGTCAGATGAGGAATTTGATCAGGTGAAGGAACAGATCAAATTCATGAAACAGCATAGACAGCTGCTTCAGTTCGGAAGATTTTATCGGCTCGTGTCACCGTTCGAGACAAATTTGAATGCATGGATGGTTGTTTCTGAGGATCAGACGGAAGCACTTGTGGGCGTATACACCATGCGTTCAAGCGTGAATGGATTGAATGGCAGAATACGACTTGCCGGTCTTGACAAAGACAAGCTATATCACATTCATTCGTCTGCTTATTATGGTGACGAATTGATGAGTGCCGGTCTTGTGTTAAATGAAGAGAACACGTTGAATTACACACAAGCACAGGATTACAGCTCTTGCATCATATGTCTTACAGCAGAATGATATGACGAATGAATGTCACAAAATGACATGAATACATAACGAAATACCATGTCATTATTTGACCTCCGCATTTAAAATTTGATTATGCGGTCAGGCAAATAACATGAGAACTAAAAGTAACAAAAGATGTTTATTTTGTTTCACACTCAATTATTAAGGAGGACTCAGTATGAAAAAGAAAGTTATTGCAGTATTATTAAGTGCTATCACAGCAATGTCAATGATCGGATGTGGTTCATCCGCAGATGCCCCGGCAGCAGATGCTCCGAAGGAGGAGGCTCCTGCAGCAGAAGCTCCCGCATCAGATGACAAAGAGGAAGAGCCGCAAAGCATCGGATCAAGTGTTGAGGGTGAGTTGACAGTGACGATCTGGGACGAGGGACAGAGACCCGGACTGCAGCAGATCGTTGATGACTGGAGTGCTCAGTCAGGCGTAAAGGCTACCATCAATGTCGTTGACTGGAACAGCTACTGGACACTGCTTGAGGCAGGTGCAACCGGCGGCGAGCTTCCCGATGTATTCTGGATGCACTCAAATGTAGCACAGCAGTACATGGAGAACGATATGCTTCTCGATCTGACAGACAGAATTGCAGCAAGCGATAAGATCGATCTGAACAATTACTATCAGGGTATCGTAAACCTGTATCAGTCTAACGGCAAGCAGTACGCTGTTCCGAAGGATATTGATACGATCGCTCTTTGGTACAACAAGACTATCTTTGATGAGATGGGTGTTGCTTATCCGGATGATACCTGGACATGGGATGATTTTGCAGCAGCAGCAAAGAAACTGACAAATGAGGACCATTGGGGATATGCAATCCAGCCCGGTAACAACCAGGAAGGTTTCTACAACACCATTTACTCTATGGGTGGATATGTGATCAGCGATGACAAGAAGACCTCAGGATTTGATGATCCGAATACCATTAAGGCTATGGAGCTTTTCACAGATATGATCGCTGAGGGCAGCTGCCCGGATCTGGCTACTGTATCTGAGACCGCTCCCAACGAGCTTCTTTGCGCAGGTAAGGTTGCAATGTCAATCAACGGCTCATGGATGCTTGCAGGATATCGTGACAACGAGTATGCAGCAGCTAACTGTGACGTAGCAGTTCTTCCTTATACCAAGGATCCTTCAGATCGTGTATCTATCTACAACGGACTTGGATGGGCTGCAGCAGCGAACGGAAAGAACCTTGACGCAGCATGGTCTCTGATCGAGTATCTCGGATCAAAAGAGGCACAGTTAAAGCAGGCTGAGCTTGGTGTTACAATGTCAGCTTACGAAGGAACATCTGATGCATGGGTAAACAGTGTAGATTGCTTCGATCTGAACGGACATATGCAGATGCTGAACGCAAAACTCGTATTCAGACCTTACTCAAGAGTTACCACCATCTGGGAAGATATGATGACAGAGGAACTGAAAGCTGCTTGGACAGGTGAAAAGGCTACCGCTGATGTCTGCAAGGATATTGCGGCTAAGATGAATGAAGCGCTTGCAGAAGAGTAATCAGTTTTTGCTTAGAGTATTATGACATGTAAATAACTTATGGAAAGTGCAGCATGACATAGGCATGTTGCACTTTCTAATAGTAAAATGTTGTGTGATTCGACCGGAAAAGTGAGGAGAAGTATTTTGAATAAGAGGAAAATGACTCCAAGAGAAAAGAATGAGACCATGTGGAGCTGGATATTTATCGCGCCTACGATGATTGGTTTGATCGTGCTGAATATCATACCGATCTTTCAGACGATCTATCAGAGCTTTTTTAAGACAGGTGATTTTGGAAAAGGAAATCAGTTTGTAGGACTGGCCAATTATCAGAAGGTATTCGGTGACACGGAAGTCTGGCAGGCACTTTGGAATACGGTAAAATATGCCATTGTTGAAGTGCCGATCTCGATTGTGATCGCTCTTGTCCTTGCGGTTTTTCTTAATCAGAAGCTGAAAGGGCGTGAAGTATTTCGTACGATCATGTTCTTGCCGATGATCGTAGCACCGGCAGCAGTTGCTATGGTGTGGAAATGGCTCTATAATTCCAATTTTGGATTGATCAATAATCTGCTCGGCATGAAAGTAAATTGGATCTCCGATCCCAAGATTGCGATCTACTCGATCGCAGTGATCGGAATCTGGGGTGTCATCGGATATAATATGGTACTGTTTCTTGCAGGTCTTCAAGAGGTGCCGAGAGATTATTATGAAGCAGCCGCACTTGACGGAGCAAGCGGAGTTGCACAGTTTTTCCATATTACGATACCGCTTATTTCACCGACCATCTTCTTTGTGCTTGTCACACGTGTGATTGCAGCTTTGCAGGTGTTTGACCTGATCTACATGATCATTGACTACAACAACCCTGCACTGAAGAAAACGGAATCACTGGTTTACTTATTTTATAAGTATTCCTTTGAACAGAGCAAGAAGGGCTATGGCGCCACTGTCATTGTTGTACTTCTTGTAATGATCATGATCCTGACTGTGTTCCAGCTGATCGGACAGAAGAAGTGGGTTCATTATGACTAAGGAAAGGGGCAGATCGAGAAATGAAAAGAAGTATTAATAATAAAGCCATTATATATATTGTCCTGGTCATATTTGCGTTTATCATGATCGTTCCGTTTGTATGGATGGTACTTACTGCATTTAAGACAACGGCGGAGACCATGCAGGTGGATCCTTTTGTTCTGGTTCCAAAGGTATGGCAGGTGGAGAATTTCGGTAAGGTTGTTAAGGCAATGAATTTTGTGAAGCTGTATGCCAACACGATCCTTATGATCGCGCTTCGTATCTTGTGTGCAGTTGTTACGGCTACACTTGCCGGGTACGCATTTGCCAGACTGAATTTTAAGGGGAAAAATTTTATGTTCGGAATTGTGCTGTTCCAGATGATGATCCCGGTTCAGATCTTCATTATCCCGCAGTATGTCATGGTCAGCAAGCTTCATCTTACAAATACGACATGGGGACTTTTGTTCCCCGGTCTGGTTTCGGCGTTTGGTACATTTTTACTTCGTCAGGCATACATGGGACTTCCGAAAGATCTGGAGGAAGCAGCCAGACTGGATGGTTGTAATATTCCTCAGACCTTCCTGTTTGTAATGGCACCTCTTGCAAAGTCTTCTATGGTAGCACTCGGTATCTTTACCGCAGTGTTTGCATACAAGGATCTGATGTGGCCAATGATCGTGTGCCCGAAGCCGTCGAAGACGACACTTGCTGCGGCGCTTGCGAATATGAGCGGACAGTATGCACAGAAATATCCGGAGCTGATGATGGCAGCTTTGATTTCCTGCGTGCCCATGATCATACTTTACATTATCTTCCAGAAGCAGTTCATTGAAGGCATTGCTACCTCAGGAGGAAAATTATAATATAGGAAATCTGAATAGATGCGGAGAAATAACAGACCCGGAGAGAGAAGCGAAAGTTTCTTTTTCCGGATCTTCTATGTAAGGATTGCATGATTTAAGCAGCTTGACAACGGCACTGCAAAATGGACTAAAAACAATTTTAAAAAAATGAAAAATATTGTTGACAACTGTCGAACCAGATGATAATATGTACAAGTTGTCGCGTGCGACTGGGAGACAGATCAGTCGGACAGCAAAAAATAAATAAAAAAAGTTCTTGACAAACGCAAACAGTTTTGATAACATATAAAAGCTGTCGCGTGCGACAGGAAACGACACAGAACCTTGATAACTGAACAGTGAAATAACCTTGAAAGATTTGAGACAAGAGAGAAAAACAGACTGGAAGTCGGATGCGATGAATCAAATTTATTTGATGAAACGCATATGACGACAGGCGAGTTTGGCGAACGCCAAACAGCGAGATGAAGCGAAGCGAAATCGAGCGGTTTTTCTTGATATGTGAACTAACTTTAAAAACAGTAAAAAACGGTTAAACAAAAGCCAAGCTTT
>JBJEML010000054.1:0-13021 GCA_051879675.1 Lachnospiraceae bacterium | reverse complement strand
GAATACGGGTATAGAGGCGGGCGGCGACATCAACATCGTTGATGTCCACCTCCTCCGTGATCAGGTCAATCTTCTTTAAGTCTTCCTGAGCCTCTAAATACTCTTCATAAGTATCGAATTCGTAATCGCCGAGTCTGAATTTCTTTTTTTCCATCATCCCAAATCACATTTCAGATCACCAAAACGGCTGTCACTTCACTGTCACCGATTTGATGGTATTGTAGTTGCTGTAGGTCTTTACCCCATTTGCGGTGCGGTAAGCGCGGATCGTATAATAATATTTCTCCCCGCTTGCAAGTCCTGAATCAACATACTTTCGACCGGAGGACTTGGAAACCTTCTTCAGACGTGTGTATATACCGTTCTTCTTTGTGCTGTAGTAAATCTCGTAGCCGGTCGCCTTTGCCACATTCGTCCAGGTAAGCGTTACTTTACCCCTGCTCGTGGACTTTGCTGTCAGGGTCGGCGTGTTCAGCATCGTTTTTGCTGAGACTGCCGTAGAGAAATTGCCATAGGAAACAGATCCGTCAGCATTCTCCACATAGGAACGTACCTTAAATTTATACGTTGTGCATGAGGTTAATCCCTTTACAGTATAACTATTTTTACCCGTCGTTGCAACGACACGATTGCTGGCATTACAGATCTGGTAGCCATCTGCATAGTCCTGTTCACTCCATGACAGCTTGATGCTGTTGTTCTTGATGGCGCTGGTGCGCAGACCGCTGACCGCTGCAGAAATGATCTTAAACGGAATCACCTTGCTTCCGGTGTAATTTTTACTCAACGCAGTAACTGTGATCGATGCCGTTCCGGGGTTCGTATTATTGCTGTAGGTGATCGTATAGTCCGTACCTGCAACCAATGTCTTTCCGGTAGATGAATCTGTCACCGTAACACTTGGCGTATAAGTATTACCGGTATACTGATAATTCGTAACCGCCGTCGTCAGACAGTTTTCGATATTTTTCGCCTCGATCGTATAGTTGATCGTCTTTGTTCCTGAGAAGCTGCCGATACCGGTTACTGTCATTGTTGCTGTTCCTACATTTGTATTGTTGCTGTAGCTGACAACATAGTCTGTGCCACGATTCAGCACTCTTCCATTCATCGTTACGACCACATCAGGTGCAATCGCATATCCTGTATAGGTGTAGGAAGATGCATATCCTGTGATCTCCATGCCGCCGGCGGTGTTGCTGATGTTAAAGTTACCGGTCGCTGTGCCTATATAATAGGAATCGCTGGTTGCATTTACCATGACAGTCGCTTTTCCGACATTTGTGTTATTCAGGTATGTTACCGTATAGTCACTGCCCTGATTCAGCAGATTTCCGCCACAGGTCACCGTCACATGAGGGGTGATCTGATAACCGGTATATACCTGATCCGCAATGGTTGAAATCGTTCCGTAAGCAGCAAGATTCGCCTTGATCTTATAGGTTTTGATAATCGTTCCGGTAAAGTTATTGCCTGCTCCGGTGATCGTCAGGGTCGCTACACCCGGTCGGATGTTATTACTTGCGGTAATGATAAACTCACTGTTGCTGACACCTGCGATGTTGACCGTCGGAATTCTCTCATAACCGTTATACATCATGCAGTCATAGGTGCTGTTATCATATCCCAGAATGATATCTGATGCCGCAATAGTTGTGGAACCGTTGGAAATGCTTCCGGTTCCCTCGCTGGATCCGTCCCATGTATTGTTTCCACCCGCATTGCTGCTGATGATATTAAAGTATGCCGCTCTGTTTCCGGTATAATTGCCTTTTCCGGTCACAATAATGGATGCCTTGCCAGCGGAAATATTATTCATGTAGCTCAGGTCATAATCTGTACCGCTTATAAGCTTCACGCTTCGTCTCTGCGGATCGTTTACATCGCTGTTCACCGGCAGATCCGTATCCTCTACGACAATGCCTTTCGGCTGGATCTGCTGTCCGGTATAATAGTAGGTTCCGTCATAACCGGATACCAGGATGTAGGACGGCGCGATACTTCTCGGATTGATCGTGTAAACACAGCTGTTATCCACACTTGATTTTGCGTATGTACCCTTGGAAGGCACGCCGATCACTGCCACATAGTATGTGCCTGCATTTATGATCTGATCTCTCGTCACAAGATTTGCCTTCTCAAATCCATCCTTGTAATAAGCGATATCGTAACGTTTCTCTCCATTCGCATCTGTCAGATCTGAGGATGCGCCCCAGACAACCGTAATGTCATTCTCATCCGGTGCCTGCTGGAGACCGTTATACTCGGTAGAAATGAAACTTCTTCCGTTGATCAGCGTATAGGACTGGCTGATGTCCTCACCGATGTAGTAGGTGAATTCTTTTGTACCGCCGTAGTTACCAATACCCTTTACAGTCATTGTTACCAAACCGGCATAGCTATGCGGGTTTGCACCATCCTGACGCTCTAATGCATCGTATTCTGATAAATATGTAATTTCATAATCAACATTATTCAGCAGCAGATAATTGTTAAGCAATGTATCTTTTACTTGCATATTATCAGGCTCTACAGATTCTCCATCCTTAAACGGATATACTTCATCAATCGGAGAATAGAATATGCTCACATCGTCAATCTGCTTTGGTGCAATTTCATATGTTCGAGAAGTAGTTCCGGTATAATTACCTATTCCGGTTACGGTAACTTCTGCCGTTCCTGCCTGTATATTGTTTGTATATGCTATCGTATAATCTACATTAGGTACCAAAATGGTGTTAGATCCATAGGTCACTACGATACCCGGCTCATGCGCAATACCGTCATATACACACTGTGGCTCACCCAACGATACCTTACAATGATCACTATCTGTAAAGGTAATCGTCATACCCTCACTCATATCTTTTTGGTTGACATTGATCTGCACAATCCTCTTTCCAGTGTAATTTTTCTTTCCGATAATCTTTGCATAGTATGTTCCTTGTGCATTAGGAATACCGTTCTCACCGGTTACAAGTGTATGACAATACTCATCCAGATAATATGCCTCAATTGCATAGTCTTCTTCGAGTTTTAATGTCTTTCCGATATCATTCTGAACAATCTGTAGCTGTTGCTTTACTGCCGCATCAATCGTTCCTCCGGTATAAGTGATCGTAATCGGCTGTGCAGAAATGCCATCATTAATATCCTTTGGCAATATCCGATAATTAAAGCTATACTCGCCTGTGTAGTTTCCAATACCTTTGACTGCAATTTCCGGCTCACTGCCTGCTACAGATACATTTTGATTATCATTTTTGTAAAATACGACGTAATCCGTACCATTACCCAGCAGATTTCCTTCATCGTATAATTCCAGACCTAAATCTTCTACCAATATATTTTTTCCGGTATATACGATAAAAAGATTTCCATTGACTGCCGTAGCGGGTAAATACGTGATTTTGCCACCTTCCGTTGAAGGACAGATACTGTTCTTTACAATCGTAAACGAAATATCTCTGTATCCACTGTCACTGGTGAAATATTTGCAATTCTTAATACGCGCCGTCGCTGTTCCCGCATTCGTATTATTCAGGTACTCGATCTCAAAATATCCGCCCGATTCAGTAAACGGATGCGCCAGGTTTTCAATATCTGTATCATATTCCTTACAGTACAACCGAATCATCGGCTCCTTTGCCGCATGATTATAGATAAACGATACATTTGATCCATTGGACACATCCACCCAGTCGTTGTTTACATCCAGCATCTGAACGCCCAGTTTACTCAACGGATATGTAATATAGAAAGTTCCCTGTGCTTCTCCCTGATAGTTGCCGATTCCCTTGATCTTAACGATCGCCTCGCCAATCTCCGTGTTATTCTCGTAGCCGATAATCTCAAAGTCTCTGCCAAGTATCAATGATATTCCATCCACCGTGACACTCAGCGTCGTAGCCGGACCTGTAACGGTCATTGCCTGACCGGTATACTGAACACAGTTATTGCTGTTTACCTTGATCTCTGCACCCTCTATACCATTGACGATCGTAAATTTCACGTCGCGGTTGCCGCGGTAGTAATGTGAACCATCCTGCACAACCGGATTTCCCACAATACTCATGGTGTAAGTTCCTACCGCAGGATCTGCCAGATTCAGATTTTTCGGCCATGATAACGTATACTCACTCTTATCAATATAGCCGCCCTCTTTTTCATACAAAGTCAGCAACTCAACCAAACCGTGGGATTTATCCGCATCCGTGGACGCTTCATAAGCCTCTTTCCACACACTTTTCGCAATGGCTGTCGGTGTTGTTTCAGTTGTTTCCTGCAACGTACTTATCGGTGCCAGCTTTGCTTTTGAAATATCCGTGTATAATGTGAAGTAGATCTTTCTCGTACCTGTATAACCACCCATTCCTTCGATAGTCAGATAATTGTTCTCCGAATATCCGGGTGTCGCATTTGTGCCATAATCACTTTCATCTGTAAGAACTTTGTAGTCTTTGTCTCTCGTCAGAGGAATACTTCCCGCCTCTGTCTTGTAGTTAATTGAAAATTTTTCCGGCTTACACTTCGTGCGCTGGTCTAAATATTTATCCGGATCATTCACATACATTTCTTCGGTTGACCATGTCACATAATATTCGCCTGTCTGAGGTGTTTCCCCATCCTTCGTAAATACAGTTCCGTTTTCTACTGCCAAGCTGCTCTTATTTACGTTGATAGTAATTGTTCTTGTCCCGGTAAAATTATTTTTACCAACAACATCATAGGTAGTCTGGTAGCTCTTTACAACATCATTCCAGTAAATAGTAGATCCGGAAACCGTCCGTGGAGCATACGTATAGTCCTTATCGTTTCCTGCTTCAAGCGTGTAGTTGCCATATTTTATTGTAAAACTGGTCTCACCCTTTCCGTAATCCGCATTATTTACTGTAAGGCCGATCTGTAGATTTAATTCACTGATGTCAACCGGAAGAACTTCATACTTTACGGTCCAAACATTTGACTCATTTGCATAATTTCCTTTTCCTGTAATGGTAATGATCTTATTTTTTCCAGCAAACTTCGATGTTGGATCATATGAAACTATATAATCCGTATTCTTTTTCAGCGAAATTCCACCATGAGTTACTACTACTTCCGGCAGTCTCGTCAATGGCTGATCCGGTTTCACTCCATTTGGCTCATATAAAATACCACCACCGGTAAGTACAGCCACCGTCAAAGGTTTGCTAACCGACCAAATAGGTGCAACAATCTCATAATACGCTCTATCAATATCTAATTTTGATGTCTTTCCGAAATATCCTTTTTCCGGATTACCGGTAACAATCACATAGATCTTTCCTACGTTTTTTGTATCATCGCCACCCTCTGCTCTTGTATAGCTGATGGAATAACAATCGTTCGTTATCGTGGTATCCTTCGTGCTAACATCCTTGTAAAGAGAGATCGCTGCCGGTGTTATCGACGCTCCGGTATATGTATGTTCTAACTCTTCGTCATCAATATGTGGAATGTAATTTGAAATATCCTTTCCACAGCTTACAGGCGCAGATTCATTTGTCAGATTTCCAACATAATTTCCTTTTCCTGCGATCTGGACTTTATACTTTCCTGCGCGAGTCAAATTCGTAATGCTGTTGTTCGAAACAGCATATTCTGTACTCCTGTTTAAAGTCTCCCATACATTATTCACATCATTATAATAGAAAACGTTTTCTATCGTATAGTCTATATCTACCTTCAGGAGCTGATCAACTGTCTGACGATTATGGTCGGTCAGATTGACAGTCAATGTATAATCCGGTGCAATATTGGTTGATGGCACTATGCTGTAAGTATATTCCTCACTTGTATTGATCACCCTTGGTGTGATCGTGTAATGAAGAATTTTTTCCCCAGTATAATTATTTCCAATACCGGTAATCGTAATGGCAGCACTTGTAGCGGGGGGTGTTGCATTTGCTGACACTACGCTGTAATTGCTATATTCTACCTTATAGTCAGTTCCCTCTGTTAATGAATCAGGCACTATAATGCCCGGCTTTGTATCTCCTCCGTTCCACGCAATTTCTTTATTCGCATTTACATCCTTCGGATCTAAGTGGATATCCAGATCAGCAATATTTTTGGGATCAATCGTATAAGAAAATTGCTTTGTAAATCCACTGCTACAATAAATATTGTTTGTATTCACTACCTTTATCGTAACAGAATGATTTCCACCTTCCGAAGGTGCAGATGTAATAGACTCATCCCCATCATAATAAAGCACCTCATAATCGGTAATTGTCGGATTACTGTTCATGACATAATCACCGATTTTAATCACCGGCGCAATTCGAGATCCGCTATAGGTATATGGTGTCACTATGCTTGCGCTTGAAAACTTTAGTGTATCAATGATGAAACTTGAAGTATATGTACCTTTATAATTTACACCTGAAAATACGATTTCCAATATCGCTTCATTACTGGCATTTGTATTATTTTTGTAATTAAAGGTAAACTGCCCGTTTGTATCTGTATTTGTACCTACAACAAGATCATTATACATAACGGTAAATGCTGGCTTAATTTCCTGCCCGTTGTAAGTATAAGGACCATCTGTATATTGCACAGACACATTTTTCCAGTAAGGTCCTCCTTCGGAAATATCTACAGGTAAGATCTCGTAGTCCAAATATGTATCTCTTTTGTCATAAATGTCCAGTCCGGTAAATAAAACCCGTTTCTTTCCAACAGATTTGCGATCTTCTGAAGTTGTTGCGTTCTGATAAGAACTGCCATTCCAGTATTGATATGTTACGCGATAATCCAGATTCTCGGTCAATTCCTTCTTTGATACAGAATTTATAACTTTATACTCTGATAATGTATGATCCTTTCCATCATATACAATTTGTTTCGTACCCGGGCTCAGATCGCCGAAACGGAACGATTGCAGTTCTATGTCACTTTTTATGTAATACTTTATTGTTAATGTTCCAGAATAATTCGTCTTCGATGCATTCGGAGTAATCACAATTCGTGCTTCACCGGCAGAATTTGCATCAGGATATGTAATAGAACAATCCTCTGTTATTCCTTTCCCATCCTTTGTCTGAACAATTACCGTCGGCTCTGCTAATGCATCTGCCTTATATGATACGACCAGTGGTAATACATTCCCCGGATCACTCTTGTCGTAGATTTTAATCTGATGACCAGTTAACGGATCTGTCGCTGCAACAATCAGATCTTTTGCTTCGAGCGCTTTTACGCTAAATTGTGCTGTATATTCACCCGTAAAATATGTATATTGAGGTGTTGCTGAATCATCCTGATAAACACAATACGACCCACCGTCATACGGTGTTACCTTTACGGTGTAATCTCCAACAGAGTCAACCGCAGATTCCACACCATTTTTGTAATACTTAACATCAAAGACCGTTGGGTGATTAGCCACATTTATAGTTTTTGTTTCCCCTGTCAATGTAATATTCGGGAGAACCAGTGGATTGGCAAATCCCACTTCAGTTTTGTCAATAGAGGCCTGATATCCAATACTTCCCCCCAGATCATATGCAATCACATATGAAATTCCATCCTGTTCCAAGACACCTTTATAGTTTTTACCATTTATAACAACCTTACAGGTTGCCGGACCACATTCTGTCTGCCCACCTGTCATAGTATACTGATCTGTCTTAATGTCTGTCGGCTTTCCTGATATATCAGCCGTAACCACGATATCTTCCGGCTTCAAGCAAACAGTATTCCCTGTATATGTTTTCACTCTTGCAGTACTCTTTACTGTTACAGAAACACTCGAAATCGTTGCCTGTTCAATTTTATATGAAACACAATTATCAGGGAATGTCCAACTACCCTGATCTGCCACAACAGTACATGTATAAGAGCCAACATCGGTCCCACCGGTTCCACTAATGGATAGTGAACCTTTAAAGTCAGAATTTGTACATGTAACAGAACCAGGAACAATTTCTGGCAACTGCGCACGTCCATTATATGGCAATGTATCTGATTTTATTTTAAAAGTAAACTTTTCGGATATTTGACCAGTTCCCCAAGTAGCAGTCACTTCAATCTCTTTATTCGCAGCCGCCTTCGCTTTTGGCACCACCTGTACCAGTCCTATGATCATACAGATACATAATGCCACCGATAATAATTTTTTCTTTACATCCCTGTACATACGCACGCCCATCCTTTCGATTGGTTTCCTTGGTTCGGATGCAACTCATTGCCCGAATATTTTATGATAAAAAGATTATTGTCTGATAATTTATAAAATTTTACAGACCTATCCCATGTATTGCTTTCATTATATTTCGGTAATTTCCGGATGAACTTTAGAGTAATCTGAAAAATTTTTTCAGCATATTTTTCAACGCATAATGCATTGCTCGAACGATCCCACATCCGGCACAGTAGCTGCAATCCGAATCCACTGATCCAGTATTTCACTCTTTTTCTGCGCCTGGATTTTCTGTTCCAGTATCTCAGACACTTCGCCCTTGGAAGCCAACACTGTCAACAACGCCGATGCTCTTCCTCGTGCTTCTCCTCGTGCTTCACTCTCTTCCATCTCCCGTGCAATAATTGCTCCGACTTTTGTCATACTCAGACACCTCCTGATTTCATTTGCTAATTTCTTATCTATGATCTTATCCGAAAAACTCAGTATTCCCGCAAGCGCCATCTCCTGCACGCTTTCGTCCTCTATCTCTTTTGCGAGATTTACTGCCTCATGTGCTGCCTTTCTCTGAGTCTCTTTGCCTTTATATGTTAAAGGCAAAATAATCAATTCCATTAAATCCCGATCATCCAGTGACTGTTTCTTCTCTATTTTTAACTGAATACGCGCTTTTACTTCCTCCGATGAGATCTCGCTCAAAAATCCCTCGGTTGTATAGACAACTACATCTCCTACATTTAGTGTATCCTTCGTCTGTTCTCTTGTCACATCTGCCGTATAGATTACAATAATGCGAATCCGAAGATTTGTAATATCGATTCCTTCTTTCTGTAATCTACGCAATAAGCGCAACACATAGCCGGTATATTTTATTTTGTTTTTGACTCGATATTCGCTCTCATAGTCTAGAATTGCATAACTCCCATCTTCCAACAAAAACAAGTTATCCATTCGATGCTCATTTGTCTCTATTGCCGGCAGGTTTGTAGGTCTCACATCCACAATTTTAGGTACATCTATTCCATACACCGTCAATGACCGATTTTTCATTGTCTCACTAAACCACTTTGACACGACATCCTTATTCTGTGCCGTAATTCCGGTTGTACCTTCTCTTCTTTTACCCATTCACATTCCTCCTTTATCCCACAGGAGTGCGTTGGGCATATCATATATGATCCACATCTCCTGCTCTGTTTTTTGTTAATTGGATTTTTAAGCAAGAGTTGTTCTTCTTGAAAACACATATAGATGATCGCGATGATTTCTTTCATCGCTCTTATAAGATTGCAGCTGCATAGCTGGTTTAGAAAATACGACAATTGCTTATTCCTAACTTATCACGAACGGAGGCTATTGTCCAGATACTTTCCTTTTTTCAGCATTTTATCCACCTACAGAACCTGCCACCGGCAGCTTCTTACGGATGCATGGCAACAAAATTGACCGCAGATCTCTCTGCGGTCAACATTTACACACTAATATACCAGATCATACACATATTGTATGCCACCAGCCTTCTGATCGTTGACCAGAAATCCGATCTGCGAGCTGTTGTAGTACCACTCGCCGCTGGTGATCTCGCCGTTCCAGTTCAGGAAAAAGTCACCCTGCGTCGTCACAGAGTTGCCATCGTCATCCTGCACAAAACCGATTCCCGTACCGTTCCCACGCAGAACGAGATATCCGTCTTTCTTTCCGTCATACAGTGCATACGCCACGCTTGCCACCGGCACCAGCGTCTGCTGAGAGCAGGAGACACTCTCATCTGAACCGTCAGCATGCTTCAACTTAATATTGGGTGTCAGATCGGGCAGATTGTGCTCGACGGGGTTTGTACCAAGCCGGTTCAGGGAACTTCCATCAAAAAATCCCCGTTCCAGAAATACGTTATAATAAGTCTCCTTTTCACTGTCAGACAGCTTCATGTCATAAATGACATATCCAAACGTTTTTTCCATATCCTCTGCCACATACTCTTTCACATCGGCATCCGTAAAATCAAACCGACTGTAGCTGTATGCGAGCTGGGCTGCCGTCCGCAGCTGGTAATCCATCATCTTGTTTACCAGATTCACCTTACTGCTGCCCTCCGTGAGCGCTTCTCCCGAAGGCTTCTGCTCTTCCTTGCTGCCCGGCATGCCTGCCGCACCGGACTGTGCGATGACCGCTTTCAGATCCGTGATCGCCTGCGGTTCATTAAAGCTGTTGTTTACGAGTTCTCCCGCCGTGATCAGCTTCACATAGATCTCCTCGATCTGCTCATCGGAGTAATCGGAGACGTTTTCATCTGCCAGATTGATGCAATAGGCAGCTGCCAGCTGTGCGTTTGCGTCGGCTAACGCCGCATCTGCCTCCTCACCAAGTACATTTTTATAATAATTATAGAAACTGGTCTGCAGCTCTACCTGATTTTTGGCATATGCAAGTACCAGATTGCGATGAATGTTCTCCTTTTCCCCGCTCTCCTGTACTGCCAGGCCCGGCATCACAAGCGGAATAACAAACTTGGCTGCCACCAGTACAGCAATGATCACCGTGCCGATCAAAATATTTCGTTTTGTGATGATATGCACCTTTTTTTCTTTTTTCTGTTTCTTTGCAGTTTTATCTGCCGCTTTGTCTGCCGTCGATGCAGACCCGGACTCCGCCGCATTTGCTCCGGCTACTGTCTTCTCCAGCTTTTCCACAAATTTAAGACCATAGGACGATACGAAGACCGGTTTGTCCGTGACTTCCTTCAACACGGCTTTTGCCTCTGCCGGCTTTGTGATATCGTGCTTTTCCATGATCGATTTGATCTTTTTCAGATCCCTGGAAGCGTCCAGATACTCCTGTTCGCTGTCAAATTCCAGTTCTCCCAGCTTCCATTTTTTCTCTGCCATGATTTTCTCCCGATTCGGTTACATTTCCGCCTTTAAACAGTTTCCATGTCTTTATCTGTCGACACAAACTGCTTTCCAGCATTATCATACCCGAATCGGGTATTTCGTGCAAGAGACTTTTTCTGCTGTCACGCAATATCTGCTCTTCCGGCTGCCACAGTTTGGCAGATCACTCCTGCCAGATCGATGCCGGCATCTCAAAGCTCACACAACCCATATACATCGGTGCGACATCTCCCTCGTTAAAACAGATAACAAGCACGCCGTCATTGTTGATATAAAAGCTCTGATCTTCCGAAATCTGCTTGAAATTCCATTCCGGAATGTCCGGATCGTTCAGCCAGTAATAAACGTTTTCGTCCGCTGCCATCTGCTCCGCCATCTGGCGCTTGATTTCTTCACTGATGGTTTCTATATAGCTGTCATCCGCAAACAGGTCTGCCAGCGTCAGGATCTTCCCTGTACTCCGGTCAATTGTATAATAATGATCCTGCTCAAAACCGCTGCCCATTTCTTCCACGAACCATACCTTCATGGAAAAATACCGGTCGTTGTCAGTCACGACCTCATGTCCGACATGAATATGGTCGGCTCCCTGAAGTTCCTGATCCCGCTCCAGTCCTGCCTCAAATTCCGCGATGATCTGATCGGTCATTTCTTCCACAGAAGCATTGATCTGATCTACAGACTGTTTCAGCTGCTCCTTCACTGCCTCATCCGCACCTTCCTCCGGCTTTACCGTCACCTTCGGCACAGATACATTTGCTTCATAACGCCCTTCTTCCACATGGTAATCACGCCACACGACCACCTTTACGATGGTGGAGAGCACAGGCATCTTCTCCCATGCATACGCCACGGATGGGCTCAGATTTGGAAGCAGGATCACGGCTGCTGCGGCTGCGGCTGCGAATCCCGCCACCGCTTTGCCGCACCTTTTTTTGGGTTTTGTTCGATACTCTTTCATTGCTACAACAGACGCAGCTTTCGGTTCTGCCGCCTCCGCGATCAGATCTTCGTCAATCTCGCCCATCGCTCTTAATAGTTCTTCTGATTTCATGCGCTTACCTCCTCACGGATCAAAATCTTCTGTAGCTTTTTCCGGCAGCGAAACATTGTCGTTTTTACTTTGCTCTCACTGCAATTTAAGTGTGCTGCCACTTCTGCCACAGAATCCATATAAAAATATCGCCGTACAAACATCACTCGTTCTTCTTTTGAAAGTCCCCGCAAAAAATCACTGATGACCTCACTCAGATATTTCTGTTCCATGACCTGTTCCGGAGTTATACCACCTGCCACACATTCCTGCAGTTCATCCAGACAGGTACTTACCCGGTCTGCCTCACGTTTTTTCTGATGCGCTCTGCGATAACGGTTTAAGGACAGATTGCGTGTGATCTTTGCAAGATATGCACCCAGATTGTTCGGGATCGTAGGCGGGATCGTCCGCCACGCCTGAAACCATGTGTCATTCACACATTCTGCTGCCTCGCCTTCATCCTGCAGAATTCGATGGGCGATGGTATGGCAATAGGCTCCATAAACCTCTTCGCTTTTTCTGACTGCGTCTTCATTTCTTGCCAGATATAACTCAATGATTTCCTGCTCTGACATTTCTTCTCCTCTCTGACTGCCGGATCCGTTACAGTCATCTTACATTGAAAAAGATGGAGGAGAATCACTGATCGATTTCTCTCTCCACCTCAAAGGACACTGTTTTTCTCATCCGGTTACACATTCTTCACGTTTTCTATACGATAACAAAAAATCTGTGACGATTCGTCACAGATTTTCTTGACAATCGATGCGACAGGATTTGAACCTGCGACCCCTACGTCCCTAACGTAGTGCTCTACCAAGCTGAGCCACGCATCGTTATGAAATTATATCGCTCCTCATAAAATATAAGGAAGTCGATGCGACAGGATTTGAACCTGCGACCTCTGCGTCCCGAACGCAGCGCTCT
>JBJEML010000053.1:0-13248 GCA_051879675.1 Lachnospiraceae bacterium | reverse complement strand
GCTGTCTGTGGACACACCTGCATAGCAGGTGGTTTATTAAAAGACTGCTATACAAAAAAGGGATGCAGCCTGCACACAGGCCACATCCCTCCCAGACACCTTTTGCAGGCTTTCCTCATGTTTTCTAAATGATATCGATTGCTTCCCTTACATTGCTCACCGGCACCAGACGGATACCATCGATCTTTTGCAGGCCATCCATGCAGACTCTCGGCAGAATACAGGTGGTAAAGCCAAGCTTTTTTGCCTCCGCCACACGCTGGGACGGCATGCTGACTGCACGCACCTCTCCGCTTAAGCCCACCTCTCCAAAACAGATCGTCTTTTCATCGATGGGACGGTTTTTAAAACTGGAAACGATGGCCAGCACGATGCCAAGATCGATGGCCGGCTCGTTCATGCGGATGCCTCCGGCGATGTTGACGTAGGCATCACACTCGGACATCTTCAGGTTCAGACGCTTTTCCAGCACCGCCATCAGAAGATTCACACGATTCGCGTCTGTACCGGCGGCAGTACGCCTCGGAATACCAAAATTGGAATGACAGACAAGAGCCTGTATCTCCAGTAAGATCGGGCGCGTTCCCTCCATGGAGCATGCCACCACGGAACCGGAAGCGTTTTCCGGCTTACCGCTGAGCATAT
The DNA here is from genome assembly GCA_051879675.1 of Lachnospiraceae bacterium. Lineage (GTDB taxonomy): Bacteria > Bacillota > Clostridia > Lachnospirales > Lachnospiraceae > W0P33-017. The sequence goes on along the minus strand of JBJEML010000053.1, from coordinate 12,603 downwards.
ACTCGGAAGGGTTTTCCACCTCGCGCAGTCCGTCGCCCCGCATCTCGAACACGCCGATCTCATTGGTCGATCCAAAACGGTTTTTCACACCGCGAAGAATCCGATAGGACGCATAGCGGTCCCCCTCAAAGTAGAGCACCGTATCCACCATGTGCTCCAGCACACGCGGCCCGGCGACAACACCCTCCTTCGTCACATGTCCGACGATAAACACCGTCACACCACTGCCCTTCGCGATCTGCAAAAGCGTTGCGGTGGACTCCCGCACCTGCGACACCGAACCGGGCGCAGAGGAAACGTCCTCATTGTACATCGTCTGGATGGAATCGATCACCACGATCTGCGGTTTTTCCATATCTATGATCTGGCGGATCTCCTCCAGATTTGTCTCGCAGAGCAGCTTCAGATCATCCGTAAAGCTGCCGATGCGCTGCGCGCGGATCTTGATCTGCTGCAACGATTCCTCACCGGAAATGTAGAGCACGGATACATGCTGGTCAGCCAGATTTTTGCACACCTGCAACAGCAAGGTGGACTTTCCGATACCCGGATCACCACCAACTAAAACCATAGATCCCGGCACCACACCGCCACCCAGCACGCGGTCCAGTTCAGGCATTCCGCTGGTCATCCGATGCTCTTTTCGCAGTTCGATGGCGCTGATGGTCTGGGGCTTTGCCTTGGACTGTACCTGTTTTCCGCCTGTTTTCGCGGCAGTCTTTTTGTCTACCAGTTCCTCCACGAACGTGTTCCACTCATGGCAGCCGGGACATTGTCCCATCCATTTTGCGGACTCATAGCCACAGGACTGGCAAAAATATACGGCTGTTTTTCCTTTCGCCATAGCTTCTCCTTTTCCATAAAATGCAAGGGACGATGCTACATTCATCCAAAATGCACCATCGTCCTCCTTCTTCTCCGGTAATGATCTTTACGCCTTCTTGATCTCTACCGCTACCGGCTCACCGTTCAGCTCTACACTGATCGTCAGCTTGCCGCCGAGATTTGTTGTCATTGTTCCGACAGCACTGCCTCCGATGCTCACTTCGTACGAAGTCTCCTCCTCCAGTCCCAGCGTGATCTCTGCATCTTCCGGTCCCTCTACCGAAAAATTCACCACACCGTCTGCTGCAGTCATATTTGTGACCGCTGTTCCCGGCACGGACTCGTATGCGAACATATCATTCTTCTCCAGCTTCGTGATCTCACGAAAGGTTTTTACCTTGAATTTTGCTCCGGCATGCTCAAAGTTGTCCAGCTTTGCCTTTGCTCCCAGGGTATAATCTCCAAAGCTGAGACTTCCGTCTGCCTCTGAACGGATCAATTCACTTACTGTACTCATGTTTTCCTCCTAAGTATTCCTGCGGTCACTCATTTTTTGTCTAACCGCTCTGATGTCATTTCTTTTCTCACAAGTTTCTGTTGGCGCAATGCCATTTGGTAAATTCATTATATATGAATCCCACACATTTTTCTAGTCATTTTTGACTTCAAAAATTAGCTCTTTTTTCTTAAGCGCAACACGCACGGTATCGCCTTTTTTTGCTTTTCCGGCCAGAATCTCCTCCGCCAGCTGATCCTCGATCTTTGTCTGGATCATTCGTCGAAGAGGACGAGCTCCGTATTTCGGGTCGTATGCTTTGTCTACGATGTACGCCTTGACAGGTTCTGTGATGACCAGATCGATATTCATCTGGCTCTTACAGCGCTCCACAAGCGTCTTCGACAGAATCGTGACGATCTTTTTCATGTCATCCTTGTTCAGCATGCGGAATACGATCGTCTCGTCAATACGGTTTAAAAACTCTGGTTTAAAGATACGTGTCACGTCCTCCATCACAAGCGATTTCATGCGCTCGTAGTCCTGCTTTTCATCATTTGCAGAGGCAAAACCAAGTTTTTTGGGTGTCACGATCGACTGTGCACCGGCATTGCTCGTCATAATGATGATCGTATTTTTAAAATCGATCCGACGACCCTGTGAATCCGTGATACGACCGTCGTCCAGCACCTGTAATAAAATGTTGAACACATCGGGATGTGCCTTCTCGATCTCATCAAACAGGATCACGGAGTACGGATTGCGACGTACCTTCTCGCTGAGCTGTCCGCCCTCATCGAAGCCGACATAGCCCGGAGGAGAACCGATCATTTTGGACACACTGTGTTTTTCCATATATTCAGACATATCCACGCGGATCATTGCCTGTTCATTGCCAAAGATTGCCTCAGCAAGTGCTTTTGAGATTTCGGTCTTTCCGACACCGGTCGGTCCTAAAAACAGGAAGGAGCCGATCGGCCGGTTCGGGTCCTTGAGTCCGACACGTCCTCTGCGCACAGCGCGGGCAACAGCACTGACTGCCTCCTCCTGACCGATCACACGCTTGTGCAGTGTCTTTTCCAGACGGCGCAGGCGCTCTGCCTCACCCTCTGTCAGACGCTTGATCGGTATCTTTGTCCATTTGGAGACAACTTCTGCGATCTCCGCTTCACCCACAACCGGTTTCTTTCTGTTTTTCCTGCGCTCCATGCGTTTTTTTGCCTGTTCGTAGGCTGCATCCGCTTTTGCACGCTCATCCATACACTGCGATGCCAGCCCCATATCGCCCTCTGCCATCGCCTCCACAAATGCCTGCTCCATCTGCCTGCTCTTTTCCTGATACTCCATCAGTTCGGCAGGCGTCTTACACACGGCAAGGCGAATGCGTGCGGATGCCTCATCGATTAGATCAATTGCCTTGTCCGGCAGATAACGGTCGTTGATATATCGCTGTGAAAGACGGACAGCCGCCTCAACACCCTCATCCGTGATCTGTACCTGATGATGCTCCTCGTAACGGCTCTTTAAGCCCTGTAAAATATCTATCGCCTGATCAATGGTAGGTTCCTCCACCGTCACAGGCTGAAAACGACGCTCTAACGCGGCGTCCTTCTCCACGTATTTGCGGTATTCCTCAATCGTCGTCGCACCGATCAGCTGAAGCTCACCTCGTGCAAGGGATGGCTTTAAAATGTTGGAAGCATCGATCGCCCCCTCCGCGCCGCCAGCTCCGATGATCGTATGGATCTCATCGATAAACAGGATCACATTTCCTGACTGTTGTACCTCTGCGATCACACGCTTGATGCGTTCCTCAAACTCTCCGCGATATTTTGATCCTGCCACCATTCCCGACAGATCCAGTGTGAGCAGTCGTTTATCCACAACGGTATCCGGAACGATACCATTCACGATGCGTTGTGCCAGTCCTTCCACGATCGCAGTTTTCCCGACACCCGGTTCACCGATCAGACAAGGGTTGTTTTTCCCTCTGCGGCTCAAGATCTGGATCACACGCTCGATCTCATCTTCTCTTCCGATGACCGGATCAAGCTCTCCGTTTCTCGCAAGCTCTGTCAGATCTCTGGAATACGCATCCAGTGTGGCGGTTGCGTTTTTCTTTTTCCCTGCTCTGGAACCCTGCAGTTCTTCCTTGTATTGCGAGGCATCCTCGCCCATTGCCACAAGAATATCCACATAAAGCTTTTGTCCGCTGACACCCAGCGTATTGAGCAGCCTTGATGCCGCACAGTCGATCTCTTTGATGATCGCAATGAGCAGATGCTCGGTTCCGACCTGTTCGCTGCGGAAACGCTCTGCCTCCGCCGATGCCCGCTCCAATACTTTCTGCGTCTTCGGCGAGTAACCGTCACGATCCATGACCATGACATCAGAAGAAGGTGCGATCAGATCTTCAATCAGCTGCACCAACTTCTCCTCCTCTACACCATTACTCATGAGCACACATGCGGCCACTCCGCTGCCCTCGCGCAGCAGTCCGAGCAGCAGATGCTCTGTCCCGATATAATTATGGTGCAGACTCCGGGACATTTTGCCCGCCAGGGCAAGTGCTTTTTTTGCCTTGGCTGTATAGGGTCTGTTCATAAAATACTACTACCTTTCTATAAATCATTCAGATCCAGAATCTCCAGATCCTCTGCTTTTTTTGCAGAACTTGCCGGCTTTACCGGTTTTGAGGCAGCCGGTCCGGACGCTTTTTCTGCTTTTGGAGTTTTTTCCGGTTTTGAAACCCTTCCCTGTCTGTTCGACTTCATCTGATCCGGCATTTTCACGTCGGGGATCATCGATGTATCCGTCTGCTTCTGTCTCTTTTCCGGTACTTCGTCATCCTCCAGCCCATGCAGACCGAGTTTCACATCCTGACGGATATCACGCAGCTTGAGTGCCAGATTGAGGATCACGATCAGCAGCAATACAAGGATCACCACCAAAATGATCAGTAACCGCATATCTTTCGTCTTCTGCGCCTGTGACTGCTCGTAGAGCTTGTTGTATTTGTCGAGCGATACATACTCTCCCTCCGGCAGCATCGATGACGGAATATAAGCATTGCCCTCATAGATCAGATAACCGTTGTCATCAAAGGTGACCTTCGGTGTCTCTTTCTGCTCATCTTTGGTATCCTCAAGGGTAGAAATCTCCCCCTCAATAGCCTGTTCACTGTCCGTTTCCCCGGCAGTATCCTCCTGCCCGGTCGTCTGTGCAGGCGCTGTTGAAGTGCCACAGTTGACCAGAATCGTATAGGTGCTCGTAGCGCCGTTTTCTGCCTCTACCACAACCTTTACCGTATTCGCTCCCGGTGTGAGAGACTTTGCACCGCTGACAGACGCAATTACCGCCTTGCTGCTGTTCGGTCTTGCCGCTACTGATATGGCAGTCACTCCCGCATCAACCGTCGCCGTGTACTCGTGCGTACCGGCAGAAAATGCCGGACTCAGAGTGCCCGGAGAAATTCCGAGATGAGCCAGACTGCTGTCTGAGGATTTTGTACTGTTGGCGGCTGCGGTGCCGCCGGAACTGCTCCCACCGGAACTGCCGGTGTTACCGGAGTTCCCGTCACTGTCCGTATCGCTGTCCGCGTCCGGATCCACGATCGTCGTCTGTTCTCCCTCCTCCAGCTCATCATCAATCGTATCTGAAGTCTCCTCCGCTTCTGTTGCAGATACTGTCACAGGTACTGCAAAGCTTATGCTGACAGCGATAGCTGCCACGATTGCCAGAAAACGTTTTTTTCTCATAACTTTTCCTCTCTTCGTGTGTAAGTAACAGCTCTGAGCTGTTACTTATATTGTAAATTTTCTGGCTTTCACTGTCAACCTCTTACCATCTTTTTCGTGTTCTGCAAACGGTCCAGCAGAAGAAGAAAAACGAAATACAAAACACAAAGCAGCACAAATACAAGTGCCACATAGGAATCCGGCTGTCCGAATACATCCCGCGCCAACAGTGCAGCTACCATTGCGATACTGCTGACCGATAGGATCATTGCTGCGATAAGATACGATAAAATCTGTTTCATAAAACACCCTGTCCTTTCTGAAAAGAAATACCTGTCTGAAATAGTTCCTTTTCTCTTCTATGCCGGTGAGCGGTGACTCAGCATCTCCCAAGGGCTTGCACACCGGTCATCAATATACAGGTCTGCAAATATTTTCCGCGAATCCCCGCCAAACCGTTCCAGCGTCTCCGGCAGGTTTTCATTCACTGCATCAAATACCAGCCCGCGTACCAGGCAGAAGAATAATGCCTCCTCCAGCCGCTCCCCCCGCCGGCAGGTCCACAGGATCAGCTTGTCACCCTGTGCGCGAAGCTCCTTCAGTCTCCGGATCAGTCCTTCATTTGCCTCGCCAATCTTCGGATAACAATCTCTGCACAAGGTTCCGTCAAAATCCACTGCTATGATTCGTCCTCTCATAAAAATGCCCCCTTTTGCAACTCTCTTTCTCGTTCAGTTTTTCATTCTAGGTCTCGTGTAATTCCATCATACATGGTCACCTGTCCGATAAAACGGTCAAAAAAAGAACAGCTTTGCAAAATGCAAAACTGCTCTTGTAGATCATCGTGAATTCCTATATCATTTTTCTGCTCTCCGGTCAGCCTATCAGCCGTTCCAGTGCCTCAGCCTGCTCATGAACACCGTCATAATCAAAATTATTCACGGCGTTCTGCATGGCATCCTTGATATCTTTCAGCACATCCAGCGTCTGCAGATGCGCCACCTGATTCTGGATCGCCTCCATATCAAATTCTGCCAGACTCTCCTTCAATTTTTCACAGAGCGTGTGCAATTCCTCAGGAGATACTGCCACAAGCTCCACCTGTTGTTCATCCATGCCAAGCTCTGCGATCGTCTCCGCGATGCAAGCACTCTGATGAGCAAAACGTTCTATAAATTCCGCATGCCCGGAACGGACACATTCCATATCACGTGCGGCTGAAGCCTCCTCCATCATGCGCGCCAGTTCGGACAGATCGTTGGCACCGATCAGTCTGGAGGTGCTCTTTACGGAATGTGCCAGGATCTGGTAGTTTTCCAGATCTCCCTGTCGGAAAAATTCCTCCAGTTTCTCCTTCTTTTCGTCATACTCCTCCAGATACAGCTTCAGATTGTGCAGATATTCCTCCTGATCGCCTCCGGCATAGCGCAGCGCATCATCCGCCACAATACCGTCGATTGGCGGAATACACAGTTCCTCCATGTAATCGACAGTATCCACCTCAGGTACTTTCAAAAACTGCGGCGGCAGATACTGGCATAAGAGCTGCTCCAGCTTTTCGCCCTGGATCGGTTTCGCAAGATAATCATCAAACCCATGCGCAAGATAAAACTCTTTCGCACCACTCACCGCATTTGCTGTCAGCGCGATCACCTTTGTATTTGCATTCGGATTATTATCCATCTGGCGCATGCGCTCCAGACACTGCACACCATCCATATTCGGCATCTTATGATCCAGAAATATCATGTGGTACTCTTTTTTCATGATCATATTCAGGCACTCGAGCCCACTGTCTGCCGTATCGATCTGTATTCTCGTCTTCTTCAGCAATCCCTTGCACACTTCAAGGTTCATGCGTGTATCATCCACGACAAGAATCCTTGCATCCGGCGCCTGAAAACTCTCCTGATAATGCGCTGTATCCTTTGCTGCTTTCTCATACAGCGCCTCGTAATCACCGATTACCGAATCGTCCACGATCTGCTGTACCAGTCCGAAAAAGAATGCGCTTCCCCGCCCGTACTCACTGTCCACCAGCAGCTTGGAATTCATCAGCTCCAGCAGCTGCTTGGAGAGTGCCAGACCCAGACCGGTGCCCTCGATGCCGCGGTTTGCCTCCTGATCTACACGCTGGAAGGTTGAAAACAGCTTTTCCTGATCCTCTTTTTTGATTCCGATACCGGTATCCACCACCGCAACATCCAGACGCACCTTGTCAGTATCGGGCAGTCTGGTACAGCGCACTTTCAACGTCACAGTCCCCTCCCTTGTGTACTTCACCGCATTGGTCAGAAGGTTCGTGATGATCTGACGGATACGCACCTCGTCACCGTAGAGCTCACTCGGGATCTGGTCATCAATGTCCAGTTTCAGTTCCAGACCCTTTTCTGCTGCACGGGGCTGGATCATATTGACCAGATCATTCAAAAGCGAACTGATCTGGTAATTTGCATTGATGATCTCCATCTTTCCGGACTCCACCTTTGAGAAATCCAGAATATCATTGATGAGCGCCAGCAGGCTCTTGCTCGCATTTTTGATATTGCCCGCGTAACGCAAAATTCTGCGCTCCCTGCTCTCTCGTAATATCATCTCGTTCATGCCGATGATCGCATTGATCGGCGTTCGGATCTCATGGGACATATTTGCGAGGAAACTGCTCTTTGCCTGATTTGCCGCTTCTGCGGAAAGCTTTTCCTTCTGGCTCTCAAAATAGTGCTGACGGATCTCACGTCCATGACGTACAACGGAGATAGCAAACACTGTCATAAACAGATACTCGATCGAATAGCCGGCTCCAAAGGATGCCCAGAATTCAAACGGATCTGTCATATGTGTAAAGCCGTGACCGACAAAACCAATAGCTCTGGGCCACAAAAATCCCATCATGCAGACGTATCCAAGCAATGACATGACCAGCGTCAGCAACCAGTCCATATACATGCATGACAGCAGCGGAATCGCAAAATATGTAATATAAATGCCTATATAGGGATCAGAAGAAGCCCCCGCCACAAGTACTTCCAGGTAAATGAGCTGAAAATACTTCGCCGCAGTTGGCTTATTCGCGCGGATCAGTATATCCACAATGATCCACGATATGATAATGTACAACGTCAACGAAATAATATATGCATTTGGTATTTCAAAAATTCCAAGTTTCGTAAACAGATAGAGTGCCGGACTAAGCAGAAAACAAAGAATCAGAACCTTATGGATCTGTTTGGTCACAAATTTGTCGTGAGACCGCATATACTCCTCTTCATACTTATAATCCATAACAGTTTCCTCCCATCAACCCTTTTTCAACAGTTCTACGATCCGCCCGAGCACCCGGTCGATCGCTTCATAATCAAAATCCTCCACAGCCTGCAATAATCCCGCACGTTCTTCCTTCAGCATCATGCCGGTCGGATAGCAGCTGCAGAATGTGTGCAGACGTTCAAAATCCACATCGTACTCCCGGGCACACTGCTGATATTGTTCTGCTTCTGCCAGATAGCTGTCTGCTTCCTGCTCGACCTCAATTGTTGCTGATGACATATCGCGCACTGCGGGAACCGCCAGCAGATGCTCCAGATCCATACGCAACTGTTCGTGCTCATGCAACAGATCTTCGAAATTTTCGGTAATATAGGAAACATCCTCGCTGCCTGCAGCTTTTTCCATCTGTTCTGCCAGAAATGCCATATGAACCGCACCCACGATACGGGACGTGCTTTTCAGAGCATGAACATGTATCTTAAAATCATTCCAGTTCCGTGATTCAAATTCCTTTTTGATGCGCTCGCGGTTTGACTCCGAATCCGTCAGATACCCTTCTATATTTTCCAGCACATCTGTTGTCATACCGGAAGAATAACGCAGTGCGTCATCCAGATCCAGATCCTTCAGACCCAGCTCGTCCGCCACCCGGTACAGTACCTGCCTGCGTTCCTGTTCTTCAGCATCATCTGTCTGCTCCTGTTCAGAAAACGTCACCAGTTCCTCCGGCAGATACCGTTTCAATGTTTCCTCCAGAAGCTGCGCCTGTACAGGCTTGGACAAAAATCCATTAAAACCTTCCTCGAGATATTGTTGCTTCATACCGGCGACCGCATTCGCGGTAAGGATGATCACGGGTGTTTTGTAGTTGAGGCCCTGCTTGTCCGCGCGCAGATGATGAAATGCCTCGACGCCATCCATGTGGGGCATCAGATGATCCATAAGGATCAGATCATAGCGATTGCGCGCACATTTTTCCAGACATCCGGCACCATCCGCCGCCGTGTCGATCTGCACCAGCGTCTGCTTCAGTAACGACTTCACAACCTTCTGATTCATCACGTTATCATCTACAACCAGTACATGTGCATCCGGAGCCCGGAAACTCTCATGGTACGTCTGTTCCTGTAACAGACGTTTCCGATAGAGATCATTCAGATTGCCCATCGGCTCCTCACTCACCACGGTCTGCACAAGTTCAAAAGAAAAGATGGAACCCTTGCCGTAAATACTCTCCATCTCCAGGTCACTGCCCATCATCTCCAACAATTGCTGGGTGATGGAAAGTCCCAGTCCGGTTCCCTCAATATGATGCGCCCGAAGATCCCCGCCACGCTGGAAGGAAGCGAATAACACTTCCTTGCTCTCTTTGATTCCAATGCCGGTGTCCTTCACCGCCACCTTCAGTATGATATGACGTTCATCCTTCTTTTCCATCTTGACACGAAGGGTAACACTTCCTTTTTCTGTATACTTTATCGCATTTGTCAAAATATTCGTAATTATCTGACGAATACGCACCTCATCTCCATACAACTCATTGGGAATGTTCTCGTCAATGTCAAGCACAAGCTGCAGCCCTTTATTTTCCACGCGGGGCTGTACGACCAGAAGAATATCATAGAGCAGACCGCCCAGCTGGTACTTCTCCGGCATGAGTTCCATTTTTCCCGACTCGATCTTGGAGATGTCCAGAATGTCATTGATCAGTGACAGCAACGCCGTACCCGCACTCTGAATATTCTGTGCATAGCCGCGGATCTCCTCGTCCTGCGCCTCACGCAGGATCATCTCATTCATGCCAAGCACCGCATTGATCGGCGTGCGGATCTCGTGTGACATATTTGCAAGAAAGCTGCTCTTTGCCTCCGCTGCCGCCGTGGCCCCCTCACATTTCATCTCCACAAGCTGCAACAGGTCATCCAGACTTTTCTCATCCTCATGTGCCACGCGCTCAATAAACAGATCCTGTTTCTGCATAAGCAGCATCAATGCGCTGACGATCAGTACGAGCATCAGAATAAATATGGACTCGATCCGACTGTAAGTATTATAAACGATGTTCAGGCTGCTGAGTATTCGCGTAAGAAGCATCAGAAAGATATTCATCGCCGTCACAAACACGTTCAGCTGTACATTTTTGTAGATCGTGCACTCTGCCAGCACAAAAAGCATGCATACCGGCAACAGACGATCGGAACCGCTCTCCAGAGAATAGCACAGATAGACCGCCATTCCGCAGCTGATCGTGATCGCACCCTGAAAAAGGTCCGAACATATATAAGAAAAGCGTGAAACCGGCAGTCGTGTGAGCGAAAGTCCGATCAGACACGCACACACTTCAACCACATAGCGCGTCGTCGGCACATGATAAATTACCCTGACCGTATAGAGTGCGATCGCACATTCAAGCACCAGAATATACCACACCAGTCTCCGTTCCCTGTGAAAATCTCTCATGGCAGTCTCACTCCTCTCGGAACAACAAATCTCACACTCTCCGGACGCATCTCGACCGTCCACTCACCGGGAGCAGAAAGCATCTCACCATCCAGATTGACCACGATCGGTCCCCTGTCTGCACGCGCGATCGTCATTTTTTTCCCGTGCCCGACTCTGGCATGCTTTTTGATATAATCGCCTCTCTGCCGGATCAGATTGATAAGAATACCGATAAATGCCAGATGCCCTTTTGCAGGCACAAAGACATAACTGCCCAGACCGTCATTCGGCACAAAGCCCTTCGGCATACACAGTGATCCTCCGAGCACGCAGCCATTGCCCCAGCAGAGCTCATCATAGCATCCGTCCAGCTCCCTGCCGTCCACCCGGATCTTCAGGTCCATTTTTTTCAGCCGCAGCAACGCCTCGAAAACATAGGCAGAATAAGGAACCTGTACACCGATGGTACGCACCGGATGCTGTGTCGCGATGTAGCGCATGATCTCCGCATCCATGCCACAGGAAAAGGTATTGAGCGCCCTGCCGTGATTCGTCAGGATGGAATCCACCGTGATCGTCTCACCATGGATCAGCTCCTCAATATCATAAAAACGCTCCCTGTCCTCCTGATTAAATACCTTCAGAAAATCATTCGTCATGCCGCATGGATAAAAGGCGAGCTCCACATGCGGATTCTCACCCACTCCTTCCAGAACATTCCGCATCGTGCCGGAACCGCCGCAGGCATAGATGCGCAGCTGCTCATCCGGAAAAAAGTGTACGATCTTTTTCGTAAGCTCCGTCTCATTTCCGGTATAGCGCGAATTGAACAGAAAATATTCAAAGCCCTCGATCTGCTCCAGCTGCTGTCTTAAATTGTTTGCAAATGTCATGCTTCCCGCATAGGGATTAACAATAAATATATGTTTCATACATTTTTCTCCATTATTTTCTATTATACTTGCAAAGCTGAAGAAAAACAATGAAAAAAACAGAGTTTCTGCCTCTCATATACAAAATATACAAAATGGCAGAAACTCTGATGTTTCCTGTATTTTTATGGATGTTTTTTGATCGGATCTACAGCAATTCCTTCAGGATCTGATTGACCATACCGGGGTTTGCTTTTCCCTTCATGGCCTTCATCGTCTGTCCGACTAAAAATCCGATCGCTTTTTCCTTTCCGTTATGATAATCCTCCACGGACTGCGGATTATCCCTGATCACCTGCTCGATCGTACTCCGCAGCGCGCCCTCATCGTTCACGGTCTTTAAGCCATGCTCCTCGACATACGCTTCCGGGTCGATGTCATCTGCAAACATCTGCTCGAATACCTCTTTTGCAACGATGCTGTTGACCGTTCCCGCATCCGCAAGATTAATGAGCGCAGCCAGATGCTCCGCTGAAAAACGGATATCCTCCGGCTCCATCTCATGCTCCTTCAAAAGACGCATCGTCTCTACCATGAGCCAGTTGGACACCTTTTTCGGCTTACCGCAAAGCGAAACTGTCTCCTCAAACAGATCTGCCATATGCTTGGAGTTCGTGATGATCTCCGCGTCATAGCGGGGAATCTCATACTCCTGTTCATAGCGGGCAAGCTTTTCTGTGCGAAACTCGGGCTGGCGGCTTTTGATCTCCTCCAGCCACTCATCGGAAATGATGATCGGCACCAGATCCGGTTCCGGGAAATAACGGTAATCCTGCGCATCCTCCTTGGAGCGCATCGCGTGGGAGCTCTCCTTTGTATCGTCCCAGCGGCGGGTCTCCTGAATGACCTTCTCACCGGACTCGATCAGGTCGATCTGACGGTTTTTCTCACCCTCGATCGCATG
>JBJEML010000052.1:0-2463 GCA_051879675.1 Lachnospiraceae bacterium | reverse complement strand
ATCAACAAGTACTGGCACACCATATCGTCCACAATAAAGGAGGGTACACATGAAAAAACCTGTACTTGCATTGCTTTCTGCTGTAATCCTTACTCTGCAGGCTGCGCCTTTGCCCGCCTCCGCCTTCTATGGAAATTCCCTGGTGGAACTTGTACAGCCATCCAATTATGATCAGCCTGTGGATACGGAGCTGTGGGAAAAATTCCTCAAATATGATCTGTGTATCACGGACTATGCAGCCCTGTCCGAATCCCAACAAGCCCTGTGCCGTTTTATCTTTGAAACGGAGCGGTCGGCAAAGGATACGATTCTCTGTGCAAGAGCGCGAGCCATCCTGATGGGGTGCAGTCCGGTGGAACGCTTTTCTGCTGACGATATCGACTCTGCGTTGACCGGCATTTCTCCGCTTTATGATCCCAACGGCAGGATCTACTCTCTGATCTACCCCAACAGCCGGAACCAGCTCTTTGCGGACATCCAGCACATTGACGGAGATATGTGCGTGGATGAATACTGGCTGGATGATGCAGGCATGCAGCGCATTCTGGTACGATATCCTGCCCCGTACAGTGGAAATCCGGAGAATCTCTGTGCCTTTGACCTATGCAGCTATGAGGAAAAAACCAGTCAGTGGACTTGTGAAGCGTTGAATCCGCCGGATGATGCGCAGCCGCAGATGCTTTCCTTTGGCGGAGCCCAATACAGACTCCTGACGGATGGTACGGCAGAATTGATCCGAACAGACGTAGTCTGTGACAGCTTTTCCGTTCCGGATACGGTGGAAGGCTATGCGGTTACGGGCATTGGCGCCCGGGCGTTTCAAAATTCCGGGCTTCGGGAGATCCGGCTTCCCAAAGGACTGCATTACATAGATACCTACGCCTTTGGAGGCTGTAAGAACCTTACCAAGCTGGATTTCCCCTCGGATCTGGAGTATATCGGCGTTGGAGCATTTGCCATGAGTGGACTGCGCCAACTGAAAATTTCCTGTCCCAATGCAGTCATTGACAAAAGGGCTTTCCTTGCTGTGGGCGTCGCCAACTGCACGTTGAATGTGAAGTATATTGGTGCGGAGGCATTTTCCTATTGTGATGGGCTGGAACAAGTCTCACTTGGAGGTAACCTGCAAGAAATCGGGGCGAAGGCATTTTTCCGCTGTGCGTCTTTGGCCGGGATTTCATTCCCGGATTCTCTGCAGGTGATCGGTCAGGATGCCTTTTTGTATACAGGGCTGAAAGCTGCTGCTTTGCCGGATTCTGTTGCAGTATTGGGCAGATTTTCTTTAGACCGGGGCAAGATCTGCGGATCAGATATGGAGCTGCCTGCTGTGGATCCCTTGACGGCAGATGCCGTCCATGTCTTTGATGACACCTGCATACTGTACGCCGATCCGGATACAGAAGCCCAGCGTTATGCGCGGGAGTATGCCCATCCGTTCACAGAACTGACCACCATTCCGGGGGACGTGGACAGTGACGGCGTATTGACCGTTGCAGACATACTGCGCATGCAGCGGTATCTGGTCAGTCGGGATCTAACCCTGATCAACCGGCAAATGGCGGACTGGAACCAGGACGGTGTTATCAATGCAATGGATCTTGCGTTTTTGAAACGGGCATTGATGTGCTGAAAAAAGACGATGGATCGCAGTAATTTTTGATGCAGAATGGAAAACCATACATGAGGAAGATGTTGGTGAAAAATGGATGTTATAAAACGGAAAACAAAAATATTGAGAGCTTTCATCTTTGTATTGTTCGCAATTTTGTGTGTGGTAATCGTGCAACAGTATAAAAAATGCTTTATTGATTATAGCAAATATAATACGCAGAATGCAGATGCACATACACTATATACTGCTGCCGAAAGTACTCTTGAAAAATTGCGACAAAAAGGGATTGAAGTACCTAAGAATCTGTCAATTGGTTCTGGCGAATACGAAAATGATTCGTTTGAATTTTTGTTTCAACAAGAATTGACAGAGTTACTGGTGAGTGCTGAAATGCATATAAAAGATGGAATTTGGTATGTAGACATTGTAAATGGGCAAATAAACGCCGCTGTGTATGCAGATCATAGTTGGTCTGGTTTTGTTGGGTGCTATCCCAACGAAAACACAACATACCGATCTATTAACGATGTTATCGAGGAACTTCAGCGCGAAAGCTGCAATTGACAGAGCATTACAGTGCATCGCTGAGGATAACGATTCCGGTGTGCATTACCGAGTGATACTTCTCACGCACAGTGATGAAACGCTTTCTTTTGCAGATCAGCAAGCTCTCTAAGCTCGGCTGCTCACAGTCTACCATTGAAACACTGCTGAAGAATCCTAAATGTATGTTCCTTGGGGATGATTTGCTGCTGGAAGTTGCAACTATGATTATAATCCGACTATCACAGTTCCTGAAGGCTATTTTGATGATATTACGCAGTATACTGGTTCTAATTACTACTATGAAA
>JBJEML010000051.1:0-2467 GCA_051879675.1 Lachnospiraceae bacterium | reverse complement strand
ATCGCAAGCAATTCATCCAGTACTGCGGCAACCGTATCTATATCACAATCTTCAAGACGATAGCACAGGTATCCGAACCACGATCCAAGATGCACATACATCATTCCGTCACTACACAACGAAACATCTGCATCTAATACAGGTTCGTCGTTCTCAAAGTGCCGGAAGTACAGGTCATACATATTTTCCTTTGCATCCCATCTGAGGAGCCGTGACCGACCGTCGAAACGCACCGTTGCACTCCCCAGTACATCGACGAGCGGCTGAAATTCCTGGTTTTCGAGGATTACTTGCGGGATGGGTTCTTCGATATTTCGTGCAGAATGGATATACAGCTGCGTTGCACGATCCAGATGAGCGAAGTCATAAAAACTCTGGGACCATAATTGGGCGAACAACACTGCAGCTACAAGAATAGCAGACAAAATGACAGTTACAACAACACGGCGTTTCGTTTTCATTGACTTCACCTCCAGACGTCCTGTTTATTTACTGTGTTTCTGATGCTTTGCGAAAGATGAAAAAAGGCCGACAGATATTCCAGAGCGGAATCTGCCGGCCACTTGTTTTGCGAGGGCAGATTCTCGTCCTCGTAATATGAAAATGCGGTTACTGGAACCGATAGCCACGCTCCTGCAGCGAATGCAGGAAGTTCATAAAGAAGTCGTTACAATTAAAGGTCTGGATATAATATCCCTCAACATGGTGGAAAGAAGCAATACGGTCTTGTTCATTCAACCACACAATATGATTCGGCGCTTCCTGATAACCCATAATGAATCCTCCCATCAAATTTGATATTACTTGCGTTTAACTGCTTCTGCGATTGCCAGCATGGTTTCTTCGTTCTCGGACGCATCCAGACGGAATGCAATTCCGGCGTCCTTGTCCAGCCAGAGCAGACTGTTCTCATCGCGATGCGTATTCAAGTACAGTACCGCGTCCTGCCCCTGAACCGTAAGAGGAATGCCGGACGTTTCTGATTCGATCCAGAATTGTTCCTCCAAGGTTTCTGCCTCAAATATCTCATATTTCAAGCGGAGATCCTTTCCATCTGTCAGGGAAGAGATCTGCCGAGCATGCGAACCGCGCGCCATTTCCTTGCCTTCACTATATCCGTCTGGCAACCATGTGAGCTCGTACTCAGGCATATACTCCAGCGGCGTGCCTTCCTGCACACTCTCCGCCATGCGGATCATGTCTTCTTTTGGAATCATGCCGTGTAGACTGAAAGCAATCCCGGCATCTTCGTCAAACCATAATAGGTCACCAAAGCGGCCTTCCTCAAGTTCCTCATAATAATAGTCGCCGGGCATTCCGTTAACTTCTACAGCCTCATGGAACATCTCATCGCTCGATGCGGACAGGGCGTGGGCGGCACCATCGTGCATGTAGTGATAAGACAGGCAGTAAACCCAGTCATCGTCCGTTTCGTAATAGAGATCTCCCATCTGGTTGCTATGATAGAGTTCTGTTGCCTCCAGTCCTTCCGGAAGCCAGGTACAGTAGAAATTCGGAATATCTTCCTTTGGGGCTTCACCGATAAAATGGTAGACAACATAGTCCGGTGCAATCTTGCGAACCCACTGTATAAAGGTAGCGCGGGCCTCTATGTCCACAGCCAACCATGTTCCAGAACCCAGCAAAAAAACCAGAAATAGTGCAGCCACGCGCTGCAGGTATTTGCGAGATGTTTTCTTCCGCTTCTGTTGTGCTTCCGCATTTTTAATATTCGCCATAAATTCATCAGAGAACTGATGATTGGGAAGCTCGTCATCGTTGGGCAGAGTATCCAACCAGATATCACGGGCTTCAGCGGCATGACGATAGAGCATTTCATCTGTAATCTTCATGTTCTCAAGCCTCCTCTTCCAGAAGCGATTCGAGCTTCTTTTTTGCGCGGTAGATCGTCTTCTTGACATTTGCCTTTGTCATGGAACACATGACAGCAATTTCCTGCTCGGAATACCCGTTATCATATTTCAGAAGAAGGAGTTCACGATACCTTGTAGGGAGCTTCGCCATGGCCCTTGCCAGATCCGTGCGGACAGAAACAACGTCTGCCTCTATACCACCCGGAATATTGATAAACTCTTCGTCAAAAGGAATTGCTGCATTACGGTTCTTGGAGCGATAAAGGTCAATTGCTTTCCTTTCAACTATTGTAACGACGAAACTTCGTGTTTGGGGGCACTTAATTTCAGAAATCTTTTCAAAATTTTTCAGAATAGCAAAAAACGCCTGCTGAACGGCATCCTCAGCGTCATAGTCGTTATTTAAGACTTGGTTTGCCACATAAAACATCAGGTTTTTGTATGTATGAACCAATTCTTCAAAACGAACTTGTTCTTCTGAAGTCTCCAACATCTGGAGATATACGATCATGTCGGAGTCCTCCTTCTCAAACGAATACGTGCGGGTTATAAATGCCATTTCAGTATAACACCACTATATAGGAATGCAATAC
>JBJEML010000050.1:0-2573 GCA_051879675.1 Lachnospiraceae bacterium | reverse complement strand
GGCTTTACTTCTATCATGTTTGACGGTTCACACTATCCGATCGAGGAGAACATCGCAAAGACAACCGAGTTAGTAAATGTTGCACATGCAATGGGCATGTCCATCGAGGCAGAGGTTGGCTCTATCGGCGGCGAGGAAGACGGTGTTGTCGGCATGGGCGAGTGCGCTGATCCTGACGAGTGCAAGGCAGTTGCAGACCTGGGTGTAGATATGCTGGCAGCAGGTATCGGTAACATCCACGGCAAGTATCCTGCAAACTGGGCAGGCTTAAGCTTCGATACACTGGATGCCATCCAGCAGAAGACCGGTATCATGCCGCTCGTACTGCACGGTGGTACAGGTATCCCTGAGGATATGATCAAGAAGGCAATCGACCTTGGCGTATCCAAGATCAACGTAAACACAGAGTGCCAGTTATCCTTTGCAGATGCTACACGTAAATACATCGAGGCAGGCAAGGATCTTGAGGGCAAGGGCTTCGATCCCCGTAAGCTGTTAGCACCCGGAACCGACGCGATCAAGGCTACCGTAAAGGAAAAAATGGAGCTGTTCGGATCCGTAGGAAAAGCTTAAGATTATTAAGAATTTAAAAAAACTAAAATTTACTATTGCTTTTTTGCGGAAATAGGAGTATTTTAGTTGGCAGAGAAGCGAACGAGGGTGTTCCAAATGAGGTGCACCCTCGTTCGCTTTATGCTATTAAGCATGAAATTTATGAAAACGATAAAGGGAAAGGATGAATGTTATGAGTGAAAACGAAAAATTCAGCGTATCAGAGATCTTTGGCGAGAACGTGTTCAATGACTCCGTGATGCAGGAGCGTCTCCCGAAGAAAATCTACAAAAGACTGCATGAAGTGATTGAGGGTGGACAGGATCTGGATCTTGCTACCGCAGATGTAGTCGCACACGAGATGAAGGAGTGGGCGATCGAGCAGGGCGCTACTCATTATACACACTGGTTCCAGCCGTTGACCGGCGTGACCGCAGAGAAGCATGATTCATTCATCACCGCACCGATGGAAAACGGCAAGGTGCTCATGAGCTTTTCGGGAAAAGAACTGATCAAGGGTGAGCCGGATGCATCTTCATTCCCCTCAGGCGGATTACGTGCCACCTTCGAGGCAAGAGGATATACTGCATGGGATTGCACTTCACCCGCATTTGTCCGTCATGATGCAACAGGCGCAACACTTTGCATCCCCACTGCCTTCTGTTCTTATACCGGAGAGGCACTGGATCAGAAGACACCGCTTCTCCGTTCGATGGAAGCGATCAATAAGCAGGCATTACGCCTCCTTCGGTTATTCGGAAATACGACCTCTACAAGAGTTACCCCCTCTGTGGGAGCAGAGCAGGAGTACTTCATCGTAGACCGCGAGAAATATTTAAAGAGAAAAGACCTGATCTTTACCGGCCGGACCTTATTCGGAGCAATGCCTCCCAAGGGACAAGAGATGGAAGATCATTACTTCGGAGCGATCCGTGAGCGCATTGGCGCATACATGAAGGATGTCAACAAAGAGTTGTGGAAGCTCGGCGTATCCGCAAAGACCCAGCATAACGAGGTTGCTCCTGCTCAGCACGAGCTGGCTCCCATTTATGCAGAGTGCAACGTGGCAACTGATCATAATCAGCTGATCATGGAGACATTAAAGAAGGTGGCAGGCCGTCACGGCTTACAGTGCCTGCTTCACGAGAAGCCCTTCGCAGGTGTGAATGGTTCCGGTAAGCACAACAACTGGTCATTGACCACTGATGATGGTATCAATCTGTTGGATCCCGGTTCAACACCGCATGAGAATGTACAGTTCTTACTTGTGCTGACCTGTATCTTAAAAGCAGTTGATGAGCATGCAGATCTGCTTCGCGCATCTGCAGCAGATGTCGGAAACGACCACAGACTCGGTGCAAACGAGGCACCGCCCGCAATCCTTTCCATCTTCCTCGGCGAACAGCTGGAGGATGTGATCACACAGCTGATCAGCACCGGAAGTGCAACACACAGCTTAAAGGGTGAGATGCTGGAGACCGGTGTAAAGACATTGCCTGATTTCATGCGCGATGCAACTGATCGTAACCGTACATCACCGTTCGCGTTTACCGGAAATAAATTCGAGTTCCGTATGGTAGGCTCTCAGGCTTCCATTGCACAGCCCAACGTTGTTTTGAACACGATCGTTGCAGAGGCATTTGCAGAGGCTTGCGATGTGCTGGAGAAGTCTGATAACTTTGATGATACCGTACATGACCTGATCAAGAAATATGCGACTGAGCATCAGCGCATCATCTTCAACGGAAACGGCTACTCAGATGAGTGGGTGGCAGAGGCTGAGAAGCGCGGGCTGCCGAACATCAAGTCCATGGTGGATGCAATCCCTGCATACGCAACTGACAAGGCGGTTTCCTTATTTGAGAAATTTGGTGTATTTACGAAGGTTGAGCTGGAGTCCCGTGTGGAGATCGAGTATGAGACCTACGCAAAGACGATCAACATTGAAGCAAGATCTATGATCGATATTGCAAGCAAGCAGATCATTCCTGCAGTCATCCGTTATACGACCAATCTTGCAA
>JBJEML010000049.1:0-58984 GCA_051879675.1 Lachnospiraceae bacterium | reverse complement strand
AGAAGATCGGTTCCGGATTAGTAACCGTAATGGTTCGCGGAGATGTAGGAGCTGTGAAGTCAGCCGTAGAGGCAGGCGCTTCAAATGCAGCAAAGCTTGGCGAGCTGGTAGCTACCCATGTGATCCCCAGACCTCACAACGACGTAGAGAAGATCCTTCCCACGGTACTCTAAGACATAGGAACACTCCGGGTGCCGTTCAGACACCCGGAGTCTAAGATCAACAGGAGAGTTTGTGAGTATGGACGAGAAAAAAATTGAACTTATCACAAAACTTGTCATGGAAGTTCTGAAGGATGATACCGACGCAGGCAGCAAAGAGGGATTTATGGTTCCGATCGGCGTGTCTGCCAGACATGTGCATCTGACGCAGGAAGCTGTTGAGGTATTGTTCGGACCGGGTTATCAGCTGACAAAGAAAAAGGAGCTGATGGGTGGTCAGTTCGCTTCCAATGAACAGGTAACGATCGTCGGAACCAAGCTTCGGGCGATTGAGAATGTTCGTATTTTAGGCCCTGTCAGAAAGGAATCTCAGGTGGAGATCTCCATGACAGATGCGAGAACCTTAGGAGTGGCGCCGGTTGTTCGCAATTCCGGTGACATTGCTGGTTCGGCTCCCATTGCTCTGGTGGGACCTAAGGGAGCTTTATATTTGAAAGAGGGCTGTATCGTTGCAAAGAGACATATTCATATGTCACCTGCCGATGCGGCAGCAGCAGGCGTTTCCGATAAGGATGTCGTATCGGTTGTGGCTGTGAATGAGCGCGGCACTACCTTTGATGAGGTGCTGGTACGCGTGGATCCCAGTTTTACGATGGAGATGCATATTGATACCGACGAGGCGAATGCTGCACAATTGAAAACCGGTGACGCAGTAGTCATTAAATAAAGGTGAAGATATATGATTATAGGCAAGGTTGTTGGAAGTGTGATTTCCACACGCAAAAATGAAAATCTGGTGGGCAATAAATTCCTCATTATTGAGCCGATCAAGTCCATGGCACACGCGGGCGACCGTCTGGTGGCAATCGACAATGTGGGCGCCGGTATCGGAGAGATTGTTTTGGTTGCAACCGGAAGTGCTGCAAGAATTGGCTGTGGTATGGAAAACGCACCGATCGACGCTGCAATTGTTGGAATTATTGATGAAGGCGTAAAACTGGAGTAGCTGGAGCAGTAACATGATAGAGATAAATGAACTAATTGGTGTAGTAAAGGACAGTGGAGTCTGTGGTGCCGGTGGTGCCGGATTCCCGTCTTATGGAAAAATTGATGCACGTGCAAAGACAATTATTTTGAATTGCGCGGAATGTGAGCCCTTGTTGCGGTTACACAGACAGGTGCTGGAAAAATATCCGTATGAGATATTGAGTACGCTGTATCAGATGGCACTGTCGATCGGGTGTGAGCAGGTCATCATCGGTGTCAAAGAGGCGTACAGACAGACCGTAGAGGCTGTCCGGGCACATCTTCGTTCGTTTCCTATTATATCCATTGGTCTCCTGCCGGAGGTTTATCCGGCGGGAGATGAAGTTGTATTGATCCACGAGCTGACCGGAAAGGTCGTGCCGCCCGGAAGTATTCCAATCCAGGTCGGTGTGGCAGTGTTCAATGTGGAGACAGTTTTCAACATTTATCAGGCGATAAAAAATAAAAAGCCGGTGACACACAAATTTATTACAATTACCGGTGAAGTGGAACATCCGTGCACCAGATATGTGCCGCTTGGAATGTCCGTTGAGGATGTAGTCGCTCTGGCGGGCGGTGTTACGGTAGAACATCCGGTCTATCTCATGGGAGGTCCGATGACCGGAAACCTTTGTAGTAAATATGAATTGATCACAAAGACTTCAAATGCGATCATTGTGCTTCCGGACAATCATCCGGTTGTTCAAAAGAAGCGTGGTAACACACAAATCAGTATGAAACGAGCAATGGCATCCTGCTGTCAGTGTGAGATGTGTACGGATCTGTGTCCGAGAAATCTGCTGGGACATCCGATCGAACCGCATCTTTTCATGAGGGCCGCTACAAGCGGAACGACACAGGATGTAGGACCATTTTTAAATACATTTTTCTGCAGCTCCTGCGGGTTGTGCGAGATGTATTCCTGCAATCAGGGGCTTACACCGCGCACATTGATCGCGGAGTACAAAGCAGGGCTTCGGGCAAACGGTGTCAAGCCGCCAAAGGTGGAGGCAACACCGGTGAAAAAGCAAAGACCGTTGCGCAGAGTTCCAATTTCCAGACTGCGCGCAAGACTTGGTCTGGATGCTTACAATGTGAAAGCACCTTTGGATGAATCTTATATTATTGTTGATCATGTCCGCATCAGACTCAGTCAGCACATCGGTGCACCGGCTGTTCCCGTCGTGAAGGTGGGGGATGAGGTGAAGGAAGGACAGAAGATCGGTGAGGCTGCGGAAGGTGCGCTGAGCCTTCCGGTACACGCTTCCATCGACGGTGTCGTGACTGAGATTAACGAAAGAGAGATCGTCATTCGGTCAACAAAATAATTATTTCAAAAATTAGTAACGATTCGGAACAGTTACAAAATATAAAAGAGGAAATCAAGTATGGGTAGAGCATTAGGAATGGTGGAGTATAAAACGGTATCCACCGGCGTATTGGCAGCTGATACAGTGTTAAAGACGGCAGATGTGAAGATCATCGAAGCACAGACTGTCTGCCCCGGAAAATATATTGTGATCTTTGAGGGAGATATCAGTGCGGTGCGTGCGTCTGTGGATGCGGCAGCCAGTCGTTATCCGGAGCAGCTGATCGACAGCTTCCTTCTCGGAAATCCCCACGAGGGCATTTTTCCGGCAATCTATGGAACGGCGGATATTAAGAACCGCAATGCACTCGGTGTGCTGGAGACCTTTGACGCAGCAGCTATTTTTGTGGCGGCAGATGAGGCGGCAAAGACGGCAGAAGTCGAGCTGATCGAGATTCGCGTTGCACGAGGCATGTGCGGAAAATCCTATGTATTTCTGACCGGTGAAGTGGCAGCGGTTTCAGCAGCGATCAGCAAGGCTGAGGCAGCAGTCAGTGAGCGCGGCATGTATCTGGACAGTTCTGTGATCGCGAGTCCGGATGCACAGCTCTGGGATACAATTTTATAGATTATTACTTGGACGTCAAGCAGGCTGTCGGAATACCGACAGCCTTTCGTGGATTGTGCGGTATCTGCACAAATATATAGTGGGGGTATGGATGATGTTAGCAGCAGAGAGAAGAAATGAAATATTAGCACTTTTGAAGGAAGAAGGTCGTGTGATTGTTGCCGATCTGAGCAAAAAATACGATGTGACGGAGGAGACCATCCGGCGTGATCTGGAAAAACTGGAAAATGACGGGTTTGCAGAGCGTACCTACGGCGGAGCGGTAGTCAAGGGAAGCGAGAAGGATGAGATTCCGTTTCTTGTGCGTAAGCGTGAGAATGTGGAGGCAAAGATGCGGATTGCAACTGCGCTCTCAACGACGATCCATGATGGTGACCGTATCATGCTCGATGCAAGTACAACGGCATTGTTTGTGGCGAGACAGATCAAAGACAAAAAAAATATTACGGTTATTACAAATTCGATTGAGATCTTGCTGGAGCTGTCAGATGTACAGGGCTGGAAGGTGCTCTCTACGGGTGGTTCCTTAAAGGGCAGGGCGTTGTCTCTGCTGGGCTATCAGGCAGAACGCATGGTGGATGGCTTTTTTGTGGATAAGGCGATCATTTCCTGCAAGGGTGTCGATCTGCAGAAAGGCTTTACCGATTCCAATGAATTGGATGCCGGAATCAAAAAGCAAATGTTAAATTCTGCGACAAAACGTATAATGGCAGTTGACAATGCCAAGTTCAATCATTTATCATTTACACAGGTAGTCGATTTTTCAGGAATAGATATTCTGGCTACGGATAAAAAACTCACGCCCGAGTGGGAAGCCCGCCTGCGGCAGAGTGATGTGGAGATCATATATACAGATGAACAGGAATGAGACGTACTATTTTATTGTAAATGGAAATGCCGGAGTCGGCAGGAAGAAAAATATCTGGAAGCATGTGCTCAAGCCGGAGTTGATCCGGCGGGGCGTGCATTATCATCAATACGAGTGCTCTTACCCGGGGCACGGCACAAAGATTGCCACCCAGATTTTGGAGGAGCATCCGGGAGACCTTACACTGGTTGTTGTGGGTGGAGATGGTTCCTTTAATGAGGTGCTGAACGGCATCACCGATTTTTCGCGGGTAACACTCTGCTACATACCGGCAGGTTCTGCCAATGATCTGGGCTATTCGCTCGGAATTTCAAGCGACCCGCTGCGTGCGCTCACACAGATCCTGGATGGTGGCAGGATCTATGATATGGATATTGGCAAGACGACGTTTCATCGGGATAAAACCAGTCGTTATTTTGCGATCAGCTCAGGTATCGGTCTGGATGCCGAGGCGTGTGTTTCCTCCGGCGGCAGGCTGAAGGCAGCACTGAACCGGATCCATCTCGGCAAGTTGATCTATATGATCAATACGGTGCGCAGCATTTTGTCCTATCCTGCGACGGAAGGTAAGCTTGTGTTTGTCAATGCAAACGGAGAACTGACAGAGCGCAAGGTGCATCGCCTTTTCTTTCTTGCAGGCATGAATCAGCCCTATGAGGGCGGACATCTGGCGATGGCAGCCGGTGCGAAGTCAAATGATGGCAGACTCTCCTTTGCCATGGCCCATGATCTGGGTAATGTGAAGGCACTCTTTAGTCTGGCGCTTCTGGCATTAAAGCTGCATGAGCGTATTCCGGGCTATGAGGTGGTGGATGCACGTGCATGTCATGTCATGTTAAAGGACAATCTGGAGGTACATACGGACGGAGAGACGTTTGGCAAACATTGGGATGTCACCATCGAGTGTCTGCCGAAAAAATTGCAGCTTCGCCTTTAAGAAAATAAGGAATAAAAGAAATTCCCCTTTCATACTATCTATTAAGTGATTGATCGTAGTAGCACATCTGATGAATCACGGGCCTGTGAGCCGGATTAGTATAGTAGAAAGGGGAGTTTGTTTTTATGTCTGATATATTACGTGCGGAGTATAATCTGTATAAGGATATCCGCGACAGGACCGGAGGAGAAATCTACATAGGTGTAGTGGGTGCCGTTCGTACCGGAAAATCAACATTTATCAAGCGTTTTATGGAACTGATGGTGTTGCCGCATATTCAGGATGACCATGAAAAGGAGCGGCTGACGGATGAACTGCCGCAGGCGGCAACCGGAAAAGTTGTGATGACAACAGAACCCAAATTTATTCCGAAGGAGGCTGCACAGATCCGGGTGGCAGACGATCTGGATATCAAGGTGCGCATGATCGACTGTGTCGGCTATATGGTAGACGGTGCCAGCGGACACATGGAGGACGGAAAAGAGCGCATGGTGAAGACCCCATGGTTTGAAGAGGAGATTCCCTTTACGCAGGCGGCGGAGCTTGGTACACAGAAAGTGATCCGTGACCACTCCACGATCGGTATCGTAATGACGACCGACGGTTCGATCACGGATATTCCGAGAGAGTCCTATGAACCGGCGGAGCGACGCACAGTGGAGGAACTGAAAAAGAGCGGAAAACCGTTTTTAATGATCCTGAACACAAATAAGCCATACAGTGAGAGCTCAAAGGCATTGGCAAATCAGCTGATGGAGCAGTATCAGGTAGCAGTGCTGCCGCTAAACTGCGATCAGTTACATATGGAGGATGTAAACCGTATCTTAGAGGAAATCTTATATGAATTTCCGGTGAGCCAGCTGGAGTTTTATCTGCCGAAGTGGGTGGATGTACTGGAGATCGATCATCCGATCAAGCAACAGCTGCTTGCGCATGCAAAAGAGCTGTTGGAAAAGGTCACAAATGTGCGTGATTTCAGAGAACTCGTTCTGCCGGAGCCGGATGAGTATGTGAAGGAGATCCGAAAAGAGGGGTTGCGCCTTTCTGACGGTGTCGGAACGCTTCGCATGGAGGTGGATGACAAATATTATTACGAGAACATCAGCCGGATGGCGGGTGTTACCGTGAACGATGAGTATGAGCTGATCGCACTCGTGCGGGAGCTGTCGGCGAAAAAGCAGGAGTATGAGAAGGTTGCCGATGCAATGCAGTCTGTAAAAATGCGCGGCTATGGGGTGGTCACCCCGACCCTTTCCGACATCAATATGGAGGAACCGCAGCTTATGAAGCACGGAAGCAAGTATGGGGTGCGCATGAAAGCCAGCTCACCGTCCATCCATATGATTCGTGCCAATATCGAGACGGAGATTGCGCCGATCGTGGGCAGCGAGGAGCAGGCGAAAGACCTGATCAGCTATATCAAAGCGGGAAAATCAGACGACGGCGGTGTCTGGAATACGAATATTTTCGGTAAGACGGTCGGAGAACTGATGGAGGATGGTATCCGCAGCAAGATCAGCCGGATGGATGATGAGTGCCAGATGAAATTGCAGGATACGATGCAGAAGGTTGTCAACGACAACAATGGCGGACTCGTTTGCATTATTTTATAGTGTGGTTACTTTTCACACCCACGACATGCGCCTATACTCTGCGTGACAGTATTCGACAGTTTGTTATGCTTGCCGGGTAAATCACGCGATTGGTACAGAGTCCAAGCAAAATCTGCTTGGCTCTGTTGCCTGATAACTGGTCAATCCACGTTTTCTCCGCGTGAACCCGTCGCATAAAGAACTGTTGAATACTGTCACGCAGGGAAAAGGCGCGTGGCGCGTGGGTGTAAAAAGTAATATAATGTGTATGAGCCGGGGAGGCGACAGTGTCCCCGGCTTGTTTTTTTGCCGGAAGATGGGTATAATATCCGGGTGAGGCAGCTATGACGCTGGTTGTGACATTTGCAGGATTGAGAAAAGTGTTACGCAGGGGCAATGAATAACATATAAGTTGGAAAAATGACTCCCGCAGCGCGCGGGACACAAAGGAAGCGGGAATGGGAGATATGAAACGCATGACAAAAATCATTTTAGTAATATTTGGCATAGTAGTTGTGATCGGGGCAGTGCTTGTCGCGGCAGCCATGATCGCAATCTGTCAGGGAGCAAAGGGACAGGCTGTGGCAGCGGATACGCCGGCGGTCGTGCTGGGCTGTCATGTCAAGGACGGTCGGCCAAGCCGGATTCTGGGTGAGCGGATCGATGCCGCCTATGAGTATCTTTCGAGCCATCCGCAGGCCATCGCCGTGCTATCCGGCGGTCAGGGAGAGGACGAGGCGATCTCTGAGGCGGAGTGTATGTATCGGGAATTGACAGCAAGGGGAATTGACGGCAGCAGGCTTTATAAGGAGGAGTCATCCGTCAACACGCCGACAAATCTGCGTCATTCCCGCTCGATCTTAGAGGAGGCGCTCGGGGCGGACAGCACGTGGGCAGAAAACCACGAGATCGCGCTGATCACCAGTGAATTTCATTGTTACCGTGGCTGCCTGCATGCAAAACAGGAAGGATTAAACCCGGTGGCGTATGCCTCAAGGACGGAGATGCCTTATGTGATCCCTTTTTATCTGCGGGAGATCGTGGCGGTGGTGTATACGTGGTTCTTCCGCTAGAAGAAAGTTTTTCACGAGAACTGTTTGCATATTAGCTAAAGTGAAGTATAATATAATTAGCTAATTTGAAAGGAGGCGTTGTTATGATCGGAGCAACAGCTACAGCTACGGAAATGCAAAATAATTTTGGCAGGTATCTGAATATGGTTATAGAAGGTAAGGAGGTAGTTGTCACGAGAAATGGAAAGGAAGTGGGACGCTTCATTCCGAAAGAGGCAGCTGTTTCATATCTTACTGATTCGCTGAGCGGTATTTTAAGTGGTGATTACGATATGGATCGGATGCGAGAAGACGGTTTGAGGAAGAAGTATGAAATTACTGATTGATGCCAATATTTTACTTGATGTTTTACAAATGAGACAACCATATTATCGGGATTCCGCGATTATTTGGAAGCTTTGCGAAACGGAGCAGATAAAAGGCTGCGTTTCCGCTTTGACATTTGCCAATCTGGTGTATGTTATGCGCAAAGAACTTGATCCAAAAACGATTCGCAGTACACTCCAAACGATGTCATTGATTTTTGAACTGACAGATTTAGAAGCTTCAGATATTGTTCATGCGTCGGAAATGGAATGGGGAGATTTTGAAGATGCAGTTCAGAGTGCGACCGCAGAGCGAATTCGTGCGAATTATATTATTACAAGAAATGTCCGGGATTTTACAAAAAGTAAGGTTATGGCACTGACTCCCGGGGAATTGATTGCCAGAATATAAGAAAAATGTTATTATTTTCTATAGTTAACAAAAAAGGAGACGCTATCATGAACGAAGTATATGAAAAATTAGTAAAATGCTACGAGAGCGTAAAGGCGAAGATTGATTTTACTCCGCAGGTGGCGCTTATTTTAGGTTCCGGTCTGGGTGACTATGCAGATCAGATCGATGTGGTTGCAACACTGGATTATAAGGATATTGAAGGCTTTCCGGTATCCACTGTGCCGTTGCACAAGGGACGTTTCGTGTTCGGCTATGTGGAGGGTGTACCGGTGGTGATCATGCAGGGACGCGTGCATTATTATGAGGGCTATTCCATGACGGATGTGGTATTGCCAACCCGTCTGATGAAAATGATGGGTGCACAGGTATTGTTTTTAACAAATGCGTCAGGCGGTATCAAGCAGGGCTTTCACGCCGGAGATTTCATGCTGATCAAGGACCATATTTCATGCTTTGTCCCTTCGCCGCTGCTTGGTGCAAATATTGAAGAGTTAGGAACACGTTTTCCGGATATGAGCCATGTCTATGACGAGGACTTACAGCAGATCGTGAAAAAGGCAGCCTGCAGCCTTGATATTCCTTTAAAAGAGGGTGTCTATGTACAGCTGACAGGACCTGCCTATGAGACTCCTGCCGAGATCAACATGTGCCGTATGATGGGCGCGGATGCAGTCGGCATGTCCACCGCATGCGAGGCACAGGCGGCAAAGCATATGGGTATGAAGGTCGTGGGTATTTCCTGCATCTCCAATCTGGCAGCAGGTATCTCGCCGAAGCCTTTGACCCATGCAGAGATTACGGAGACTGCGGATGCAGTCGCACCGATGTTCAAGCAGCTGCTCACGGAAACGATTAAGAATATTGCGAAGATATGAGAAGCGTTGCTTTAATGTGATAACAAGAGGAGTAAATAGATATGAACAGGGATAAAAAAATTGGTTGGATGAAATTCTTGGTGTTTGCATTGTCAATCATATTGGTACTGCCATTGTCAGCAGATATCGTGAAGGCAGAAGAGGACGATTTTAATCTTGCATATGAAGACGATGCTGACTTTGCGGAAGATGATGACTATGATCTCGCATACGATAACGAGGAAGAC
This sequence comes from Lachnospiraceae bacterium, assembly GCA_051879675.1. Taxonomy (GTDB): domain Bacteria; phylum Bacillota; class Clostridia; order Lachnospirales; family Lachnospiraceae; genus W0P33-017. Next base: position 49,568 of record JBJEML010000049.1, on the reverse strand, counting down.
GAGGTTGATGATGATGAAGTCGAAGAAGAAGATTCCTTTGTCATTAGAAATGGTGTTTTGGAAAAGTACACGGGATACGGAAAGAATGTAATCATTCCGGATGGCGTGACAAGTATTGGAGAGAGAGCCTTTGAGGGATGCAAAACGATTGTCAGTATTACACTTCCTGACAGTGTAACAACTCTTGAGGATTATGCGTTTTGGTGTTGTGCCAATCTGACGGATATCACCATACCAAAAAGTGTGACTAGTTTCGGCTTGCGGGCGCTTGATGATACAAAATGGATGGAAAATCAGAAGAAGAAAAATAAGCTTGTGATCGTAAATGGCATTTTGATCGATGGCAGAGATTGTAAGGGTGAGATCAAGATACCAAACACAGTCAGAGTGATTAACAGAAGTGCATTTTATGAGTCTAAAGTAACATCTGTTACGATGCCGGACAGTGTGGAAAGCATTGAGGATGATGCATTTCAATTTTGTGAAAAACTCAAATCTGTTACATTTGGCAAAAAATTGAAGAAGATTGGAAGAGAGGCATTTCAGTATACAAAGCTTTCAAGTGTTAAAATTCCCAATAGCGTAACAGATATTGAAGCGTCAGCATTCGATTACACGAATCTGAAAAATGTCACATTATCCAAGAATCTCAAACACTTGGGTGCGTGTGCATTTAGCGGTACAACATGGCTGAGTAATTTGAAAAAGAAGAACCCTCTTGTTATTGTAAATGGTGTTCTGATTGACGGAAGTCTATGTAAGGGAAATGTTACGATACCGGATAAGGTTTCATGTATTGCTGATAATGCGTTTTTCTGCGCTTATCAATTGGAAAGTGTAAAAATTCCCAAAAGCGTTAAAAGCATTGGAGAAAAAGCATTTTACAATGATGGTGAATTGAAAAGTGTACAATTTGCAAAAGGCGTTGAGACCATCGGAACAAATGCATTCCAATATTGTATAGGGTTGACTCAAGTTTGTTTGCCAAGTTCTGTCAAATCAATTAAAATGAGAGCCTTTAGTGAATGTACATCGTTATCAAAATTAACAATTCCAAAGAGTGTAACAAGTATTGAACGCTGTGCATTTGAAAATACCAAATGGTTGAAAGAACAAAAAAAGAAAAACAAGTTTGTGATCGTAAATGGCATTCTGATCGATGCTTCTGCATGTAAAGGAAAAGTGGTGATTCCGAAAACCGTGAAAGAAATTGGGGAACACGCATTTATTCGAGTTGCTGTAGGTTATAACCCTGATGATGACTGGGGCGATGGCAAGTATGAATACAAAACAGGATGTAATATTACAGAGGTTGTGATTCCAAACAGTGTAAAGAAAATTGGAATGTATGCGTTTGGTGATTGTAAGAAACTGACAGGTATTACCATACCTGATAGTGTGAAATATCTGGATCAAACAGCGTTTGATGGTTGCAGGAAAATCAAGGAAAACAAGATTGTTGCATCAGAAAAGTACAAGAATATCATTCTAAACTCGATAGAAAAAGATGCGAAGTTAGAACTGTAGATGGTATTCGTTGCTGAGGTAGTTTAGGAGAAGTCATTAAGGAGAAATGAATCATATGAATGTACGTTTTTATAACGCGAAGATCCTCTGTTTAAAGGATGACGCGAAGCGTGAGTATCAGATCATTGAGGGAGAACTTTGGGTGAGTGGTGATTCCATTGTCTATATCGGTGACGGGAGTGATACAAGCCGTGTTTTACGGACCGGTGAGGTGATCCTGTGGGATCGTGAGATTGATGCAAGCGGGAAACTGATACTGTCAGGATTTAAAAATGCACACACACATACAGCCATGACATTTCTGCGGTCTTTTGCCGATGATCTTCCGCTTCAAAGCTGGCTGTTTGATCAGGTATTTCCCAGAGAGGGACAGCTCACGGAGGATGATTGCTACTGGCTGAATATCTTAGGTATCATGGAATATCTGACCAGTGGTATTACCTCCAATTTCGATATGTATTTCTTTCCGCCGGTGGATGCGAAGGCATCTGCGGATACCGGATTTCGTACCGTGCAGACGAGCGGTCTGAATAATTTTGGCGGGACCGTGGAACTCATGGAGGAAAATTATCATATTGTCAATGAGATGAGTGATCTGACAAGCTTTATTGTCGGCTTTCATGCAGAGTATACGACTTCAATGGAATTGATGGAGGGTGTGGCAAAGCTGGCGCAAAAGCTGAAAAGTCCGATCTTTTTACACAATTCTGAGACGAAGACTGAAGTGGAAGAATGTATCGGTCGTTGGGGTGCGACACCGACACAGCTGACCGAGAAGCTTGGCATGTATGAGTACGGTGGAGGAGGTTATCACTGCGTTTGGATGGATGATGCGGATTTTGAGATCTTTAAAAAGCGTGGTCTGACTGCTGTGACTAATCCGGCCTCCAATCTGAAGCTGGCGAGCGGTATCGCACCGATCAGCCGTTATCTCTCCGAGGGCATTCCGGTTGCGATCGGAACGGACGGACCGGCGAGCAACAACTGTCTGGATATGTTCAGGGAGATGTTTTTAACAACAGCGCTCGCAAAGGTGAAGGAGATGGATGCGGCGGCAGTACCTGCAAACGAAGTGCTCTACATGGCGACGACCGCGGGCGCACGCGCGATGGGGCTGTCTGACTGTGATGATCTGGCTGCCGGCAAGAAGGCAGATCTGATCATGATCGATCTCATGCAGCCGAATATGCAGCCGGAGAACAATCTGGTGAAAAATCTGGTTTACAGCGGCAGCAAGCAGAATGTTGTGATGACGATGGTAAACGGACGGATTCTCTACGAGGGCGGCGTTTTTGACATCGGATTTGACCCGAAGGAGATCTATGCAAAGGCAAATGCCATTATCGGCAGAATGAAATAGTTTTTGATTTTAGAGGTTTGAAAAGAGTATGAACATATTATTTATTCATCACAGCTGTTTTATCGTGGAACTGGATACAAAGGTACTGGTGTTTGATTACTTTAACGGTGACCGGGTGAACGGCTATCATTTTGGTGGAAAGCTTCCGGTCTACGATGCGGATACGCCGATGTATTTTTTTGCCAGCCACAAGCATCATGATCATTTTGACATGGACATTTACCGGTTGGCGGAGCACTATGAGAATATCCACTATATCATTTCCAAGGATGCGAAGCTGAGTCCGAATTTTCTGAAAAAGCACGATATTGACCCAGCGATCAGCGAGAAGATTACGTATGTCACCCACAACGAGGAATATCTGGTGGACGATGTGAAGATTCGTACCTTTTTGTCGACGGATGCGGGTGTGGCGTTTGCAGTGGAGGCAGACGGAAAGCACATTTATCATGCAGGTGATCTGCACAACTGGACATGGGAAGGCGCCGGAGATCTTGTTAACGGTAAGATGGAGCGCGGCTACAAGCACCAGATCAACCAGATGGCGGACATGTATTATGACGCGGCATTTGTGGTGCTGGATCCGAGACTGGAACAGCACAAATTCAAAGGCTTTGATTATTTTCTGAAAAATGTTTCTGCAAAGTATGTGTTTCCGATGCACTGCTGGCAGGAGTTTGGAATCGTAGATGAGTATCTGAGCCGCATTTCAAACCCTGCATTTACGGGACGCATCATGCGCGTGGAGCACGAAAATCAGTACTTTGAGGATTTGGAATAATGAAGGTCGAGATTTTTACTGATGGGGCAGCCAGAGGCAACCCCGACGGTCCCGGCGGTTATGGCGTGGTTTTGCGCTATGTGGACAGCAGGGGAGCGGTACATGAAAAAGAATTGTCAGCCGGTTATAAAAAGACAACAAATAATCGCATGGAGCTGATGGCGGCGATCCGTGGACTGCAGCAGCTCAATCGGGCATGCGAGGTGGATCTGTACTCCGATTCCAAATATCTGACGGATGCGTTTAATCAGGGTTGGATCTATAACTGGCAGATGAAAGGCTGGGTGAAATCAGATAAAAAGCCTGTGAAAAACATTGATCTGTGGAAGGCTCTGCTGACAGCGATGGAACCGCATAAGGTGCATTTTATCTGGGTCAAGGGGCACGATGGACATCCGGAGAATGAGCGATGTGACTATCTGGCGACGAGTGCGGCGGACGGCACGGAGCTGTTGGAGGATGTGGAGCTTGTGTAAACGAACTGAACAGTTACACTTTACAGAAGGAAAACACTGGATTATAATAAAGTATTGGGAAAACAGTAGCTGGGTGCGTATGTGACAGCTGCGATAAATGTAAAAAACAGGAGGTTTTTGCTATGACAGCGATTTTGGGAAGCTTTTTACAATATCTGATCATCATGATTCTTTTGGCAGCCATCGGCGTGGCAGGTGCGGTTGTGGGGAAAAAACTGCGCGAGCGCAAGGATGCCAAGACAGCTGCGATGTCTGCAGAGGACAAGCAGTAGAGAAAATATACATCTATGTGATTTGGAGGAAACACCGTGAAGAAGAAGTATGGCGTAAATGAACTGCGCAAAATGTATCTGGAATTTTTTGAGAGCAAGGGACATCTGGCAATGAACAGCTTTTCCCTTGTACCTCACAACGACAACAGCCTGCTGCTCATCAATGCAGGTATGGCACCGTTAAAGCCTTATTTTACCGGACAGGAGATTCCGCCTCGCAGACGCGTGACGACCTGTCAGAAGTGCGTGCGTACCGGTGATATTGAGAATGTGGGAAAGACAGCAAGACATCTGACGTTTTTTGAGATGCTTGGAAACTTCTCATTCGGAGATTATTTCAAGCATGAGGCGATTGCATGGTCCTGGGAGTTTTTGACAAAGGTGCTCGGTCTGGAGGAGGATCGTCTGTATCCTTCCATCTATGGCGAGGATGAGGAAGCGTTCGAGATCTGGAATAAAGAGATCGGTATCCCGGCTGACCGTATCACCCGTTTTTATCGTGATCCCGAGACCGGTGAGTGTGACAATTTCTGGGAGCACGGCGCAGGTCCCTGTGGTCCCTGTTCAGAGATCTATTATGACCGCGGAGAAAAATACGGCTGTGGCGGCCCGGATTGTAAGGTGGGCTGTGACTGCGACCGTTTCATGGAAGTATGGAATAACGTATTTACCCAGTTCAACGGCGATGGCCACGGTGGCTACGAGGAACTGGAAAATAAGAATATCGATACCGGAATGGGCTTGGAGCGCCTGGCAGTTGTTATGCAGGATGTAGATTCCGTATTTGACATCGATACAATGAAAGCGATCCGGGATCATATCTGTACGCTTTGTGGAAAGACGTATCAGCAGGATGCGTTGGATGATATCAGTATCCGCCTGATCACAGATCATATCAGATCTACGACCTTCCTCATTTCCGATGGTGTGATGCCTACCAATGAGGGACGGGGCTATGTGCTTCGTCGCCTGATCCGCCGCGCTGCGAGACACGGCAGAATGTTGGGCATTGAGGGTACGTTTATGGCTGATCTGGCTGCGACTGTGATCCGTGAGAGCAAGGACGGCTATCCGGAGCTGGAGGAGAAGAAGGACTTTATCTTCAAGGTGCTGACTCAGGAGGAGGAGCAGTTTAACAAGACCATCGATCAGGGATTAAAGATCCTTGCAGATATGGAAAAAGAGATGGAGGCAGCCGGCGAGAAGGTATTGTCCGGTGAGAATGCTTTCAAGCTTTATGATACCTACGGATTCCCGGTAGATCTGACTGCCGAGATCCTGGAGGAGAAGGGCTATACGTTAGATCAGGCAGGCTTTGATGCATGCATGAAAGAGCAGAAGGAAAAAGCCCGTGCAGCCAGAAAAGAGACAAACTATATGGGTGCGGATGCCACTGTTTATGATGAGATCGATCCTGCGATCACCTCTGCATTTGTTGGTTATGACAAGACAAGTACAAGCTCAAAGATCACTGTGCTCACCACCGAGACCGAGCTGGCAGAGGCGCTGACCGAAGGTGTAAATGGTACAGTAATTGTTGACGAAACTCCGTTCTATGCAACCATGGGTGGACAGATCGGTGATACCGGTGTGATCAAGACCGCTGAAGGCGAGTTTGCCGTGAGTGATACGATCAAGCTGAAGGGCGGTAAGATCGGACATGTCGGAACCTGTACCGCAGGTATGATCAAGGTAGGCGATGTGGCAGAGCTTACGATCGACACGGCACGCAGAGCAAAGATCTGCAAGAATCACTCCGCAACCCACTTACTTCAGAAGGCACTCCGTGAGGTGCTGGGCACACACGTAGAGCAGAAGGGTTCTAATCAGGATGCAGACCGCACAAGATTTGACTTTTCTCATTTCTCTGCAATGACTGCAGAGGAGCTTCAGAAGGTGGAGGATATCGTCAACGCAAAGATCAACGAGGCGATCCCGGTTGTGACCGAGGTGATGACCATCGATGAGGCAAAGAAGTCCGGTGCGATGGCGCTGTTCGGCGAGAAGTATGGAGAGAGTGTCCGCGTTGTCTCCATGGGGGATTTCTCTAAGGAACTGTGCGGTGGAACACACGTAAGCAATACCGCTGACATCAAGGCATTCAAGATCGTTTCCGAGTCCGGTGTGGCAGCAGGTGTGCGTCGTATCGAGGCGATCACGGCTGACGGTGTGTTTGCATACTATGATACGATTGAAAAGACACTGGAGGAGGCTGCAAAGCTTTTAAAGACGAATCCGGCCGGCGTGGTAGAAAAGATTGCACATCTGCAGGCAGAGATCAAGAATCTGAACGCAGAGATCGAATCCATGAAGTCCAAAGCGGCCAAAGATGCGCTTGGCGATGTCATGGATCAGGTACAGGATGTCAAGGGTGTGAAGTTCCTTGCAACCAAGCTGGAGGGCGTGGACATGAACGGTCTGCGTGATCTGGGCGATCAGCTGAAGAATAAGCTGGGAGAGGGCGTGATCCTGCTGGCATCCGTGGCAGACGGAAAAGTAAATCTGGTAGCTATGGCAACTGATGAGGCACAGAAGGCAGGCGCACATGCAGGCAATCTGATCAAGAGCATTGCGTCTATCGTCGGAGGAGGCGGTGGTGGCCGTCCGAACATGGCACAAGCAGGAGGAAAGAATCCCGCAGGTGTGGATGATGCTTTGAAAGAGGCAGTGAATGCACTGAGCGCTCAGATAAAATAGACATAATTTTTTCAAAACAGCCTTGACGAACTGAAAATATATGGTATAATTATTTGCAGTGCAATTAGGAAATAGAACCTTACAGTTGATGTGCACAATTTACAACTGGAGGGAGGTTAGGTGTAAGAATGTCTAGTGTTACCGTAAAAGAGAACGAGACTTTAGATAGCGCTTTACGCAGATTCAAGAGAAACTGTGCAAAGGCAGGTATCCAGCAGGAGATTCGCAAGAGAGAGCATTATGAGAAGCCCTCTGTAAAGCGCAAGAAGAAATCTGAAGCAGCTAGAAAGCGTAAATATAACTAATTCGGTTATAGTTTAAGGCAAAAACGAGACCCCGGAGCATCTGCTCCGGGGTTTTTTGTCGTATAGGAAACTTCATCTCCTATACGACAAAAGCCTCCGGATAAAAATGATTGTTGGGTGGTCTTTTAATGAGGATTGAGTGAAACTGTTGGAGATAAACACATAAGGACCTCGACAAGATCATCGACCGGATCAGAAAAACTATTTGCTGTCCATTTTTGTAGAACCGCGCATATGCTACCTGTGGAATGTACATGATAATAGGAACGCAATGTTTCAGCGTGATCTTTGTCCTTTAAAAAACTATTTAAAAACTCGTAATTATCATTTTGAAAGCAGGTATCGATCACTGTTTTTACGAGATAATCAAACATGTTTTCCTTATTGAGTATGGAGAGGAAGTCTCTATACGCATTGAAAAACCGGAAGAAATTTTCGTAGAGCATTTTCTTATTCATATTATCCCAATCTATTGTTGCATATAATTCGTTTATAATCTTTTCTGTTTTGTATATGACCAAATCCTGTTTAACAAAACAGTTTCGATAGAACGTTTTGCGACTAACGCCGGATTTATCACACAATTCACTAATAGTAATACTTTCGAATTTTCGTGTTTTTAGTAATTCAAACAATGTGTCCGAGAGCAAGGATAATGAGTAGTTGACTTTGGGGTTTTTCGATTGTTTGTACATGACCCAATTTGCCTCCGTTTGTGTCGATTGTATGTTGATCGATTGAAATATTTATTCATTCCGCTAGAATAAAAATAGCTGATATATGCGATATCATATATTCAGACTACTATAAATAAAGGGGTATTGCAATGGAGAAAAAATTACAGGTTGTCATTGGTGGAACAAGTGGAATGGGTTTGTCAACGGCATTTGCTGTTAGCAAATTTGGTCCGGTACTGATCTGCGGACGGAGTGAAAAGAAACTGGATGCAGCAATCGAACAATTAAAGGCCGCTGGTGTGGAAGCATATGGCAAATCGTGTGACATTTCAAGCCGGACATCGCTTGATGAATTGGTCGCATATGCACAGAGCTTAGGTGAGATCGGTAATGTGATAAACGCAGCCGGTGTTGATGCGGGTGGAGCGGATCTGATCATCAATATTAATTATGTTGGAACCATTAATGTGGTTGAGGCTTTTTATCCGGTGTTAAAGGATGCATGCCTGGTTAATTATTCTTCTATTACAGGTTATTTTCATAGACCTGATGCAAATGAGATTGCTGTATGGAATGAGCCGACAGATACGGAGTTTGCACATAAGATCAAAGAGGTTATGGCAAATAAAGATGTTGATCCGCGTATGGCTCATTTAGGAGTTGATTATCTATACTATGCTGCATCAAAAGCATTTGTTATCTATTATACAAAAGCAAATACATTAAGATTTGGTCAGAAGAATTGTCGTATCTTCTCTGTTGCACCGGGCGCATTTGATACTCCGATGTTGAGAGAGCAAAGTGATGATGCGGTTGCTGTGGTAGCGAAAGGAACCGCGCTTCAGAGATTAGGTAAGCCGGAGGAGATGGCTGCATTTATTACGCGTTTGTTAGAACCGGGATTGGAGTATTTGACAGGTTGCGATCTGATTTTAGATGGCGGAAAGTCAGCTATGGTACTTGCAAAGCAACTTTGATCAGGAGCAGTTCTTTTGCCACGAAGAGCACCCTTTGTCATGCATGAAGATAAGTGTTGGCACGAGAGACTACAAGCTATAATCCATAGTAAGGATTATAGCTTGTAGTCTCTTTGCGTAAGGAGGAAGATTTTATGGCAGAGATTCAATTAGGAGTGGTGGAGGCTCGTTTTGCAGACATCATCTGGGAGCATGAACCGGTCACATCAACAGAGCTTGTAAAGCTTGCCGCAGAGGCATTGAGCTGGAAGCGCACAACCACGCACACGGTACTCAGGCGCCTGTGTGATAAGGGATTGTTTGAGAACGATAAGGGAACTGTGACGGCGCTCATTTCCAAACCGGAGTTTTATGCGCTGGCGGATACGCTGGAGATAAAGAAGACTGAATGACAGAGATAAACGTATAATATTAATCAGCGCTGGAAGATGATTCCGGCGCTTTTCCATTATATAAGTTCATAGATGTTGCAAGTTTGTTTGCGAGGTGTTATAATTTGAAATATATTAAATATAGTTTGAATATTAAAAATTAAGATTTGAGGGATTATGTCATTCACGGAAAAGAAGAGAGAAGAAATAAAAAAATACATATTGAGAAAGATCGCGCAGGGAGATGGAGCTGTATTGGAAAAAACGATGGACAGCTTTGGAATCTCCATTACAACCGTAAAGCGTTACATCAAAGAGGCGCTTGATAACGGTATCATAGAATATGCGTCAGGAGAGAAGGAGAGCTATCAACTGATCGAGAAGGAATATCGGACCAGTGTCTCGCTGGAAGAGGAGATGCCGGAGGAGGATGTCTTACTGCAGCAGCATATCATGCCATATCTCTCAGGCTGCAATGAAAAGGCGCGTGTGATCTGGCAGTATTGTTGTGCGGAAATCCTCAATAATGCAATTGAACATTCAAGAGGAACCCAAATTGGCATTATTGTGACTTCCAACGCACTGAATACAACGGTTGTGATCTCTGATGATGGAGCGGGGGTATTTTCCACTCTGACAGAATATATGGCTGGCAATGGTTGGGATCATCCGAGGGTGGAGGATGCATTGGTCGAACTTTATAAAGGAAAAATTACTCGTGACAGTAGGAATCATTCCGGTGAGGGAATATTTTTCTCTTCAAAGATGATGGATTCTTTTGTGTTGTGGTCAGATTCACTGATTTTAAAGTGGGGATGTCAGGACGAGCCGGAGGTTGTTAAATCACATCTGGCGGCCTATGCAGCAAGAATATGGAAGGAGAGTACGATGGTTATGATGACATTGGAAAACGAGACAGAGCGTGAAGCTAGTCAGGTTTTCGACACATATGCTGACGTGGACGAGGGCTTTATGCGAACATGGATACCGGTGAAAGAGGCCTGTATTACCGGGGAACCCGTAGCACGATCACAGGCAAGGAGGATTTGTCACAGATTGGAAACCTTTCGTGAGGTTATATTGGATTTTTCTGACGTGACACTGATGGGACAGGGATTTGCAGATGAGATATTCCGGGTATATGCGTTGGAACATCCTCAGGTATTGCTTCGACCGATCAACATGTCACATCAGGTAGAACGGATGATCAGTCATGTGGGACGGGGACAATCTGCGGAGAATATCCTTTTTTAGTTGGGAAAAGAATTCAGCGCCGGAAGATGCTTCCGGCGCTGCTTTGTAATATTATGATTCTGTATAAATTGCCACAACTTTTCCGTTTTTGACCTTGATCTTAAATCCTAACCCGAGATCCGGCTGTGTTACATAACAGTCTTTGAATGTTTGCTTGCTATAAGCGACTGCACCGTCCTCTCCGCCTGTGGCATAGAATTTGCAGTTTTTCGCAAGAACAAACGTCGTCTTTTTATATTTTAGGGTTTTGCCGCTAAAATATTTTTCGGATACATTTGATGAAGAAGAGGACTTTGCAAAAGTTCCTTTTATGGTCAGCTTGTTTCCTTTCAATTCCATGGAATAAATTCCGTCTTTTTGCCCGCTCATGCAGGTGTAATAATAGGTTGTACTCGACTTGGTTGTGGCTGCGAGCGTTCTGACCGGCATGATGGCACCCAGAAGCAGAATCATCGCAACAATTACGATGGATCGTGTTTTTTTACGCATAGATGTTTCCTCCTCGTTGATTTTGAATTGTGATTTATTATTATTATACTATACATATTTACAATGTAAAGGATGAGCATAAAAGAAGAATATCAAAAAGCTGATGATATTATTCCGAATGTTTGTTGACAAACTTCCGAAATGAACATATCATAAAAGAAATAAGTCAGGCAGGAGGTGGGCATGATGGATGATCGAATGACAGCAAAAGAGGCGGCGAAGCTTTGGAATCTGACAGAACGGAGAGTTACCAGTCTTTGTAAAGAAGAAAAGATATATGGTGCTAAAAAGCAAGGGCGGCTTTGGACGATACCGGCCGATGCATCAAAACCGGAAGACCATCGCGTGAAAACCGGTGTATATAAAAAGAACACACGCCCTTCGGGTCTGCCGTTGCCAATCGGTATCTCTGATTATCGTTTGGCATCTTCGGAGTATTATTATGTTGATAAGACACTGATGATTCGGGATTTTATTGATGAGCGGCCCATGGTGTCTCTTTTTACCCGACCCAGACGTTTCGGAAAAACTCTTAATATGGATATGCTGCGCACATTTTTTGAAAAGACCGACGAAGATACATCCGTTTATTTTAAGGATAAGAATATCTGGCGATGCGGGCAAAAATATCGTGAGTATCAGGGAAAGTATCCTGTCATCTTCCTGACATTCAAAGATGTGAAAAAAGACACGTGGGAAGAGACCTTCCGGAACATCGTTCAGATCATCACGATCGAATATAAAAGACATTCGGAGCTGGCAGATAGCAGCAGGATCAAAGACGGAGATTACTATCATGAGATCATAGAAGGGACGGCTGATCCGGCGTTGCTAGACTCAGCGCTTTACCTGCTGTCCAAGATGCTCCATGAGCATTACGGGGTGGCACCGATCATCATTGTGGATGAATACGATACCCCGATCCAGCAGGGCTATACGGAGGGCTTTTATGATGAAGTGATCCGCTTTATGAGAAATCTGTTTTCCGGCTGCCTGAAAGATAACAGACACCTTTCCTATGGTTTTCTTACGGGAATTCTGCGTGTGGCAAAGGAAAGCATTTTCAGCGGAATGAACAATCTGATCATCAATTCAATCATGGATCATAAATACAGCGAATATTTTGGATTTACGTCTGATGAGATCATGGAAATGGCAGCGTATTATCATGCCCGGGAAAAGTATGAGGAGATCTGTGAGTGGTATGACGGCTATTGCTTTGGAACAACGGAGATTTTCAATCCCTGGTCTGTTATTAATTATTTTAGAAATGATTGTCATCCGGGCGCTTACTGGCAGTCCACGGGCAGCAATGATATCATTGGTGATGTGTTGACGGAAGCAGATGCAGATATTTACGAGAAGCTGCAGGCACTTTTGCAGGGCGAAACGGTGACTGCATATATCGATACAGGTGTCATTTACCCACAGGTAAAAAGTAATCCGTCTTCCGTATTCAGTTTTTTGTTGGTAGCAGGCTATTTGAAAGCCGTCAGTAGCGAATTGTCCTTCAACGGTGATTATATGTGCAATGTTGCACTTCCGAATCGGGAAATTTCGTATGTTTACCGAAAAGAGATCCTGCGCAAGCTGTCAGATATTGTTCCCCAGTCTGCGGTCATTTCGATACAGGAAGCAATCTACTCCGGTCGCGTGGACGATCTGAAGCAGCAATTACAGCAGCTTTTGCTGCAGTCGGTTAGCTGTTTTGATACCGGGGGAGAAAACTTTTACCATGGTTTTATGTTGGGACTGTGTGCTGCGATGGAGCAATACAAAAAAAGTTCCAACCGGGAATCCGGCTATGGCAGATATGATATTCAGTTGACACCGATGTACAAAAACCTGCCTGGGATCATCATTGAGCTGAAGGCAGTGAAGGACTGCTCGGAGGATGAGTTGAAAGAGTTGGCAAGAAAAGCCTTGCAGCAGATCGATGACAAGAAATACGATACCGCGTTGCGGGAGGCGGGCGTCACCGATGTGATCAAATACGGTGTGGCGTTCTGCGGGAAAAAGGTAGAGATTGCGGTCGGGTAAATGATATAGACACAAAAATGCATCCAACACTTCCTATCTGTCGATTGAATATTTTTCCATTTTAAAGTATACTTGAAATAATACTGATTGGAGTGAAGCGGATGAAAACAGAGTATTCGATTTCAAAATACATCAGAATTACTTTCTATATACTTGTTGCAGTGATGTTTATAGGTCTGTTTCTTGCGCAGATAATCTGCCCTTCAGAGCGTGAACCGGGAAGTGAACCGAGCCGGCTGACTTATGAAGGAATATTATTCTGGGAAAAGCAGGACGGCACAAGGGAGCAGATCACAGTGCCCGGTACATACGACGTGGAGCCGGGAGAGACAATGGTTGTCACAACGATCCTTCCGGAGGATTATGCAGAAAATGCGGTCATGATCCGGGGATCCCAGCAAAGTGTCCGTTTTTATATCGACGGAGAGCTTCGCTATGTCTATGATACAAAAGAGACAAGACCGTTCGGCTCTGAGTCTACGAGTCGCTACGTATTCTGTGAGACTTCCTCAAAGGATGCCGGGAAAGAATTGCGTATTGAACTGTTATCTAATTCTCAGCGGTATTCCGGTGTGGTCAATCAGATTTTTTGCGGTGATAAGGCGGATATCTGGAGTTATCTGTTGAATAATTATGGCAGATTCAGCATTATTGCACTATTTATTCTTTTTACCGGAATTATCACGATCATCTTCAGCGTTGCTTTAAGTACTGTTTATAAGATACGGATCCCGTTGGAATATCTCGGCTGGTGTATGATACTGGGAGCAATGTGGATGGTGGGAGAGTCCAAACTGCGCCAGTTGTATATGCCAAATGCATCTTCACTGTCCTCTGTCTGCTTTGTGATCGTAATGATCGCACCTGTTCCTATCCTCTTTTACGTGGACAGTATTCAGCAGGGGCGGTATAAGAAGTTTTTTGGAATTATAGAATGGATAGCTGTTTTAAACCTTGTGATTTCAAGTATCCTGCAGTTTGCGGAGATTGCCGATTATCTGGATATGTTGTACATCTCCCACTGTATATTGGGCATAGCAATTTTTGCGGTTTTTATCACCTTTTATCTGGATCATCGCAAAGGCAGGGTCGGAGAGTATCGTCTGGTTGTGGTGGGACTCCTGGTTTCTATGACAGGTGTGCTGGCTGAGTGTTTATCTGTCTATTTTATGGTGCATGCATCAGAGTTTTTCCTGTGTGCCGGAATGTTGATCTTATTGTTCTTTACGATCATCAATACAGTCAGGGAAATACGTGACCGGGAAGAAAAACGCCAGATGGAGCGAATAGAGGAACGCAGGAAACAGACAGAGGCAATGTCGCTGCAATTGATACAGACATTGTCTGTGTTGATCGAGTCAAAAGACGAATATACCAAAGGACATTCCTACCGAGTAGCGGAATATTCCGCTCTGATCGCCAAGGCAATGGGATGGGACGACTCAGCGGTGGAGAATATCAGAAATGCGGCTTATCTGCATGATATCGGAAAGATCGGGATACCGGATATTATCCTAAATAAACCGACAAAGCTTTTGGATGCCGAATACGATATCATCAAGCAGCATGCAGCTATGGGTGCCAATATATTAGATAATATTACGCTGGTTCCGCATGCGAGAGAAGTGGCGAGACACCACCACGAGAGATATGACGGGCGCGGTTATCCGGATGGTTTATGTGGAGAGGAAATCCCTGTTTATGCGCGCATTGTTGCTGTTGCAGACAGTTATGATGCGATGAATTCCAAACGAATCTACAGAAATGCGCTATCGGCAGCCAAGATCCGTAAAGAAATCAATACAAATAAAGGTATACAGTTTGATCCGGTGGTAGCAGATACGTTTCTCAAAATACTTGATGCAGGAGAAGTACAGATTGCAGAGCAGGATCATCCGCTCTTTGATGTGTCAGCGATGACGGAACCGGAAATGTCGGGAACGCAGGAGGCGATACAGTTTATTTCCGAAGTGGTCGACACGATGAACAGCCAGAAGGATGTGCAGAATATTGATTTACTTACCGGACTTTCCATGCGAAACATTGGAGAAAAGCAGATCGCTGAGGAGATGCAGGAGCATGCCGGGTGTCTGGCATTTTTTGATTTGGATAATCTGAAGAAGATCAATGATATCTACGGTCATACATCCGGAGACCGGGTCCTGAAGTTGCTGGGTGAGACAATTTCCGACTGTGCAGGAAGAGCAACCACCTGCCGACTGGGTGGAGACGAATTCCTGATCTTCCTGCCGGATCTGACAAGGGATGAGGTAGATGAGCTGGTAAAATCCATATTTGGACGTTTTGCTGCAAAGAAGGAAAATGAAATTGAATTCCAGGAGGCTTCCCTGTCAGGTGGATTATGCATGAGCAAGAAGGGAGATTCCTTTGAGGATTGTTATGCAAAGGCAGATAAGGCGCTCTATTATACGAAGCAGAACGGCAAAAACAATTATTCATTTTATCATCAGATTGAGATGAATGACGGTAAGCCCGGTACAGCTGAGAGAGATCTGGAGAAGATCGCAAAAGCACTTGAGAGAAGCGGAAGTTATGTCGGTGCTCTGGGCCTGAATAATCGGGAGTTCTCTAAGATCTATGAGTATGTGAGCAATCTGGGAGAACGTTACAATCACAGCTGCCATTTGGTCATGATCACGATGGATGCTGTCACAGGCAGTACGATGTTCATTGAGGAGATCGAACAGGCATTGCAATGTATGGAAACTGCGATCCGTGGCAACATCAGAAACGTAGATGTCTGTACCCGATACAGTTCCATGCAGTATCTTGTGATCTTAATGGAGGCTGATCCGGAGAAGATCCCGTTTATCATGGAACGTATTTTCAACAACTATTACAAGCATTTCGGAAAGGATGATCTCATCCCCCATTATGAGTTGCGTGAAATGTGGAGCGCAGGAGATGAGTGATACCTGTCAGTAATTTCAAATAAATATACATAAATCCCTCTTGCCATACATATAGTGATGTATGGACAAGGGGGATTTTTCTATGCTGGAAGAACAGTTACTCAAATTATTTCCACTACATATGCGTGAAAAGCTAACAAAAGCGGACATTGACCAGCGTACGCTCGAGGAGATCCGCATACGGGCAGGACAACCTCTGATGTTCCTATACGCTGACGGTGAATATTTTCTGGAAAAGGACAGCGATATGCTCTGCCGTTGCTGTGAGCGCGGATATCGCATGACAAGGCGCGATCTGGAGGAGATGGTCGGTTTTTTGTGCAATTATTCGATGTATGCCTACGAGGAACAGTTGCGCATGGGCTATCTCACACTGCGTGGAGGGCACCGTGTGGGTGTGGCAGGAGAGGTGGCATTACAGCAGGGAAGGATCGTGCGTTTGCAACATATTTATTTTTTGAATATCCGTATTGCCCGTGAGAAAAAGGGCTGTGCCAAGAGGCTGGTGGAGGCGGTACGCAGTGCAAACGGTATTTACAATACGCTGATCCTCTCGCCGCCGGGTGTGGGAAAGACGACTTATCTGCGGGATGCGATCCGCATCTTGTCAGAGGGGGACAGCACACATGCCGGAATGAAGGTGGGCGTGGTGGACGAGCGTTCGGAGCTCGGCGCAGGCTATCTGGGTATTCCGCAAAATGATCTGGGTCCGCGCACAGATGTACTGGAGGGTGCCGGGAAGAGTGAGGGAATCTATATGCTGCTCCGCTCCATGTCACCTCAGGTGATCGCGGTAGACGAGCTTGGTGCAAAGGATGATTTTGAGGCGGTGACGCGTGCGTTCCACAGCGGATGTTGTCTGATCGGAACGGTTCACGGTGAGAGTATCGAGAGTCTGCAGCGCATTTGTGGTTTCTTCAGTTGGAGCGGAAAAGGAGAGATCGGGCGCTTTGTCGTGCTGAAAAAGGATGCAGACGGGCAGCGGAGCATGCAAGTGTACAACAGCCGCATGGAGCAGGTCGGAGGGCAGCGGTTATGAAACTAAAGCTGATCGGAGCAGGAATCATTCTTTTGGCTTCACTTGGTTTCATTTTCTCCAAGGAGGCAGAATTTTCAGAGCACAAAAGGCAGTTGGAGGAATTTCGGCTGTTGCTGTCATTGCTGCAAAATGAAATCTGTCTGCTGCGGTTGCCACTGCCGCTTGTACTGGAACACTGTAGTGTGCATCTGCATCATCCGTATCAAAGGCTTTGTGAGTCAGTGGGTGAGAAGCTTGCTGCGCAGAGTCAGGGGGATGTGCCTGAAATCTGGCGCGCGCAGACGGAGGAGAACAGGAAAAACTTTTTGCTGAATGATGCTGAGCGCCGGCTCTTGGCAGAGGCGGGAGAGGTGCTTCGCATGGACAATGTCGAACTGAAGGAGGAGCTGTTTGGCGTTTATCAGGAACGGCTCGGCAGACTGCGGGAAGCATACGAGACAAGCCTCGTGCCACGCAGACGCCTTTGCCGTTACGGAACGATGCTGGCGGGGATTTTCCTGATCATTTTTTTTATCTGAACCGGACGAATGTGTACAAAATGGAACCGGGACCGGGTGACTTCATTTTATTTGGGAGAGCGATATGAATGTAAATATGATTTTCAAAATTGCGGCGGTGGGAATTCTTGTCACGATTCTCGGACAGGTTTTGAAACACAGCGGACGGGAGGAGCATGCGTTTCTGATCAGTCTGGCAGGGCTTGTGCTTGTGCTGTTGTGGGTAGTGCCCTACATCTATGAATTGTTCGAGACGATGCAGACACTGTTTGAATTGTGAGAAGCTATGAGATTTTCGAGCTTTCGCACGTCAGATGCAGCGAGAAAATCTTATACTTCTCACAAAGGTAAATGAAAGAGGTGTGAATACGTATGAGTATTGTACAACTATCTCTGTTTGCAGTGGCGGGCGTGCTGCTTGCAACGGTGCTGAAAAAAGAACGCCCGGAATATGGGATCGTGCTCAGTATGGTAGTGTGCGTCTGCATCTTTTTCAGTGTGGTCGGCAGATTGTCTATTTTATTGGAATCTGTGAACCGCCTGCGCGAGTTGGCGACGATGGATGCCGGGTATTTCCGGACGATCCTGAAAATGGTCGGAATCACTTATGTCGCGGAATTTGCGGTCAATCTATGCAAGGATGCAGGCTATTCAACGATCGCTGCGCAGATTGAGATGTTTTCTAAAATTTCGATCCTGCTTCTGGCATTGCCTGTCATCGAGGCGTTTTTGGACCTGATCGCGACGGTGGTGGCGTGATGGTGCGGGGAAAAAGGCTGTGTGTGTGGATGGTGCTGATCTTGTTTCTGATATCGCCGGTGTCTGTGAGGGCAGCGGAGACGGAGCAGAAGACTACGCATATACAGGCGGAAGATGATCAGACAGAGGAAACCGACCGGATCACAGATCAAATGACGGACGAGCTTATGGAGCAGCTGGAGTTGGATGATATGGAGCGTTTCCTGCAGGAACAGCAGCAGGAGGACGAACTGGATATCAGTTTTGAGGAACTGATCAGGAGTTTTTTGTCCGGCGATGAGACATTTAATCTTTCGCGGATCTGGTCGTGGATTCTGGCCCATTGTTTCTCTACCGTGCGCCAGAATCAATCCTATCTGGCACAGATGCTCATCCTGCTGCTCGCATTTGCAATGCTTCAAGGGATTTCCGGAATTTTTCCGGATTCCTTTTTGTCGGAGATCAGTTTTCTGGCAGTATATTTTTTGTTCCTGTACAATGCCCTGCGGATCTTCGCGTCGATGCAGCAGATCGTTTACGGTTGTATGGATCGGATTGCGGAGTTTACGCTGCTCGTGCAGCCGGTGTTCTGTATGGCGATGGTCTTTTCCACGGGTATAAATTCTGCGAGCCTTACCTATGAGATGCTATTGCTCGTGTTGTATCTGGTACAAAATCTTTTGCAAAAGCTCCTGCTCCCGCTGGTTTTTGTATTTCTGATCACGCAGTTTGCTAATTTTGCGTGGAAGGAAGAACGCTTTTCCAGTATGGCAAAGCTCTTTGAGGGAGGAATCACGCTTGCACAAAAGGTGCTTGTGACCTTCGTTCTCGGCATGAACCTGATACAGGGCATGGTAGCGCCGGCGGTTGACCAGCTTAAAAAGACTGCAACCATTCGTACGATCGGTGTAATTCCCGGACTTGGCGGGGCGATGAATGTCGTGAGTGAGATGCTGCTGGGCACGGGACTTCTGATCAAAAACTGTGTCGGTGCCACTGCGATCGTCGTTTTGATTCTGCTGTGTGCAAAACCGCTTCTGGAGATCAGTATGCTGGCGCTTATTTACCGGGTGCTGGCGGCGCTGGCAGAGCCGGTGACGGACAAGCGCATCAGCGGTGTGCTCGATGCACTGGCAAGGGCGGGGATGCTCTATGTCAAGCTGGCGGTGACGGCGATCCTGATGCTGTTTCTTACGGTGGCTGTCGTCTGTGTTGCCACCGGGGCAGCGGCTTAGGAGGATTTATGCAAACATTGATCAACTGGATCCGTTCCATTCTGATCCTATATTTTCTGATGATGATCGTTCTCTATTTTACGGCGGGGGAATCCTATAAAAAGTTTATCCGTTTTTTTATGGGACTGGTGCTTACACTGACGCTGTTGCGGCCGGTGCTGAAGCTGTTTGGACAGGAGGAGGCATTACAGGAGGGCATTACCTATGAGTCCTTCCGGCAGAGCATGGAGGAGGCGCAGTTTGATTTCAGTCGAATGGAGGAGGCGGAAAACGAGGTTTACCGGAGGCAGTATGAGCAGGCACTGGAAAAACAGTTCTTAGAAGAGGCAAAGGAAAAATTACTGGATATAGAGGACATTACCGTTTCGCTGAATGGGAATTATGAGCCGGAGCAGGTGACGATCCGGGAGGGACTTTATGGTGACGGAGAAGTGCTGCGAAGGTATCTGATCGAGGTATATGGTTTGCAGGAAGGGCAGGTGCTTGTACAATGAAGTGGGATTGGAAAAAACTGAATTTAAAAGATAAAAATACGTGGCTGATCCTGGGGATTTTCGGCGTGTTGCTTCTGGTGATCGCGATGCCGGTTGAAAAGGCAGAGAAAAAGGGGGCGGAAGCGGCAAAGGGGCAGCTGGTGGCGGAGGAAACAGCGGAAAGGGACGGACAGGAGGAAACGGAAGATGCAACTGCAGCACTGGAAAGGCGGCTGGAAAAGACGCTCTCGCTCATTGACGGCGCAGGTCGGGTACGGGTCATGATCACACTGAAGGATACCGGCGAAAAGGTAGTGGAAAAGGATGTCTCGCGGCGCACGGATGCAGGTGGCACGCAGAACACAGAACTGTCACAGACCAGTGTGTTTGAGCGGGATGGGAGCAGAGAAACACCCTATATTTCCAATGAACTGACCCCGCAGGTGGAAGGCGTTCTTGTGGTGGCACAGGGGGGAGGAAATTCTATCGTCAAACAGAATATTTTGCAGAGTGTCATGGCATTATTTCCGCTGGAAGCGCATAAGATTACAATAGTCAAAATGTCGATGCAGGAGGTTAGCAACCATGAAAATTTTTAAGAAAAACCAGATAATCATTACAGCGTTAGCGTTAATGATTGCTGCGGCAGGTTACGTGAGCTATACATATGGAAATGAGGAAGACCTGGCGGCAGCGACAAGTCAGGAGGTGACGGAGGACACCTACGAAATTTCCGAGGAGGATGCGCTCTTAGAGGATGATATCTTTACGGATACGGAGGACCCTGCGCTCGATACGGCGCAGATACAGGGGGAAACAGGTGATGAGACGGATCCTGACGCAACGAAAGAGACCGGCGTGGAAAATCCGGGTGAGACCGTATTGACCGGAACCGTTGTGGAAAATGTGAATTTTGCGGTGGAGATGAAAATGAACCGGGAACAGGTGCGCTCTGAAAATAAGGAGAGTCTGATCGCGATCATAGACAGCGAGACGCTCTCAGATGCACAGAAGCAGGATGCGGTCGACAAGATGGTTGCTCTGACGGATATTGCGGAAAAAGAGGCGGCTGCTGAGATGTTGCTGGAGGCGAAGGGATTTACGGATGTGGTCGTCAGCATCAGCTCTGACGGCGGTGCGGATGTCGTGCTGGATATGGGTGAAGTTACGGATGCAAAGCGCGCGCAGATTGAGGATATCGTCTCACGCAAGGCAGATATTGCGGCAGAAAAAATCGTGATCACGCCAATCTCATCAAAATCATAAAAGCATCGGAACGGGAAATGACCGGATCACATCCGGTTAAACGGATAGAGAACGGAATGTAGGAGAGGAAGGCAATTTCTATTGGGAAAGCTGCCTTCCTTTTTATGTATGAAATCCTCGGCGATCAGGAACAATACCTTGACAAAAGCAGTGCTGACCGATAATATAAATGAGGTATATGAAGAAGAAAACGAGTAATTGATTTGGAGGACTATTCCGTGGCAGACATCAAGAAGGAAATCGAAAAAAGACGTACCTTTGCCATTATTTCCCATCCGGATGCGGGAAAGACGACACTGACTGAAAAGTTTTTATTATATGGAGGAGCGATCAATGAGGCGGGCTCCGTCAAAGGAAAGGCGACTGCAAGACATGCGGTGTCTGACTGGATGGAGATTGAAAAACAGAGAGGTATTTCCGTCACTTCATCCGTGCTTCAGTTTCATTATGACAACTATTGCATCAACATACTGGATACACCGGGACATCAGGATTTCTCGGAGGATACCTATCGAACCCTGATGGCGGCGGACTCGGCAGTCATGGTGATCGACGGCTCAAAGGGTGTGGAGGCGCAGACACGAAAGTTGTTTAAGGTGTGTGTGATGCGTCACATTCCGATCTTTACCTTTATCAACAAGATGGATCGCGATGCGAACGATACATTTGAGCTTTTGGATGAGATTGAAAATGAGCTCGGGATCGCAACCTGTCCGATCAACTGGCCGATTGGCTCCGGAAAAGGCTTTAAGGGCGTATACGATCGCAATACAAGGAGTGTCCGGCTCTTTTCCGATACACGAAAGGGCACAAAAGAAGGTGAAGAACAGGTCATTGCGATTGATTCACCGGAATTGGAATCAGCAATCGGGGCAGAATATAAGGAACAGCTGTTAGAGGAGATAGAGCTTTTGGATGGCGCGAGTGCAGAGTTTGATCAGGAACTCGTCACAAAGGGTGAGCTGTCACCGGTATTTTTCGGTTCCGCGTTGACAAACTTCGGTGTGGAGACCTTTTTGCAGCATTTTTTACAGATGACATATTCTCCGTTGCCGCGGCAGTCAAATGTCGGACCGATCGATCCGTTTTCGGGGGATTTCAGCGGATTTATCTTTAAGATTCAGGCAAATATGAACAAGAATCACCGCGACCGTGTGGCGTTCATGCGAATTGTATCCGGCAAATTTGATGCCGGCATGGAGGTGTTCCACGTACAGGGCGGCAAGCAGATCAAGCTCTCACAGCCGCAGCAGATGATGGCGCAGGAGCGCAAGATCGTGGATGAGGCTTACGCGGGCGATATTATCGGTCTGTTTGATCCCGGCATTTTTTCCATCGGTGATACTCTGACGACCGCAAAGGAAAAGTTTGAATTTGAGGGAATCCCGACCTTTGCACCGGAGCATTTTGCAAGGGTGCGTCTGATTGATTCCATGAAGCGCAAGCAGTTTGTAAAGGGTGTGAACCAGATCGCCCAGGAGGGTGCCATCCAGATCTTTCAGGAGTACAAGGGCGGTATGGAAGAGATCATTGTCGGCGTTGTCGGTGTGCTGCAGTTTGACGTGTTAAAATTCCGTCTGGAAAATGAATATAATGTAGATATTCGTCTGGAGAATCTGCCATATGAGCACATTCGCTGGATTGAAAATAAAGAGGAGGTTGACATGGACAAGCTGACCGGAACCTCAGACATGAAGAAGATCATGGATCTGAAGGGCAATCCGCTGCTCTTGTTTGTCAACGCATGGAGTGTGGGAATGACGCTGGACCGCAACGAGGGATTAAAGCTCTCTGAGTTTGGTCGAAACTAAAAAGCTGTGTGGGGAGTTGTTCTTCGCAGGTTGGATATTTTGTATGAAAAAGGAGGTTTTTCTATGTCAGTGATTCAGGTAACAGGAGACAATTTTGATGAGGTTGTTATGAAGAGTGAGAAGCCGGTACTGCTTGATTTTTATGCGGACTGGTGCGGACCCTGCAAGATGATGAGTCCCATTGTGGAGCAGATCGCAGAAAAATATGCGGACACATATGTCGTCGGAAAGGTCAATGTGGATGAACAGCCGGAACTGGCTTTGCGCTATCAGGTCATGAGCATTCCGATGCTGGTGACGATGAATCTCGGTATGTTTGCAGGAAAGAGCATCGGCGTTGTCAGTGAAGGCGAAGTTCTGGAGCTTTTGAAAAAAGCATCTGAGTTGAGAGATCAAAGCGTGGAGTCTTGACGCGGTATTTTTAAAACGTTATAATAAGAACACCCATTTCGGGTGTTCTTTTTTTAAAATCCCTGTTGACATTTATGGAAATGTGTATTACTATAATCACAGAAGCGAACAGACGTTCGCGAACATTTGAGCGAAAACAGTATAAAAACAAAACTAAAAAAAAGAGGAGAAGATCATGGCAGACGAGAATAAATTAAAAGCGCTGGACGCTGCGATTGCACAGATTGAGAAGCAGTACGGAAAGGGTTCTGTGATGAAGCTGGGCGATCCTTCCGCAGCAATGAATGTTGAGACAGTTCCGACCGGTTCCCTGAGTCTGGATCTGGCATTGGGACTTGGCGGACTTCCCAAGGGACGTATCGTGGAGATCTACGGGCCGGAGTCCAGCGGTAAGACGACCGTTGCACTGCACTGCGTGGCAGAGGTACAGAAGGCAGGCGGCATTGCGGGATTTATCGACGCGGAGCATGCGCTCGACCCGGTGTACGCGAAAAACATAGGTGTGGATATTGACAATTTATACATTTCCCAGCCGGACAACGGCGAGCAGGCGCTGGAGATCACTGAGACGATGGTGCGCAGCGGTGCGGTGGACATTGTGATCGTGGACTCTGTGGCTGCGCTTGTACCCAAGGCTGAGATTGACGGCGATATGGGGGATTCCCATGTGGGTCTGCAGGCACGTCTGATGTCCCAGGCATTGCGTAAGCTGACTGCAGTTATCAGCAAGTCCAACTGTATCGTTATTTTTATCAACCAGCTTCGTGAGAAGGTTGGTGTGATGTTCGGAAATCCGGAGACAACGACCGGCGGACGTGCACTGAAGTTCTATTCTTCCGTGCGTCTGGATGTTCGCCGTGTAGAGGCACTCAAGCAGGCAGGAGAGGTGATCGGCAACCATACCCGCGTAAAAGTCGTGAAAAATAAGGTTGCACCGCCGTTCCGCGAGGCAGAGTTTGATATTATGTTCGGAAAGGGTATCTCCAAAGAAGGCGATATTCTTGATCTGGCTGCGAATATTGATGTCATTAATAAATCCGGTGCATGGTATGCTTATGAGGGTGAAAAGATCGGGCAGGGGCGAGAGAACGCAAAGCAGTTTCTGGCTGATAATCCCGAAATATGTGCAGAGATCGAAGCCAAGGTGCGCAGTCATTATGGCATTGGTCCGGATACCGGGGCAGTTGATGGTGACGTGATGCAGGCTGAAAAATCTGCTAACGGTACAAAGGAATAATCCGGCATGGACGGTGTGGTAATCGTATCTGTGGAGCAGCTTTCCAAGGGAACGTGCAGGCTGCATCTGGACAACGGCGAGAGCTGGGTATTGTACAGCAGTGAGCTGCGTGCATGTGCACTCGCGGAGGGTACAGTGCTGACACAGATGCAGTATGAGCAGATCCGCCGTGATATCATTGGCAAGCGTGCGAAAAAGCGTGCGATGCATCTGTTGGAAAGAATGGATCGCACAGAAGCGGAGCTTCGAAAGAAGCTTTTGGAGAGCGAGTATCCCGAAGATCTCGCAGAGGATGCGATCGCTTATGTGAAGAGCTTCCACTACGTTGACGATGCGCGTTATGCCGACTGCTATGTGAGATTACGTGGAGAGGGGAAAAGCCGCGGGAAACTACTTGCAGAGCTACAGCAGAAGGGTGTGGATCGGGAACTGGCGAGTCAGGTACTCTCAGAGTATGAGGGCGAACGAGACGAACCTCAGATGATCCGGGAACTTATGCAGAGACGCCATTATGATCCGCAGACAGCATCTTTGCAGGAGCAACGAAGGATGTATGGGTATCTGATGCGCAGGGGATTTCAAAGTACGGATATTTTCAAGGCAATCGGTAGGTCATAAATACATATTATTTACTTGACATCATGAACAATAAAGGATAAAATTTATATGTTGTAGTTATGACAGATGTACGATTTTTGATGTTATATGTACAATGAAAACTTTATAAGGAGGTGCTCCTGTGACAGTAAGTATTGTAGTACTCATAGTTGCTGTCTTAGTCACCTTGGTTGTCGCTGCGGTAGTGACGGCAGTTATCCTGAGTCAGGTACAGCAAAAGAAGGCTGATTCAAAAGTCGGCTCTGCTGAGGAAAAGGCAAGAGCGATCATTGATGATGCTGTAAAGACCGCAGAGGCGAAGAAACGTGAATCTCTTTTGGAGGTCAAGGAGGAGTCGATCAAGACAAAGAACGAATTAGACCGTGAGATCAAGGAACGCAGATCAGAGATTCAGCGTGCGGAGCGTCGCATCGAGCAGAAGGAGTCCAATCTGGACAAGAAGCTGGAAGCGATCGAGAAGCGAGAGGCAAGCTTCGCAGCCAAGGAAGAAGAGATTAAGAAGCAGAAAGCAGAAGTCGCAAAGCTCAATGAACAGCGAGTACAGGAACTTGAAAGAATTTCAGGTTTAACCTCCGAACAAGCAAAAGAATTTTTATTAAAAACCGTTGAAGACGATGTAAAACTTGACACTGCAAAACTGATTAAGGAAATGGAAACCCGCGCCAAGGAAGAAGCTGGCAAGAAAGCGAAGGATTATGTGGTGACTGCGATTCAGAAATGTGCAGCAGATCATGTATCCGAGACGACAATTTCTGTTGTCCCTCTCCCGAATGATGAGATGAAGGGAAGGATTATTGGACGCGAGGGTAGAAATATCCGTACACTGGAGACTTTAACAGGTGTGGATCTGATCATTGATGATACACCGGAAGCTGTTATTCTCTCCGGCTTTGATCCCATCCGTCGTGAGGTAGCGCGAATCGCATTGGAGAAGCTGATCGTGGATGGACGTATTCATCCCGCCAGAATCGAGGAAATGGTCGAGAAGGCTCAGAAGGAAGTCGATACGATGATCCGCGAGGAAGGCGAGGCTGCCACCTTAGAGGTTGGTATTCATGGCATCCATCCGGAACTTGTACGTCTTCTTGGACGTATGAAGTTCAGAACCAGTTATGGACAAAATGCATTAAAGCATTCGATTGAAGTTGCACAGATTGCCGGACTCCTGGCAGGAGAGATCGGCGTGGATGTAAGAACCGCCAAGCGTGCCGGTTTGTTACACGATATTGGTAAGTCTGTGGATCACGATATGGAGGGATCACATATTCAGATCGGTGTAGATTTGTGCCGCAAGTACAAGGAATCACCGCTTATCATTAATGCAGTAGAGGCACATCATGGCGATGTGGAGCCTCAGTCTCTGATCGCTTGTTTGGTTCAGGCGGCTGATACGATCAGTGCAGCTCGTCCGGGTGCAAGGCGTGAGACATTAGAAACATATTCTAACCGCTTACAGCAGTTAGAGGATATTACAAACGGTTTTAAGGGAGTTGACAAATCTTTTGCTGTTCAGGCAGGACGGGAAGTTCGAGTAATGGTAGTTCCTGAACAAATCAGTGATGCTGATATGGTCATTCTGGCAAGAGATATTTCTAAGCAGATTGAGTCTGAGTTGGAATATCCGGGACAGATCAAGGTCAATGTTATTCGTGAGTCACGAGTGACGGATTACGCGAAGTAGACCAGAGTATAAAAAACTGATTCGACAAGGCGTTAAGATTTTATATCTTAACGCCTTTTTAAATGTTGTCGGACATGATGGGAATCAGGTGTAAAGTATTTTCAAAAAGTAGAAATTTGAGAGTGGAAAGGAGATATATACAATGGAGAATCAGATTAAACGGTTGAACCGGACATTAAAATATCAGGGTGTCATCGTTGACTTTTACAGTGATACGATGCAGATGCCCGACGGAAGGCTTGCGGAGTGGGATCTGATCCATCATCGCAAGGGTGCGGCCGCAGTCGTTCCGGTGCTTCCTGACGGGAAGATCCTGATGGTGCGCCAGTTCCGAAATGCGCTGGACCGCATGACGATCGAGATACCGGCAGGCGCCAGAGACTCAACAGAGGAGGAGACCATTCATTGCGCGGCAAGAGAACTGGAGGAGGAGACCGGCTACCGCAGCGAGCATCTGGATTTTCTGATGTCTCTGCGCACGACCGTTGCGTATTGTGATGAGTTTATTGATGTGTATGTGGCCAGAGATCTTGTGCACACACACCAGCATTTAGATCCGGATGAATTCGTGGAGCTGGAGGCGTTTGATCTGGATCAGCTCTGTGAAATGATCTATGCGGGCACTCTCCAGGATGCAAAGACCGTAGCAGCATTGATGGCATATAAGAACAAGTATTGCATAAAATGATCGTAAAGAAAAACCAAGGGACAGGGTGACATGCGTGTGCGAAAGCTTCCCTTAAAGCAGCAGCTGTTCATTGATTTTCTGGCATGCTTTTTGATCGGGATCGTGCTGGCAAATCTGTTAGGTGCAGACAGCTTTCAGAAAAACGGAAATCTGACCCGCTATTATTTAAAGCAGTTTCAGTATGCAGATGTTCAGGCGCAGGAGCTGCTGTGGCATGTAGGCTGTAACCGGCTGCTTCTGTTTCTGTCGCTGCTTGCACTCGGAACCATTCCAAAGGGAAAGCTGGTGCATATACTGTTTGTGGCATGGAGCGGATTTGCTTACGGTTATTTTTGTGTGATATCGATCAGTGCCTTTGGCGCGAAAGGGCTGTTGCTGTGTCTTCTGGCTTTGTTTCCACAGTTTCTTGCCTATGTACCGGCATATCTTGGACTGGTGCAGCTGTCTGAGCACCGGAGGGAGTATACAGGCTGGCGCGGAATAGCGGCAATCATTTTTGTGTTTGTTGTGATTTTTGTCGGAATATTACTTGAATCTTACATGAATCCATTGATTTTACAGAAAGTATTAAAAATATTTTAAAAATATTACATATCATTTGCTTTTTTTGTAATATTTTGGTATAGTAAAAACATATTCGCGCCCTGAAACACGGTAATTCTACCGTTTTTTGGAAGGGTGGATACAGGGGTAGGTTTTTACATGAGAAAAGAAATTGATGCATTTATCAGCTACATGCACGAGCAGCGTCAGATTTCGAGGAATACGGAGGCAGCATATACAAGAGATCTGAGCAAGCTGGCGGAGTATGTGCAGCAACAGGGTGTGACGAACTTTGTACAGGTAACGGCTGAACAGTTGCAGTCATATGTATCGGAACTGGAAGTACAGGGGCGAAAGGCCGCGACGATCTCGCGCTTTCTCGCCAGTGCGAAGGCGTTTTTTACCTGGCAGGTCACAGAGGGGATGCGTGCGGATAATCCCGCCAAGGGATTAAAAGCGCCAAAAATTGAAAAGAAGCCGCCGGAGATTTTGTCTGAGGAGGAAATCAAGCGGCTGCTGGATCAACCGTCATCGCATGCACCGAAGGATCTTCGGGACAAGGCAATGATGGAACTTTTGTATGCGACCGGTATCCGTGTGTCAGAATTGATCTCATTGGAGTTGGCTGATGTGAATCTGCAACTGGAATATGTGACCTGTAAGGATGAGCATAAAGAGCGGACAGTTCCTTTCGGAACTACGGCAAAGCGTGCGCTGGAACTGTATCTGGAGAAAAGCCGGCCACAGCTGGTGGAAGATGCGGACTGTAGGTTGTTGTTTACGAATTGTTCCGGTGAGCCGATGAGCAGACAGGGCTTCTGGAAGATCGTCAAGTATTATGGAAAGCAGGCCGGCATTGCCGGAGAGATCACACCGCATACATTGCGTCATTCCTTTGCAGCGCATCTGCTCGAAAATGGGGCAGATCTGAAATCCGTACAGGAGCTGATGGGACATTCGGATATATCGACGACGCAGGTGTATATGCAGTTGTCCGATCGCAAGATCAGGGAAGTGTATAAAAAAGCGCATCCGAGAGTGTAAATATCATTAAAAAAATATAACGAGATACATTTTTTGCTTAGTTGCCCGACCGAGCCCGATGGGATAAAGGTGGCAATGTGTAGAGAAAAAAGGAGTGTATTTCCTGCGACTTTTGCCCGACCGAGCTTGACGAGGGCAAGGGCAATTGAGCAGGAAATATACTCCTTTTTGATTTAAAGAGTTCAACGCACTCTAGACGCGCTCTGCAATATCGTAGATGAGCTGCTCGGATTCATCCCATCCGAGGCAGGGATCGGTGATTGATTTTCCATAAATGTGCTCGCCGATTTTCTGACAGCCGGGCTCTAAGTAGCTCTCGATCATGACACCTTTGATCATTTGACGAATCTCCGGGGAAATCTGGCGATTGTGCATGACTTCTTTAACGATACGCACCTGCTGCTCGTATTTTTTTCCGGAATTGGAGTGATTCGCATCAATGATCGCGGCGGGATTGACCAGATCCATTTTGTCGTACATTTCAATGAGCCGCATAATATCCTCATAGTGATAGTTCTGTACCGTGTTGCCGTGTTTGCTGACTGCACCTCTCAGAATGACATGAGTCAGATCATTTCCGGTGGTGTCCACTTCGTAGCCGCGGAATGTAAAGTGATGCGGATGCTGTGCTGCATAAACAGAGTTGAGCATGACGGAAAAATCACCACTGGTCGGATTTTTCATACCGGAAGCGACATCAAAGCCACTGACAGTCAGTCGATGCTGCTGATCTTCCACAGAACGTGCCCCGATCGCCACATAAGAGAGCAGATCGGAGACATATTCCCAGTTTTCCGGGTAGAGCATTTCATCTGCCGGCGTTAACCCACTCTCATTGATAGCGCGCAGATGCATTTTTCGTACAGAGATCAATCCGGCGATCATGTCCGGCGCTTTCTCAGGGTCGGGTTGTGAAGCGATGCCTTTGTATCCCTCGCCGGTCGTGCGGGGTTTATTGGTGTAGATGCGGGGAACCAGAAGCAGGCGATCCTTTACTTTTTCCTGCACTTTTGCCAGACGGCTCACATACTCACATACAGGATCCTCACTGTCTGCGGAGCAGGGGCCAATGATAACTAAAAAGCGGTCATCCTTTCCGGTGAGGATGTCGCGGATCTGTGCGTCACGACGCTTTTTTACTGCCTCCATCTCTTTGGATAATGGATATTCTGTCTTGATTTTTCCGGGTGAGGGTAGCTCACGCAAATAAGTAAAACTCATGTTAAAAACTCCTTCTTAAAAAAATTTCTTTCTGATTTCTTCTATTGGCATTTCTTTGCCGGTCCACAGTTCGAAAGCAGCGGCACCCTGATACAGCAGCATGTACATACCGTTAAAGGTCTTACAACCCTTCGCTGCCGCTTCACGCATCAGTTTTGTCTCGGCGGGATTGTAAATGATATCAGACACGATCAGCTCCGGGTAGAGTAAGGATGGATCGATGGGACTGTCATCAGTATGGGGAGCCATCCCGACGTTTGTTGCATTTACAAGCATGACGGCATCGCGCAGACGCATCCGAACGGCGTCGTCGTCACTGATGTCTTCCAGTGTGATGTCGCAGCCTGTCTTGTGTGCAACGCGGGAGATAAACTGTTCCGTGGCATCCCAACTGGCATTTTTGCGTTTGAACATGTGGATTCCTCTGACTCCGTCCAGAGCTGCCTGTACACAGATCGCGCTGGCAGCACCGCCGGCTCCCAGCAGAACGATATCTTTTCCTGCAAGCTCTACACCTTCAGCAGCGGCGGAACGCATGAAGCCAATTCCGTCTGTCGTATGTCCGATCAGTCTGCCGGCTTCATTTACGACTGTGTTGACGGACTTTGCCAGTTCGGCAGCCGGGCTCAGTTCATCTGCCAGATCTGCCATTGCCGTTTTTAATGGCATGGTCAGATTCCAGCCTCTTGCCCCGAACAGCTTTAATGCATCAACTGCCAGCGGCAGCTCTTGCTCAGATACCCGGTATGCCAGATATGCGTAATCCAGATCTAAAATCCGGGCAGCCGTATTGTGCATCATAGGAGATTTACTGTGTTCTACCGGGTCACCGAGCAGACACAGCAGTTTTGTTGTTCCGGTAATTTCCATAATATGATAATGCTCCTTTTGCATAGAATCGAAAATCTGAATTATCCATCCAACATAATAGTAGAAAATAAAAAAGATGTCAATTATAAGCAATCACTTGCCCGAAGCGTTTGAAACAGTTATACTTAAAAACAGGTTTTGATTCTGAGAATGAACGGAGAGAAAAAAGATGAGTACATATATCCGAAAAAAGGGCTATACGATCGGTGAACGTCCACTGGTCTGTGTACCGGTTGTGTCAGAACAGAAGGAAGAAATTCTTGTACAGGTCAGGCAACTGGCAGGTGAGCGTGTTCAGATGATTGAGTGGCGGATTGACTGGTTTGAGGCAGCAAATGATATCGGACAGGTATTGGCGGTGATGCAGGAGTTGCAGAAAGCATGCAGGAGTACATTGCTGCTCGCAACCTATCGCTCAAAAAAGCAGGGCGGGGAGGGGGTTCTATCCCAGAATCGCATTGCAGAACTTCTGCTTGCCTTGGCAAAGTCGGGTGATGCAGATCTTTTGGATGCAGAGTATTTTGAATTGGAGCAGGCGAAGGAGCTGTTTCAAAAGATCCATGAGAGTGGAACGTTGATCGTAGCCTCACATCACAATTTTGACGAGACGCCGTCCGCAGAGAAAATGTCGGAGCTTCTGGTGCAGATGCAAAGATCAGGAGCGGATATCGTAAAGCTGGCAGTGATGCCGCGCAGGCAGACGGATGTGGCGGAACTGCTGTTTGCGACGGCACGGTTTAAGGAGCAGTTCCCCGATACGCCGCTCATCACAATGTCAATGGGAAGTATGGGTGTCGTGAGCCGGATCTGCGGCGAGAGCTTTGGCTCCTGTGTGACGTTTGGCGCGGGTGCAAAGGCGAGTGCACCGGGGCAGATGGGCAAAAAGGATCTGGCACAGATATTGCAGCTTTTACATCAGGCGATCACCGGAGGTGATGACAATATCTACCTGATCGGATTTATGGGAGTTGGAAAAAGTACAGTTGCTGTAGCACTCCGACAGTTGTGTGGAATGGAGATCATAGACACTGATGAGGAACTGGTACGGCGCGCGGGAATGTCGATTCCCGAAATATTTGAGACGCGTGGACAGGAGGCGTTTCGCGAGATGGAGAGCGCACTGTTCCGTGAACTGGCAGAGACAAAGAACAAGATCGTGTCCTGTGGCGGAGGAGCGATCCTGCGTCAGGAGAACCGGATGCTGATGAAACAGAGTGGTACGGTGGTACAACTGATGGCAGAACCCGAAACGATTTTAGAACGTGTGCAGGGCGATCATAACCGTCCGATCCTGGAGGGCAAAAAAAATGTGCCGGCGATCAGGAAACTTTTGGATGAACGCAGGGAGGCATATGAACTGGCAAGAGATGTTTCGGTTGTAACTGACGGGCGCATGACAATGGACATTGCGGCTGAAATTTTGGATCAGATAAAGGAGAGAAGATAAGATGTATTACGGAGCGTTAAAAAAGACTGATATTGCAAACGGACCGGGAGTGCGTGTGTCACTGTTCGTTTCCGGCTGTACGCACCACTGCAAGGAATGCTTTAATCCTGAAACATGGAATTTTAACTATGGCGAGGAGTATACGGACAAGGTGATGGCGGAGATCCTGGAGGCGCTGGAGCCGGATTATATCCGGGGCATCACGATTCTTGGCGGAGAGCCTTTTGAACCCTCCAATCAGCGCGGCTTGCTGTCGCTTTACCATGCGATCAGGGATAGATATCCACAGAAGACGATCTGGGTCTATTCCGGCTATACGCTGGAGCAGGATCTGTTACAGGAGAGCCGTGCGCGCATTGATATTACAGATGAGATCCTCTCGATGATCGATGTGCTTGTGGACGGTGAATTTGTGCTGGAAAAGAAAAATATTTCTCTCAAGTTCAGAGGCTCGGAAAACCAGCGGATCATCAAACTCCCGGAGTCGCTTGCCGCAGGTAAAACGATTTTATTGACGGATAATGAAATAAAATAAGAAAATGATAGATTTTTTTTGATAAGTATAGTATATTAGGGAATGGCTGTAAAGGTATGGAACAGCTGCGATTTGTGGAAGAAAACGCATTTTACGATATATCGAAGGAGAAAAGAAAATGATTAAGGTTGTGAAATTTGGCGGAAGCTCCCTCGCAAGTGCGGAGCAGTTCAAAAAGGTAGGGGCGATCATCCGTGCGGACGAGTCACGCAAATATGTGGTTCCGAGTGCACCGGGCAAGCGTAATTCGAAGGATACCAAGGTGACTGACATGCTGTATGAGTGCTACGGTATTGCTGAGGCGGGAAAGGAGTTTTCCGGAAAACTCGGAAAGATCAAGGATCGCTACGATTCCATCATCAAGGGACTGGATCTCAATTTATCTCTGGACGAGGAGTTTAAGACTATTGCAAAGAACTTTAAAAATAAGGTCGGTTCTGACTATGCGGCCAGCCGTGGCGAATATTTGAACGGCATCATCATGGCAGAGTATCTCGGCTATGAGTTTATCGATGCGGCTACTGTTATCTTTTTTGATGAGGAGGGCAATTTCCTCGCGGATAAGACAAATGAAGTATTATCAAAGAGACTGGAAGCATGTGAGTGCGCGGTCGTTCCCGGTTTTTACGGCGCGAAGGAGAGCGGTGAGGTACACACCTTCTCACGTGGCGGTTCCGATATTACCGGTTCCATCGTAGCCCGTGCGGTACATGCGACAATCTATGAGAACTGGACGGATGTATCCGGATTTTTAGTATCCGATCCCCGCATTATTGACAACCCTGCCGTCATTCACACGATTACTTATAAGGAACTGCGCGAGCTGTCCTACATGGGTGCGGGCGTGCTTCATGAGGACGCGATCTTCCCCGTGCGCAAAGAGGGTATCCCGATCAATATCAGAAATACCAATGCACCGGAGGAGCCCGGTACAATGATCGTGGAGAGTACCTGTCATCAGCCGGAGTACACGATCACCGGTATTGCCGGTCTGAGAGATTTTGTTGCAGTCAATGTGGACAAGGACATGATGAACTCCGAGGTAGGCTTCTGCCGCAAGGTGCTGCAGGCATTTGAGGAGCATGATATCTCTATTGAGCATATGCCTTCCGGTATCGATACGATGACTGTATTTGTACAGCGCCATGACTTTGAGGGCAAAGAGCAGCAGGTGCTCTCTGCGATTCACAAATATGCCGCACCGGATACAATTGAGATCGAGGGTGATCTGGCACTGGTGGCAGTTGTGGGACGTGGTATGAAATCAACACGCGGTACAGCCGGCAGAATCTTCTCCGCACTGGCTCATGCACAGATCAATGTTAAGATGATCGATCAGGGATCCAGTGAGCTGAACATCATCATCGGCGTGAGCAACGACGATTTTGAGCGTGCGATTCGATCTATCTATGACATTTTTGTCGAGACGCAGTTGTAGGATGTTTTTTGATGTCGTTTTAAAAATCTGAAAATATAGAGAAAAATAGACATTTTTGTCAGAAATAGTTGCATGGAGTTGATAATTTTTATAAAATATAAAATATGTAATAGCTACATTCTATAAAAAGGGGAGTAGATTGCTATGGATGAAGTGCAGATTATGGAAGAACAGATTACAGAAGAAATGCTGAATGAAGAATCAGCTACAGAGGAGCCGGCAGCGGACACTAAAAAACGCAGAAGAAAGGAACCTGCAAAGCGTAAAGGAATAGGAATCAAGACGAAGCTGGTTCTTTTGTCCGCATTTCCTGTTCTGGTGGCCTCTTTGATCATTGTTCTGGTTGCGAGAAGCTCTATGATTCAGGGTATGCAGGATGAGATGGTTGACGGTCTGATGCTTCTGGCTGAAGCGGTGAAGGGATCATATGAAACTGTGACCGGAGATTTCAGCCTGGGTGATGATGGTTGTATTTACAAGGGTGATCAGAATATATCACCGACTCCGGAGGCACTGGATTCCTTTACGAGCGGATCGGATGCGGATGTGACACTTTGCTGGGGAAAGACCCGCGTGGTGACCTCTTTGCAGCATGCTGACGGTTCCCGCCCGGTCGGAACAGATATTGACGATGATGTTTGGGCGACCGTGCAGAAGGGTGAGGTTTACAAGACAACAGATATTGTGATCATGGATACAGATTATTTTGCGGCATATCTGCCGCTTGAAAATTCTGATGGCACAGTCGTCGGTGCAGTATTTGCGGGACGTCCGTGTGAGGATATGGCTGCCTACATCAGCAAAAGAGTGATCGCACTGTTTGCAATCGCATTGGTTGTCATGTTGATCTTCCTTGGGACCGGTTATCTGATCGCAAACTCCATTGCGAAGGCGACTGTAGCAACCGGAAAGGCGCTGTTGGAAGTTGCCGATGGGCGGTTGAGCGTAGAAGTAGATCATTGTGTGCTTAAGCGTGGGGATGAGCTGGGACAGATGGGAAACGCGTTGGAAGGTCTGATACTGAAGCTGCGTACGATTGTTGGCGGTCTGAAACAGTCTTCCAATACGCTGTATGATTCCGGCAATTCGCTGGATGAGATGGCAGGTCAGTCCTCTGCGGCAGCAGATGAGATCAGCCGCGCGGTAGAGGATATTTCAAAGGGTGCTGTTTCACAGGCAGAAGAAATCGAGACAGCTTCTCAGGAGATCGCTACGATGGGTGAGGTTATCGAGAACATCGTAAACAATGTCGGAAGTTTGACCAGTACTTCGCAGAATATGACTGCAGCCGGTGATGCTTCTACGATCACGATGCAGGAACTGAGTGATTCCAATGACCGTACAACAGCGGCGATCGCAAGGATTGGTGAACAGATCCGAATGACAAATGCTTCCATCGAAAAGATTGGAGCAGCTGCGACACTGATCACTTCCATTGCAGATCAGACCAGTTTGTTGTCGCTCAACGCATCGATTGAGTCTGCACGTGCAGGAGAGGCAGGCAGAGGCTTTGCTGTTGTTGCCGGGGAGATTCAGAAACTGGCGGTACAGTCCGATGAGGCAGCCGCAGAGATCCAGCAGATCATTGATACACTGCTTGCAGAGTCTGAGCAGACCATGGAGGTTATGCAGGAGGCAGAAAGTCTTGTAGCAGAACAGCAGCAGAAACTGAATGATACGAAACTTCGTTTCAGTGAGGTGAGCGACGGTATCAGTGTTTCCCGTGAGGGTACGAATGTGATCCGCGGTAATGCAAGCTCCTGTGATCGTGCAAGAGCACAGGTTGTGGATGTGATCTCCAACCTTTCAGCGATCTCGCAGGAAAATGCGGCTTCTGCAGAAGAGACTACCGCTTCCATGGAGGAGCTCAATGCGACGATCAATATGCTTGCTGAGGCAGCAGGCAGTCTTAAGGTGCTCTCTGAGCAGCTTAACGAGGAAATGAATTTCTTCCAGATGTAGGAATACATAATTATAATTACATATGTTTTTTCTGCTCCCGGACAGCTTTGACTGCCCGGGAGTTTTATTGCCTTTATCACTGGGAAATGGCAATCATTTATTTAAAAAACCAGTTGACATTTGTATTGCATAGTGATATAAGTGTATTAACACAACTAATACACATAGAACGGATGGTACACCAACATGTGACGAAGTTGTGTGAAAGCGTAAGAAGGAAGATGAAATTGTTCGGGAACCGAACGGAGAAGAAAGGAGGATGCGAATGTTATGATACAGCTGAATTACCGTGACTCCAAGCCAATTTATGAGCAGATCAAAGAAGGACTGCGCAGGCTGGTCATTACAGGAGCCATCGCAAAGGACGAAAAGCTGCCGAGTGTGCGGGAGCTGGCCAGTGAGCTTGCCATCAATCCGAACACCATTCAGCGTGCTTACCGTGAACTGGAGACAGACGGTTATATTTACACGGTTCCGGGTAAGGGCAGCTTTGCGGCAGAACAGTCGGATGTGCATGTAAGGAGGAACGAAGAATTGTTCAAGGAGTTTGATGAAATTGTAAGAGAGTTGTTGTATCTGTCAGAGGATAAGGAAGCTCTGATCAGACGCATAGAAGAAATTGCAGGGGGAGGAGAGAAGCAATGATCCGCATTACAGACGTAGTAAAGGATTTTGATGGATTTCGCGCACTGAACCATCTGGATATGCATGTGCCGAAGGGTGCCATCTATGGACTGGTAGGACCGAACGGAGCCGGAAAGTCTACGATCATCCGCCACATTACCGGTGCGTATAAGCAGGATCAGGGCGAGGTGCAGATCGACGGGGAGAATGTATATGAAAACCCGTCTGTAAAAGCGAAATTTGCCTATATCCCGGATGATATCTTTTATTTTACACAGGCCAATACTATCGACATGATGAAATATTACAAGGGAATTTATCCAAAGTTTGATGAACAGTTGTTTTCTGCACTGGCAGACTGCTTTCCGGCAGTGGATGTGAGACGCAATATCCGCAGTCTTTCCAAAGGAATGCAAAAGCAGGTGGCCTTCTGGCTGTCCGTTTGCTGCAGACCGGAGCTTCTGATCTTAGATGAGCCGGTGGACGGTCTGGATCCTGTCATGAGAAGACAGATCTGGAGCATCATCATGAGTGACGTTGCGGAGCATGGAACCACCGTGCTGGTGTCTTCGCACAATCTGCGTGAGCTGGAGGATGTTTGTGACCATGTAGGAATCATGAACGAGGGAAAGATTCTGATCGAGAAATCATTATCTGATCTGCAGGGCAGTGTGACAAAGGTGCAGGCTGCGTTTGCGGGCGATATGCCAAAGCTGCCGGACAGTATTCAGGTATTACACAAGGTGTCGACCGGTCGTGTGCATACACTGATCTTAAAGGGTGAGCCGAAGGAGGCCGAGGCGGCCATGGCAGCGACGAATCCGCTGCTTTTGGATGTGCTGCCGCTGACACTGGAAGAAATCTTTATTTATGAGCTGGGAGGTGTGGATTATGCAGTCAAAGATTTCCTGTTTTAATAAAACGATATTCAAAAAGAATCTGACACGCTTCTGGCCTTTTGCAGTGTTGTACGGTCTGTATCTGATCATGGTACATCCGATGGTACTGTATCTGGAGATTACAAATCATGCGCAAAGATACAGTGAGACAAGGCCATGGCAGATCGTGGGTGATCACTTTATGGGCATGACAGAGCCGGTCAGCGTGTTTCTGGCAGCGATCGTCATTGCAATCGCAGTGTTCAGCTATCTGTATCAGAGCCGCAGCGCGAATATGACACATGCGTTTCCGGTAACACGCACAGAGCTGTTTACGACAAACTATCTGTCAGGGCTGGCACTGATGGCGATCCCGCAGCTTTTAGCAGCGCTTGCCACCAATCTGGTGATCATCGGAAAGGCAAACAGCATGATCTGGGCCGTGTGGGCATGGTTTGGCATCACCTTCGGTGAAACGATCTTCTTTTTTGGCTTTGCATGTTTTATCGTCATGTTTACCGGACAGCTTCTGGCAGCCGGGCTGTTTTACATGATCTGGAACTTTTTGTATGTAGCAACTGTTGCGCTCATTAATGTGATCGGTGATCTGATGATCTACGGCCTGAGCGGACAACTGATCAGTACGATCCGTCATCCGCTGTTTCCGGTAGCATATCTGCTCGGAAACGTCGGATTTTACGTGGATGGTTCCACCAAAATCTATTATGTACAGGGAATTTCCTCCCTGCTGATCTACGCGGGTGTCGGACTGATCTTTGCGGCGCTGGCATGGTATATCTATCAGAAGAGACGGATCGAGTGTGCCGGAGATTTCCTCTCCATGAAGTGGACGGCTCCTGTGTTCCGCTGGGGCACAGCAATCGTTGTCGGTGCGGCCGGTGCGCTTTGCTGGACTTACCTGAGTGGGGAATACACCAGCCAGAACCGTATGGTGACGAAGTTTGTGATATTCCTTGTGATCTGTGCCGCGGTCCTGTTTTTCGTGGCAGAGATGTTTATCGAAAAGAGCTTCCGCGTGCTGAAAAAGCGGATCGCAGTAGAATGTATGACCTGCGTGGCAGTGCTGATCGTTGGAATTGGACTGTTACAGTTTGACGTGTTCGGCATTGAATCCTACGTACCGCAGACCGAGGAGATTAGTCAGGTTGCCCTGTGGGGTAATGGAAACGTGAGCTTTGAGGATGCCTCCGATGTGGAAAAGGTGCGTGCGCTGCACAAGCTGATCATCGATCACAGCAAGGATCAGAAAGCACAGATACGAAACGGCGTCATGGAGCAGGCCGAGCTGATCGGCGATCCGGCGGACGCAAGTTCTGAAAGCGCATATTATTATGATTATATCGGCATTACCTATGCACTGAACAATGGCAAGAATGTGTCCCGTTCCTACCGGATCGAAACGGATGATGCGTCCTTTAAGGAACTTTTGACGGCCCAGAGTGAAGCGCTGTTTAACGATCCGGAGGCGCTCAAGCGCGGGTATTACGGTATCAACTATAAAGAGCTGAACTGGCAGCTGATCGGTGCCGGCGTAGAGCATGCAAGAGTTGATGACCGGGGACAGTATTTCTATGATAGTGATCCGGTCTACGGCACACAGGAGGATCTGCAGAAACTCTTTACTGCGATTCTGGCGGACTTTGATGCAGGTGCATTTTCAGAGTACGGATGGAATGGTGGATCCAAGATCAGCGCAAGCATGAATCTGACGCTTCGAACAGACCATAAACGTGAGGAGATCCGGTTTGCAAATGGCGGTGGCTATATGTCCTACTTTGACGGTGAAGAGCTGCCGAACGGCACACAGATGTATTCTTCTCTGCGGTTGACCGAACGCTGCACAAACACGATCAATGCCCTGATCGAGCTGGGTGAGATCGAGAGCGCGGATGACCTGCGTGTGCCTGAGACCGATGGAGACGTCATCATCTACGAAAAATACTAGGAGCGGATCACTGCTGCTCAGATCCACCTCACGCACCCCGCTGCGGGACGTGGATCTAATCTGTTGAACACTCATTTAAAATGATTGAACAACCGTGATAACATGTGATAAAATACCTTCTGTGGTGGGAAACTGCCATAGAAGGTATTTTTTCGTCGTGCATGCATGGAGGCTTACGTGTACGGCAGATTTGATCTGAGGAAAAACGATATGAACAAGACAACACACAGGATCGCAACAGTCGCACCGGGCAGCATTGCAGAGGAATTGGAACTCACGCCGGGAGATGTGATCTTAGCGATCAATGATCAGGAAATAGAGGATATTTTTGACTATCACTATCTGGTGGAGGACGAGTATCTGGTGGTGCTGGTGGAAAAACCGAATGGTGAGCAGTGGGAGCTGGAGATCGAGAAGGACGATGACGAGGATCTTGGCATCACCTTTGAAAACGGTCTCATGGACGACTATAAGTCGTGCTCCAATAAATGCATCTTCTGCTTTATCGACCAGATGCCGCCGGGCATGCGCGATACGCTGTATTTCAAGGATGATGATTCCAGATTGTCCTTTTTACAGGGTAATTATGTGACGCTCACAAATATGAAGCAGAAGGATATTGACCGTATCATCCGTTACCGGTTGGATCCCATCAATATCTCCGTTCAGACGACAAATCCGGAGCTTCGCTGCATGATGCTGCACAACCGCTTTGCCGGAGATGCGTTAAAAAAGATTGATACGCTGTATGAGGCGGGCATCCGTATGAACGGACAGATCGTGTTGTGCAAGGGTGTCAACGACGGGGATGAACTGGAGCGCAGCATCCGCGATCTGATGAACTATCAGCCTTATATGGAGAGCGTGTCAGTCGTTCCGGTGGGACTGTCCAAATTCCGGGAGGGATTGTACCCATTGGAGCCGTTTACAAAAGAGGATGCCTGCGAGGTGTTGAATCTGATCCACGGCTGGCAGAAAAAGAGCATGGAGCAACATGGCACACATTTTATCCATGCCAGTGATGAGTGGTATTTGCTGGCAGAGCGGGAGCTGCCGCAGGAGGACAATTATGACGGCTATATTCAGCTGGAAAACGGAGTAGGGATGCTTCGGCTCTTGCACGAGGAATTTACGGAGGCACTTGCAGATGCACGGGGCGACGCCGGGCTGGAAAAAGAGGTATCCATTGCAACCGGGCGGCTGGCAGCACCGTTTCTGGAGCAGCTCGTGGGGCAGCTGGCGGAAAAATATCCGCACGTTTGCGTGCATGTCTATCCGATCCGCAATGATTTTTTCGGTGAGATGATCACCGTATCGGGGCTTTTGACCGGACAGGATCTGAAAAAACAGCTCTCTGTCGTACCGCTTGGCGAGAAACTGTTGATTCCGTGCAATATGATACGGAGTGAGGAGCAGGATTTTCTGGATGACGTGACGGTGGAGGAACTGGAAAAAACTTTACAAGTTCCGATAGATATTGTAAAATCAAGCGGAATGGATTTATTAGATGCGATTTTAGGAGATAGATAATGAGCAAACCGATCGTGGCGATCGTAGGTCGCCCAAATGTAGGAAAATCAACATTGTTCAATGCGCTGGCAGGCTCGCGGATTTCCATTGTACAGGACACGCCCGGCGTGACCCGTGACCGGATCTACGCGGATGTGAGCTGGCTGAACTATAACTTTACGATGATCGACACCGGTGGTATCGAGCCGGACAGCGGTGATGTCATTCTCTCGCAAATGCGTGAGCAGGCACAGATCGCGATCGACACCGCGGATGTGATCATTTTTATTGTAGATGTTCGTCAGGGTATGCAGGATGCGGACTCCAAGGTTGCCGACATGCTGCGGCGATCCCATAAGCCGGTCATTCTGGCAGTCAATAAGGTAGACAATTTTGAGAAGATGATGATGGATGTCTACGAGTTTTATAATCTGGGCATGGGCGAACCGCTTCCGGTTTCTGCATCATCCATGCTTGGTATTGGTGATCTTTTGGATGAGGTCGTCAAGCATTTCCCGGACCGTGTAGGAAATGATGAGGAGGATGACCGCCCCAAGATCGCGGTTGTCGGAAAGCCGAATGTCGGCAAATCCTCACTGGTGAACCGTCTCACCGGAGACAACCGGGTGATTGTTTCCGATATCGCAGGAACGACCCGTGATGCCATTGACACACCGGTCAAATATCACGGAAAAGAGTATGTGTTTATCGATACCGCGGGATTGCGGCGCAAAAATAAGATCAAAGAAGAAATTGAGCGATACAGCATCATCCGGGCGGTGACTGCTGTGGAGCGTGCGGACGTCGTGTTGCTCGTCATCGACGGCACTGAGGGCGTGACCGAACAGGACGCGAAGATTGCAGGCATCGCCCATGAGCGCGGAAAAGGTATCATCATCATGGTGAACAAGTGGGATGCCGTGGAGAAGGACGACAAGACCATCTATCGCCAGACCGAGAAGATTCGCCAGGTCTTAAGCTTTCTGTCTTATGCGGAGATCATGTTTATCTCGGCAAAGACCGGACAACGCGTGCAGAATGTCTATGACATGATCGATATGGTCATTGAGAATAATTCCATGCGAATTGCCACAGGTGTGCTCAACGAGATCGTGGCAGAAGCAGTTGCTATGCAGCAGCCGCCCACCGACAAGGGCAAACGCCTGAAAATCTACTATGTGACACAGGTGTCGGTCAAACCGCCGACCTTTGTGATCTTTGTCAATGACAAGGAACTGGCACATTTTTCCTATGTGCGTTATCTGGAAAACCGCATCCGGGATGCGTTCGGATTCCGGGGCACATCCTTAAAATTTATTGTCCGTGAGCGGAAGGAGGAGCAGTAGAATTATGTTAGCACGTATCATTTCTATTTTGATCGGTTATGCCTGCGGGCATTTCCTCACCGGATTTTTTTACGGAAAGACGCAGCATGTGGATCTGCGCAAGGTCGGCAGCGGCAATGTGGGAACGACAAATACCTATCGCAATCTGGGACCGAAGGCGGGTATTCTGACGCTGCTCGGCGACGTATTTAAAGTGGTACTGTCTGTGCTGATCGTTTGGCT
Organism: Lachnospiraceae bacterium; assembly: GCA_051879675.1. Lineage (GTDB taxonomy): Bacteria > Bacillota > Clostridia > Lachnospirales > Lachnospiraceae > W0P33-017. Next base: position 6,110 of record JBJEML010000049.1, on the reverse strand, counting down.
TCTCTATCGTAACAATGCCGGAGTCAACGTGAAGGTGCTTGAATACTATGCGGCACTCGGCACGATTCTCGGACACAATTTCCCTATCTTTATGAAATTTCATGGTGGAAAGGGAATCGCCTGTACCGGAGGCCTGATGGTGGCGGTATGTCCTATCTGTGTGCCGATCTGTCTGACAATATTCCTTGTCACGGTTTTGACCGTAAAATATGTGTCTCTTGGCTCCATTCTGGTATGCATCAGCTTCTTTATCCAGATCCTGGTGTTTGGTCGGATGGGGATGCTCGGTGTGGCAGGCGCGGATCTGATCGAGGTGTACATACTGGCAGGAGTAGTCATGGTGCTTGGCATCGTACGACATCATGCCAATATCGGCCGGCTGCTCCATGGCACTGAAAACAAGTTTTACTTTAAACCGAAGAAAGAAGCATAAAGTCAAAAGAGAACCGGCATCAGGTTTCCATTTCCTGAATGTCCGGGAGGAGAGAGAAATGAGACAAGAGACCATAAAAATTGTTTATCATACGGATCAGATCGACAAGCTGACCTACATCGACGGAAAATCGGACTGGATCGATCTGCGTGCGGCAGAGGATGTAGAGTTCCATGCCGGAGAGTTCAAGCTGATCAATCTCGGTGTTTCCATGCAGCTTCCCGAAGGTTACGAGGCGCATGTTGTACCGCGCAGCTCGACGTTTAAAAACTACGGGCTGATCCAGACAAATTCCTGTGGGATCATTGACCAGACCTACTGTGGGCAGAATGATATCTGGCGCTGGCCTGCATATGCGACGAGAGATGTCGTTGTGCATGCGAATGACCGGATCTGCCAGTTCCGCATCGTGGAAAACCAGCCGAAGATCCGGTTTGATGAAGTGAAGTTTCTGGAGGGCGAGGACCGCGGCGGTTTTGGTTCGACCGGAAAAAATTAGTGATACGGTCTGATTGCGATGGGAGGATGGGTGCATGCTGATCGTTTATCCCGATTATTACAAGGATTTTTCATGTGTTGCCGGTGACTGCGAGGATACATGCTGCGCCGGCTGGGAGATCGTGATCGATCCGAAGTCATTAAAAAAATATCATGAGTCAAATACTTTTAAAAGACGTCTCCTGCGCGACATCAAGTGGCGCAAGGGGACGTTTCGTCAGTGCAAGGACGGCAGGTGTGCGTTCCTGCGGGAAGACGGGCTTTGTGACCTTTACCGGAATCTTGGCGCGGACAGCCTGTGTCGGACGTGTCGTACTTATCCGAGACACACGGAGGAATTCGAGAATGTGCGTGAGATCACGCTGTCGATCTCCTGTCCGCAGGTGGCGCGGATGCTGATGGAACGGACAGAGCCGGTGCGGTTTCTGGAAAAGGAAACCGATCGCGAGGAGAGTTATGAGGACTTCGACTATTTCCTGTTTTCGTGCCTGACGGATGCGCGGGCGGTAATGCTTTTGGTTTTGCAGGATCGGGAACTGGCGATTGGGGAGCGATTGCTTCTGGTACTCGGTATCGCACATGATCTGGAAGTGCGTTACCGACAGGGAAGACTTGGCGAGACGGACGAGGTACTGGCACGCGCGCAGCGTCCGGAGGCACTGAAAAAAGTTCGGCAACAGCTGGAGCGGCGCAGGCGGGAAACGGAAAAAAACTATGCGCTTGCAAAGAAGCATTTTTACCGGCTGTGCGATCTGGAGCGTTTGCGCAGTGAGTGGGATCAGCTCCTGATCGAGACGCAGATGATCCTGTATGTACAGGGAGCGGAATCCTACGCTGCACTGCATGAGGAGTTTGCGGCATGGGCAGCAGAAAACGCGCCGAATCTGAAAATTCAGCTGGAACAGCTGGCGGTATATTTTATCAGCACTTATTTTTCGGGTGCGGTTTACGACGGCAGGATCTACGGAAAAGCAGATACGGCAGTCGGGTATGTGGCACAGCTTTATGATCTGTTCATGGCGCGCTGGTTAAAAAACGAAAAGCAACTGGATACGGAGGATGTGATCGAGATCGTCTACCGTTATTCGCGGGAGATCGAGCACTCTGACCCGAATCTGGAGGCAATGGAGCGGTGGCGCTGGTGGCAGATCGGCACAGGCAGATGATTTTGATGCAAAAACAGGTGTGAGAGGCACATAAAGGAGGAAAATCATGCAGATCAGACGAGCAGAACAAAAGGATTTAAATGGTATTAACAAGCTGTTGTATCAGGTGCTGATGGTGCACCATAACGGCAGACCGGATCTGTTTCAGGCAAATGTGAAAAAATATAATGACCAACAGCTTTTGGATATTATCGCTGATGATGAGCGTCCGATCTTTGTTGGCGTGGACAAGGAAGATCATGTGATGGGATATGCATTTTGTGTGTTTGAGCATCATACAAATGACAATGTGCTGACACCGATCAAGACACTCTACATCGATGATCTGTGTGTGGATGAGACACTGCGCGGACAGCATGTGGGCAGCAAAATCTATGAGCATGTGCTCGCCTTCGCAAAGGAGAGCGGCTGCTACAACGTGACGTTAAATGTGTGGGAGTGCAACCCTTCCGCACGGAAATTTTACGAGGCAATGGGGCTTGTGCCGTACAAGACCTGCATGGAAAAAATTCTTTAACAGCGATTTGTTGGGAGATACAAGGATGAAGCTGAGTGAATTAAAGGAGCGCGAGAGTGCGCGTATCATACATATTGAAGGAAAAGGAGCACTGCGTCACCATCTGCTTGACATGGGACTGACTCCACGGACAGTCGTGACACTGCGGAAGGTGGCTCCGATGGGAGACCCTGTTGAGATAGAGCTGCGCGGCTATGAGCTCACGCTGCGTCTGGCAGAAGCGGCAAATATTGAAGTGGAGCTGACTGAGGAGCAGGCATCTGCTTTCACCCACGGGGAGAGAGCACGCCGGACACCGGCACAGCATCCGGGCATGGGAGAACTGGGAAAGGCGGATGACTGGAAGCAGCACAAGCTGGGCGAAGCGATCCCGAAGGGTCAGCCGATCCGTTTTGCGCTGGCGGGTAACCAGAACTGCGGGAAGACAACGCTGTTTAACCAACTGACGGGAGCAAATCAGCATGTGGGTAATTTCCCGGGAGTGACCGTAGACCGCAAGGATGGTACGATCCGAAATCATCCGGAGGCTACCGTGACAGATCTGCCCGGTATCTATTCACTGTCACCCTATTCCAATGAGGAGATCGTGACGCGTGATTTTCTGCTACGCAATAAACCGGACGGCATCATCAATATCGTGGATGCGACCAATATCGAGCGCAATCTCTGTCTGACGATGCAGCTCATGGAGCTTGGCATTCCCATGGTGCTGGCGCTGAACATGATGGATGAGGTGCGCGACAACGGCGGCACGATCTATATCAATGAACTGGAGGAAATATTAGGGATACCGGTCGTTCCGATCAGCGCGGCGAAAAATGAGGGTATCGAGGAGCTGATCAGCCATGCGATCCATGTTGCGCGTTATCGGGAAGCACCCGGGCGCATTGACTTCTGCCCGGTGGGCGGTGACAAGAGTGATGCGACAGGAGCCGTTCATCGCTGTATTCATGCATCGGCGCATCTGCTGGAGCCATTTGCAAAGGATGCAGGACTTCCGGTACGTTTTACCGCAACGAAGATGGTAGAGGGTGACCGGCTGGTCATTGAGGCGCTGAAGCTTCCGCAGGAGGAACAGGCTGCACTTGAAACGATCATTTCCAATATGGAAAAAGAAGGCGGTGTTGAGCGTGAAGCTGCACTTGCAAATATGCGTTTTGATTTTATCGAAAAGCTTTGTGCAGAGACAGTCGTTCGTCCACATGAAAGCAAGGAGCATATACGAAGCGTAAAAATAGATCGTATCCTCACCGGAAAATATACGGCAATTCCATGCTTTATCGGGATTATGGCACTCGTGTTTGTCATGGCGTTTGGTCTGCTCGGCGCGTGGCTGTCAGATCTGATGTCGCTGGGTGTGGATGCGCTCATTGCGCTGATCGACAAAGGGCTGTCACTCTGGCAGGTCAATCCCGTCGTGCATAGTCTGGTGGTGGACGGTATCTGTCAGGGTGTCGGAAGTGTCATCAGCTTTTTGCCGACGATCGTGACGCTGTTTTTCTTCCTGTCGATTCTGGAGGATACGGGATATATGGCGCGCGTGGCGTTTGTCATGGATAAATTGCTGCGTAAGATCGGTCTTTCCGGCAGAAGCTTTGTGCCGATGCTGATCGGCTTCGGCTGTTCGGTGCCTGCGATCATGGCTACACGAACACTTTCCAGTGAGCGAGATCGCAAGATGACGATCCTTTTGACACCGTTTATGAGCTGCAGCGCCAAGCTGCCGATCTACGCGCTGTTTACAACGGCATTTTTCCCCCGGGTATGGCGTCCGGTCGTGATGGTGGGATTGTATTTCTTTGGTATTTTATGTGGAATCCTCTATGCACTGGTGCTGTGCAAGACGAAGTTTACCGGAGAGCCGGTGCCGTTTGTCATGGAGCTTCCGAACTATCGCCTCCCGGCAGCGAAGAGCGTGGCACAGCTCATCTGGGAGAAAGCAAAGGATTTTATTCAAAAAGCATTTACGATTATTTTCCTTGCGACGATCATCATCTGGTTCTTGCAGAATTTTGATTTCCGTCTCAATGTTGTAGCTTCACCGGATGAGAGTCTGCTCGCAATGCTGGGCGGACTGATCGCGCCGATCTTTGCGCCGCTTGGCTTTGGTGACTGGCGCATTGCAACCGCGCTGCTCACCGGGTTCACGGCGAAGGAGAGTGTGGTGTCAACACTGACGGTTCTGCTCGGCGGCGATGTGACAAAGCTTCCGACATTGTTCACACCCTTTGGCGCGATCGTTTTCCTTGTCTTTACCTTGCTCTACACGCCGTGTGTGGCTGCGATCGCAACGGTCAAGCGTGAGATGGGAGGCAGAGGAGCGGCCGTGCTGACCGTGTTCGTGCAGTGTCTGATCGCATGGTTCATGGCGTTTGTCGTGCGGATCATAGGCTTGGCGATCGGGCTGGTGTAGTGAGGTAATTATTGCGCTGAGTCATAATCTATCTAAAACAGCTGAATAATTAAGGAGGTCATAGCTATGGCTTGGATACAACAGATCGATCTTTCAATCTTATTATTTATACAGGAGCACCTGCGCTTTGCGTGGATGAATGGTTTTTGGGAGTTTATCACGCATTTTGGTGATGGCGGGATCTTTTGGATTCTTTTGGCCTTCATACTTATGATTCCAAAGAAAACAAGAAAAACGGGGATCGTGGCGGTCTGCTCATTGCTTTTAGGCGCATTGATCACAAATGTGACATTGAAACCGTTAGTGGATCGTGTGAGGCCTTATGACTACTCGGATGCGATCATTCCGCTTGGAAGGATACCGGTGGAAGCATCCTTTCCGTCCGGTCACACGAGTGCTTCCTTTGCCTGCGCACTGATCTATGTCCGGATGTTTCCGAAAAAATACGGGATTCCGCTCGTTGTTCTGGCAACGTTAATCGCGCTCTCGCGGTTGTATTTGTGCGTTCACTTCCCGACGGATGTGATCGGCGGATTTTTGGTGGCACTGTTTTCAAGTATGGTCGTGTATGTCTGCTATCAGCGACTGGAAACAAAATGGGTAAAATAATTTTCACAACGAATCGTACAATATTCACCAACTTTGATTTTTTGAAAAAACCCTTTGACAAAGGGCGGTAAGTATTGTACGATTATTTCAACAGAGAAACCGAAACGTTTCGGTTTTGAGAAAGAGGAGGATAAAAAGATGCCTTTAGTTACTTCGAAACAGATGTTATCAGAGGCCCAGAAGGGTGGTTATGCAGTAGGCGCATTCAATGCAGAAAATATGGAGATGGTAAAAGCGATCATCAAGGCTGCCGAGGAGTTAAAGGCACCGGTCATGATCCAGACCACACCTTCCACAGTAAAATATGCAAGCTTAGAGATGTTCGTAGGAATGGTTGCAGCAGAAGCAAAGAGCGCAAGTGTTCCGGTATGTCTGCACTTAGATCATGGCAGCAGCTTTGAACTGGCAGTAAAAGCAGTAAAAGAGGGCTATACCTCAGTCATGATCGACGGATCAAAGCTCCCGTTTGAGGAG
>JBJEML010000048.1:0-14611 GCA_051879675.1 Lachnospiraceae bacterium | reverse complement strand
GGATCTCCTTCACCAGTACAAACACGTAGCGCAGCATACCGGGCAGCTTTTTATAAAAATGCAGTTCCTTTTTAATACTGTAATCCATAAATTTACATACAAACGCAAATACTGCCGCCGAGATCACCAGCCCGAACAGCAGTATTTCCAGATTCAATTTCTCATTAAAAATGATCCAGATGATCAGGAAAACCAGATACATAGAGTATACCTCCTTTTCATAACCGCAGCCAAATCAGGGTAAGTATACCCCATTTTTTCTGTAAAGTCTACCACAGATATCCTACTCATTTGACCGCCCATCGCAATTTCGTCGAGCGTGCCCGCCCGTTTGCACGACATTCTTCGGCGGTCGGACGGATGACATCCTGTGAGATTTCTGAGAAAATGCCATCTTTATAATACCGTTTGAACGCTTTTTTCACCAGCCGGTCCTCTCCGGAATGAAACGTCAGGATCGCCACACGCCCGCCGGGTGCCATCACATCCGGCAATGCATCCAAAAATGCCTCCAGCACCTCAAACTCGCTGTTCACATCGATACGAAGCGCCTGAAACACACGCTGATCTGTCTTCTTGACCAGATCCTTTTTCTCCTTTGTATCCGGCAGAAAAGATAATGCAGCCTCCACCGCCTCTGCCAGCGCCGTGGTCGTCTCCATCTTTTCGCCTCTGCGCAGCCGTTTATATACTTCTGCGGCAATCTGCGCCGCATACGGTTCATCTGAATTCTCGACCAGCATGCCCTCAAATTCATCCGCCGTCAGTTCCCGCAGACGCTGCGCTGCAGATACGCCGTGTTCCGGATCAAGACGCAGATCCAGAGGGCCTTCCAGCTTGTAGGAAAACCCGCGCGCGGGATTATCAATCTGCATCGATGACACACCCAGATCCGCCAGCAGGAAATCAAACGGGCCGTGTTCCGCTCCAACCTCGGCAAGATTCGCAAAGTTGGTCTGTATCACCGTTAAGATATCCTCACCAAATCCTGCCTGCCGCAGACGTTCGGTTGTTTTCACGATCTCGATCGGGTCCACGTCCAGCGCGTAGAGGTGCCCCGTTCCGTCCAACTGCTCCAGCATCTTTCTGCTGTGTCCGCCGTAGCCGAGCGTTGCGTCCAGTCCCTTCTCGCCGGGCCGGATCTGTAGCACCTCCAATATTTCTTTTACCATAATAGAGATATGCATACCCGCCGGTGTGCTGCCTTTACTGATGACCTTTGCCACCGTATCTGCATATTTCAACGGATCATGTTCTTTATATTTTTCTTCAAAACGTTTTGGGTGTGTGCCTGAATAGCGCACACGCCGCTTGTGCTGTTCTTCCATCGCTACCTGCCTGTTCCTCTTTTTTCAGATCGCTTATTAGTATACTCTAATTTTTTCAAAAAGTCTACGATACATATGCGCCCTTTTCTCTGCGTAACAATATGAGAAAGATTTGTCAAAAGCACACGGATATGTTATGCTACCTTTGTTATTACAATTGTTTCAAATAGATCGCAAATACAATAAAGGAGTTTCAAAAGTCTATGAATTATTACATTTATGCAGACGTGTCGATCGATATCGATATGGAATTTGCAAGAGAAAATGACATCCGTTATGTTCCCATGGAATACATGCTGGGCGACGATGCCTTCAACTGCACGGAGCCGGAGAGCGATGAGACCATGCACAATTATTACGAGAAGCTGCGTCACAAGGTGCCCACCAAGACCAGCCAGATCACACCTAACAGCTATGTGGAGATCTTTGAACCGGCTGTAAAGGAAGGTGTTCCGATCCTTTATCTCGCACTCTCCAGCGGTCTTTCAGACACCTACTCCTCCGCACGCATGGCAGTACAGCTGTTGCAGGAGGAATATGACAATGTCTGCATCGAGGTCGTTGACAGCTACGGAGCGACCGGCGGAATGGGACTTTTAGCAGAAGCTGCTGCCGAAAACCGCAAAAAAGGCATGTCTGTCAGCGAAAATGCCGACTGGCTCCGCGACCATTCGAGAAATATCCTGTACTGGTTCAAGGTCGAGGATCTCATGTATCTCATGCGCGGCGGCAGAGTGAGCGCCACGACAGCGATTGTCGGCACAGCGCTCAACATCAAGCCGATCCTGACCGTCAATCACGAGGGAAAGCTGGACACGATCGATAAAAAACGCGGGAACAAGCTGGCAGTCAAAAATCTGATCGAACGCTTTGAGACAAGCTATGACCCGGAGCTTGGCACGACTGCCTACATCTGCTGCTCTGACTGTATTCCCGAAGCTGAAAAACTGCGCGACATGCTGCTGGAAAAACACCCCGAGCTGACCGTCCGCATCACGATGCTCAGCCCGATCATCGGAGCCCACACCGGCCCCGATATGTTTGCACTCATCCACTGGGGAAATGGAAGATGATCTTATATCATGCATGCAAAAAGGACGCCACATGTGCGTCCTTTTCCCGTCTTCTGAAATAATATTGTCATGCAATCGTGATCGTAAAGCTATAGCTCTTGCTCTCCCCGGGTGCGGCAAACTGTACATTTCGTTTTTCCTCAAACTGATCGCCCTCGTCACTGCATGTAGACAATCCCAGCCACGGCTCGATCGCGAGGAACGGTCCCTTGTTTGCCGTCGTCCAGAGGATGAGATACGGGAAATCCGCAAAATCGACCCGCACACTGTGCCCATGTTTGTCAGAAGCCAGTTTCACACTGCGTGACTGCAGCTCGTCAAAGGTGATCGCATCCTTTGCAAACAGATCAAAACTGAGCGGCAGGCGCCTGGTATTTTTCAGGAAATCGGTGCGGTTCTGCAGATTCAAAAGTCCGGTTTCCGTCAGCTGCTCAGGTACGCTGCAGGTCTCTTCCTTCTCAAATTCCACATAATAATCCGTGTAGTCATCGCCTGCTACGATCGGACAATTAAATGCAGGATGTCCGCCGACGAAGAAAGGCATTGTCTCCTCTTCTTCGTGATTTTCCACCGTAAATTTCTGAATCACAGAATGACCATCCAATGTGTATGTAACAGCCAGCTTTGCCGCATACGGGAACTGCTCGATCATCTCATCGTCGCTCTCGACAGCCATCGTGATCGAATGTCTGGACTGCTGCTCACAGCTGAACTCTTTTTTACGCACGATGCCGTGTCTGGGCATTTTTGTCTCCTTATTGTCCCCGACGACCGCCTGATTGTCGCGGATGCTTCCGCAGATCGGGAACAGCAGCGGTGCCTGATTTGCCCAGTAGGTCGGGTCTCCCTGCCACAGATACTCCAGACCGTCTTTACTCTTAATTGAGGTCAGCACGGCTCCGGTCGTTGACACCTTCACTGTCAAAAATTCGTTTTCCAAAGTGTACTCCATAGTATTTCCCTCCGTTTGTCATTTCTGTTTGTCGCTTCTATTTTCGTTTCATTTCTGTCCAACTAACATGTTAAATTCATCCTAGCACATTTTTCCTGCAAATACAAACGTATTTTCCTTGACCGGCATCTATGAGGGTGGTAGAATTTTTTCGGAATTGTTATGAAAATACTATATATGGGAGAAAAACATGGAAACACTAAAACCAAAGCTTTTTGAAGCAATGAAAAATTACAACAGACAGCAGCTCGTAAAGGACATCATTTCCGGCATTATTGTCGCGATCATTGCCCTTCCGTTGTCGATCGCACTTGCGATCGCCTCCGGCGTCACACCCGAATGTGGTCTCTACACTGCCATCATCGCAGGCTTTTTTATTTCCTTTTTCGGTGGCAGCCGCGTTCAGATCGGCGGTCCGACTGCAGCGTTTGTTGTGATCATTTATGGAATCGTAACGGATTACGGACTGGACGGACTGATCGTTGCCACGATCCTTGCCGGTATTATCCTGATCATCATGGGTCTCTGCCGTTTCGGCGCACTGATCAAATACATTCCGTACACGATCACCACAGGCTTTACCTGCGGAATCGGCGTGAGCCTGTTTGTCGGACAGATCAAAGATTTTCTCGGTCTGGATATGGGAGCCGTGCCCTCCGAATTTTTGGAAAAGATCTCCGCATACGCTGCGCACATTACAACGACAGACCTTACGACTGTCCTGATCGGCGCGCTGGCACTTGCGATCCTGATCTTTTTCCCGAAGCTGACGGATAAGATCCCCGCTTCCTTAGTGGCAATCATTGTGACTACCCTTGTGGTCAAGCTCGCCGATCTTCCGGTCAACACGATCGGCAGCGTTTACGGCGAATTGTCCTCAAAGCTGCCGATGCCCACACTGCCTCATGTGAGTTTCACCATGCTCCGGCAGTTGCTCTCACCGGCATTTACGATCGCTCTGCTCGCAGGCATCGAATCGCTGCTTTCCTGTGTCGTCTCCGACGGCATGATCGGAGACCGGCATAACTCCAACGCCGAGCTGATCGGTCAGGGGCTCGGAAATATCTTTTCCGGACTTTTCGGCGGCATCCCTGCCACCGGCGCGATCGCACGTACCGCCGCCAATGTAAAAAACGGTGGCCGCACACCGATCGCGGGAATCGTGCACAGCATTACGCTGCTGCTCATATTATTAATATTGATGCCGACTGCTGCTCTGATCCCCATGACGACGCTTGCCGCAGTGCTCATCGTTGTGGCCTGGAACATGTGTGACTGGAAAGCATTTTTCAATCTGATGAAAAGAGCGCCGAAAAGCGATATCATCGTATTACTCGGAACCTTTTTTCTGACCGTTATTTTCGACCTTGTCGTTGCGATCGAGGTCGGTATCGTCGTCTCTGCCCTGCTGTTCATGAAGCGGATGGCAGAAGTCAGCGATGTCAAAGCCTGGAAATATATCGAACAGCCCGATGTCACCGAGGGCGAGGCAGAATCACTTTTGTCCGTCCCGAAGGAGATCCGCGTGTACGAGATCAGCGGTCCCATGTTCTTTGCCGCTGCGGAACAGCTTGCATACATTGATTACAAGAAATATACAAAATTCCTGATCATTCGTATGCGAAGCGTGCCCGCCATCGATGCCAGCGCCATGCGTGCGCTGCATGAGCTGGCTGAGCGCGCCTCAAAAAAGAAGATCCGCCTTATTTTCTCACACGTCAACGAACAGCCTTTATCCGTCATGAAAAAGGACGGATTTTACGAACAGATCGGCGCAGACTATTTCCAGCCGAACATTGTGGATGCGATCCGCTTTGCTGAGTCACAATTGTAAAATATTTTATAAGGTAACATCTTATGTCAGAAACCGTCATTGATTATGTAAAAACCGAAATGCGCACATTTGCGGAGCATCCCTTCCACGAGGTGGATTCTCTGGTACTCTCGCAATTGTCCTATATTCATCTGGGAAATCTGATCGCTCCTCCCGGTGCGGGTGCAGTGCGAAAACCGCTGACACTGCAGCAGCTGTTTCGATCAGAGTGCTTTGAGCATTACTTTGCAGGCCAGATCGACGCTGTAAAAAACCGCAAGCTGTTAACAGCATGCGCTGCAAGTCCCCGGTTTCGGGATATCGGAATTGCCTACTATGCGCAGGAATTTGACGAGGAAAGCGAAAAACAATTCTGCGCAATGACATTTTTCATTAATGCAGACACTGCTTATCTGGCCTTTCGCGGCACAGACTGTACGCTGATCGGCTGGAAGGAAGATTTTAACATGGCTTTCCTGACACCGGTGCCCTCACAGGAGGCGGCACTGAATTATACACTTGCGATATCAAAGCTTGTCCGCGGGCAGTTGATCCTTGGCGGTCATTCCAAGGGCGGCAATCTGGCAGTTTACGCTGCGATGATGAGTCCGCCACGCCTGCAAAACAGGATCGTTTCCATCTATTCACACGACGGGCCGGGCTTCCGTGACAATATGTTTTCAAGTGCGGGATATCTGCGTATCAGTGATCGCATCCATAAAACACTTCCGCAGTCCTCCCTCGTCGGGATGCTTTTGGAGCACCAGGAGGATTATGCAATTGTCGAAAGCACTGCCGTCGGCATCATCCAGCACAATCCCTATTCATGGATCATCCGGGACGGTGCCTTTGTCAAACTGAACGCGCTGACATCCGGTGCCGACTATCTGAACCGGACACTATCCGAGTGGTTGTCCGGACTTACAAATGAACAGCGCGAACAATTTGTGGACGCACTTTACTCTGTCTTATCTGCCACGGATCTCTCATCGTTTACCGAACTTCGCGACAATTGGCAGACAGAGATTGCCGCCCTTATTGAAAACATGAAAAATATGGATGAACCGACAAGGCGCATCCTGCACGAGACACTTCGCTCTCTGATGCACATGGCAGTGAAAAATCTGCCGGCACAGGTTCAGAAGGAGCAGATCGGTCACAAGAGACCATCCAAACAGAAAAAACGAAAGAGAGGTATCTCCAATGGACAAAACCAAGATTCATGAATGGAAACAAAAACTTCCCGAATTTCAGGATAAAACAAATGCTTTTTTTGCAGGGGAACTGGATAAAGGCAGCTACAAAGGCTACTCCGGCTATTTCGGCAGCTACGCCCAGAAGGGTGGTCAGGCAAGCATGCTGCGCCTGCGTACACCTGCCGGACGTATCACGAAGGACAAGCTGGCAGCAATCGCCAACATGCTGCGCTCACATGATGTACCCCGCCTGCACTTCACGACCTGCCAGACCATACAGTTGCACGACCTGAAGCCGGAAGCACTCTACCCCCTGATGGAAGAGGCGTTGGATAACGGGATCATCATCATGGGCGGAGGCGGAGATTTCCCGCGCAACACCATGTGTGCACCGCTCTCCGGTGTGGAGCAGGGCGAATATTTTGATGTGCTCCCCTATGCCGAGGCCGCTGCCGACTATGTACTGACACTCATCGATGCAGAAAAAATGCCCCGAAAGTTAAAAATAGCATTCTCCAATTCCCCGGCGAATGAGCCCCACGCGACCTATCGCGATCTTGGCTTTGTCGCAAATGAGGACGGCACTTTTGACGTGTACAGTGCCGGCGGACTGGGCGGCTTTCCAAAGCTCGGTGTCAAGGTTGCAGAGCATATCGAGCCAAACCAGATCCTCTACTATATCAAGGCAATGTGGCTCACATTCCGCACCTACGGAAACTATGAGAACCGCGCCAAAGCACGCACGCGCTACATGCAGGATACACTTGGCGGAGCAGAAAATTATGCAAATGCATACGACGAGAAATTGCAGGAAGTCTATGACAGCGACGAGGATCTGACACTCCCGGAGGATCTCTCAGCAGCCGGCAGTGCCAAGACCGGCGATGGAAGCACCGTCACAGATCCCCGTGTCGTCCCTCAGAAGCAGGAAGGCTTATATGCAGTTGCATACCATCCCATCGGTGGTCAGCCGGATAAGGATGTATTTCTCGCCCTGTGTGATCTGATCCAATCGATCCCGGAGGCAGAGCTTCGCCTCGCCCCGGATGAGACTGCCTATATCGTAAACCTCACCGGAGCCGAGGCTGTCCGTGTCCTTGCCGTGACAGAGGATGACGCAGCTCATTCACCCTTTGAGACGAGTGTCAGCTGTATCGGTGCTGCCACCTGCCAGGTGGGTGTGCGCGATTCCCAGGCACTGCTCCGCGCCAGTGTAGAAGCTGTGCGCGCAGCCAAAATTCCCGCAAACGCCCTGCCGAAGATCCATATCTCCGGCTGTCCGTCCTCCTGCGGCACACACCAGACCAGCCCAATCGGATTCCGCGGCGGCATGAAGAAAGTGGACGGTAAACCCGAATCTGCTTTTGTGTTAAACGTAGATGGTTGTGAGTTACAGGGCAGCGAAAGCCTCGGCAGAGAACTGGGAGCGATCCTCGACGCAGACATCCCGAAATTCCTCGTGGAAGTCGGACAGAAGGTTGCTGCCTCCGGCATGGATTTTGAAGCGTGGTACGCAGCAAACGCTGACACCTTTGCTGCGATTGCACAGACCTATATTGACTGATCATTTTCCGGAATTTACCGGTATTTTTCTGACAGATGAAAAGAAACCCTGCATCTCCGAAAGAAGATGCAGGGTTTTTCCTTCATTTACCATTTTTTCTCTTCTCAATACATCCGTTCCTGTCCCCAGAAAAAGAGTGCCACCGTACCGGGTCCGGTATGACTGCCGATCGTCGTTCCCACATCGTAGATCTGCACTTTTCCGTCGAGCCGGGGAAAGCGCTCCTCCACAAGATCTGCCACCGCTCTGGCATCCTCAAAACAATTCGAATGTGAGAGATAGCATTTTCCGTCATATTCCGTGTGCGCTCTGGCACAGCTTTCCATCTGATCCACGATCGCCCGGATCACACGTTTCTTCGTGCGGATCTTGTAGCGCGGCACAAGATGACCGGCATGATCCATATTCATGAGCGGACAGATATCCAGCGCATTTCCGATGCTTCCCGCTGCCCGTGATATGCGGCCACCGCGCACATAATAAGTCAGATCCGTCGAGAAAAACCAGTGGTTGAGCTTTTTACGATTTGTCATCGCCCACTCGTACAATTCTCCCAGCGAATAGCCCTCATCCCTCAGGTCTGCCAGCTGATCCATGAAAAGTCCGTAACCGGAGGAAGCGCCCAGCGAATCCACAATAAAAATCTGCCGCTCCGGATAACGCTCTGCCAGGTGCTCCCTTGCCTCCATCGCAGAGCTCATGACATCAGAGATACCGGAGGATAGACACACATGCAAAATATCCTTCCCTCTGTAAAGTATTTTCTCAAAATATGTCTCGAATTCATCCACGCTCACCGGCGAAGTCTTCGTTCTCACGCCATCTGCCATTGCCTGATAAAAGGTCGGGAAATCAATTGTTTTGCCGAGATCATCCAGATAGCGCACGCCACCCAGCTCGTAATGAAAACCAACGTATGAAATCCCTCGCCTTAAAAAATGCTCTTCTGTCAGATCTGCCGTTGAGCAGCAGCTGAGCACATAATCACTCATCTGCCTGTCCCCTCCTCTCTTTCAATTATCAGATTTTCGACCTCATTATAGCGAAATTTTACGCAAATTGCAATTTGTTATTGACATTTTGTATGACAAATTATAATATTTACATATCACTACATTTGTAGTGATAAACGATTCACGTGTAAGGAGGCATTTATATGAGCACAAAGAAACGCCTACCGGACGGAGAACTGTCCATCATGCAGATCATATGGAAAGAGGAACCGCCGGTGGCAAGAAGCACCATCGAGCAGGCGCTGGGAGATGAAAAACAGCTTGCGCCCAGCACGATCATCACCTTTCTGACCAGACTCTGTGAGAAAGGCTTTCTGTCGCTCACCCGAAAAGGGCGCACCAACTACTACACGCCGCTCATCTCTGAACGGGAGTATCTGGCCGGGGAGAGCCGAAGCATCCTGGATCGTCTCTACGGCGGCTCGCTGGCGAGCTTTGCCACCGCCCTGTGTGACAGCGGCGTGAGCCGGGAAGATATCGAGGAACTGAAGGACATGCTGGAAAGGGGGCTCTTATGAATCATATCACCGCATATGACTGGATTTCTATTATTTTCGCTGCACTGTGCTGGGCGGTCTTGATCGGATTTCATTTCAGGCGAACCTGGGGATTGGAGCACGGTGTCGGCATGTCTGACGCAGACCGGCTGTTCGGCGGTGACGGGTATGATCTGAATACGCAGATCTTTCTTTCATCTCTGATCGTGCCGTGCCTGTTTTTCCTTTTATGCATCCTGATGGTGATCCGGTATTCTCTGGCGGAAGGACTGCGCCTGTTCTTTCTGTGTGCCTTTTGTTATATACTGCTCATCAGCGCAGTGTACACCGTTCTGCTTGTGTTGCTGCCGCTCCTGCGCCGTCATTTCAGTGCCAGATCCTGCGCCACGCTATGGCTGCTCCCGGTTTTTTCCAGTTCTTATGTGCTCGTCTACTCACCCGGTACATACAATGCACTGATTTTATTACTTCAGCGTATTCCAAAAACAGCCGTCTATGTGCTGACCTTCCTGTGGGCGTTTGGGTTTGTGATCCTGTTCGGCGGCGCAGTCCTCTCACATATCCGCCTGTACCGCCAGATCTTACGCACCGCAGCGCCGGAAACAGATGAAACTGTGCTTGCGATCTGGCAGGAGGAACAGAAAACCCTTGGCTTTGTTACCCCGGTACGGCTTGTGCGCACATCTGTTGCCCGCTCACCGTTTTCTATTGGACACACAAAAAAGACACGTATGTGTGTATTACCCATACGTGCCTATAACGAGCGCGAGCTGCGCATGATCTTTCGCCATGAGCTGCATCATCTGCGCCGCCGCGATACAGACTCCAAGCTGTTTTTTGCCTTCTGCGCTTCCCTTTGCTGGTTTGATCCACTCATCTGGCTCGCGCTCAGGCAGGCGGCAAATGATCTGGAATTGTCCTGTGACGAGATCGTACTGGAAGATGCGAATGACGACACCCGCACCTTTTACGCCAAGCTGCTACTTGACACAGCCGGCGAACATCGCGGCTTTACGACCTGTCTGTCCGCCCGCGCCTCTTCTTTGCGCTACCGGCTGACCCGTGTCCTTCATCCGAAGAAAACCTCTGAAGGAACGCTCATGCTCACCGGTTTCATGTTTTTGTTTATGATCGGCTGCGGTTGGCTGCGCTGGTTATGAGCTATGCCACCGCCCCTTCACTCCAGCTGTCATACAGTCCCTCCAGCTGAGGTCTGCAAGAGAGGAATACCGCGCCCAGTTCAGGGTCAAAATGCTCGCCCAGTGACTCCTCGATAATGGTAAATGCCTTATCGTAAGTAAACGCATCCTTATAACAGCGCTTGCTCACGAGCGCGTCAAACACATCCGCCAGCGCCATGATACGCGCTTCGATTGGGATATCTGTGCCGGACAGTCCGGTGGGATATCCTTTTCCGTTCCATTTTTCATGATGATACAGCGCAATATTTTTCGCGATCTGTACAAACGACTCATCCTCAACACCATTCAGGATATTCTCGACGATCTTTGCACCCTCTGCCGGATGCCGCTTCATTTCCGCGTACTCCGCATCCGTGTATTTTCCGGGCTTTCTCAACACTACATCATTAATGGCGATCTTTCCAAGATCGTGCATGGGCGCCGCCTTCTCCACCTGCTTCAAAAATCCCTTTTCGAAGTGGAACCTGTCGTCCTCCTGCTTCAGCCGTGCTGCGAAGACACTGACCACCGCACTGGTCCGCTTGATATGTCCGCCGGTATTCTGATCCCGGCTCTCCACCATATCCGCCATGCCGAGGATCAGCATGTCCTTCATATGCATGATGTGCTCGGTCTTTTCTGCGACCTCATCCTCCAGCTTCACATTATAATCCTCGATCGTCTGATAATACTTTTTCTCGATCGTGCGGTCAACGAACTCGATCAGATAGCCGACATTTCCTTTTTCCCTGTAGGACAGTGCCCGGATCTCCATCTGGAAAAAACGATCACCTGCCTGAATGGTCTTTGGCTCCTTTTCTGATCTCTCCCAATTCAGCAGATACTGCACCACCTCCCGGAACAGATAGCTGTCCGACTCCGGGATCTCCTGCTCCACCGTCCAGTCACGGATCTCCGGAAACAGCTCCTTCAGATAGTCATTGGCATTGATATATCTCTTTTTGTCATCCACGACGAGATAACCGTACTCTTTCATCTTTTCGATCGAGTTCATAATATTCGCGGACATATCATAAATACTGAGCCGTTCATAATACTTGACCAGCAGCGCAATACCGAACAGATAGCCCACCGCAATAAAACTGATGTTAGAATGGAGCACACGCTCTAAGATATACATCGCAATGACCGCAAAACAGGTGCCGCTCAATGTCAGAACCGCGCGAAAAGACACATACTTTCTCTGCCTGATGCCGTAAGCCAGATAAAAGACCATGATACAGGCATATACAAGCATCATGATCGGATATAGGATATGTAGCGGCCCGTATGTTTTGATCAGATAATTGTAGCCGTTCCCGTGTCCCAGCTGAACGTCTTTATAGTAAATACCGGATCTTCCGATCGTCAGGACAAGTCCTATGACCAGCGCGGAATACGCCGTCAGTCCAGCGGTCAGCCAGACCGGCATCCGCTGATTACACAGCCTTGCCAGCACTACTACGATCAAAAGCGGTGCAAAACAGCCTCCCACATACAAAAATTTATTCGCCCACAGCGCCATCTCCAGCGTCTGCGCTGTTGCCAGCATAAAGCGCCCCAGACAGTTGACGACCACCATGATGCTGAACAAAATGAACGTGCTGTCAGCATTTTTCGTCTGAAGCAAAAAACTTGCCGCCATGAACATTGCCAGCAAAAAAACAATAAAGTAGAACCACGTTACCATAACCGCGCTCCTTCCCCGGAAGCACTTGATCTTCCGTATCAATCATCCCCGAGCCGTCTGCAGAGCAGGCTGAACACAAGGATTCCCACACATGGAACAATATTGCAGAACATGCCTGCGCGAAGGTTCACGCCCTCTGCCACAAGCCCGATGATCCACGGCATGAGGATCGCCCCGAGTCCTGCTGCCGGCAGCATGATACCCATGCTGGCAGCATTTAGCATATTTCCCGCGCCTGCCACGCCGGTAGGATTGATTCCTGCCATTGCAAAGGAAAATGCGAACAGCATCAGGATCGCCAGCCAGCCGGTATTGGAAAAAATCAGTGCCGCGTACAGAACAACACAGCCACCACCCATGATCGCAAGCGCCTTAAACCGGTCTTTGATCGGGAACACGAACGCGATGAGAAGTCTCGCGATCAGCGTCGCTCCCCACATGATCGTCAGTGTATAATTTGCCAGTGTGCCGGACAAAATGCCGTTTCCTTTATAGTATGTCACCATCCATCCGGTCACGCTGGTCTCCGCCGCATTCTGACAGAAGATCAGTCCTGTGAGTAGCCAGAATTTTTTCTCCTTCAAAAAGCCCCAGTCGGTCTTTTCCTTTTTTCCGTCTGCAGCCTGTGCGCTCTTTCCCGGAAACTTAACCGCTACAAAAACGAGCCAGAGCAAAACGCCCAACACCGCAAGGGCATACATCGGTGTAAACTTCCCGACAGTCAGTGCTGCCGTGATCAGGATCGGCCCGAGTAATGCGCCGCACGCATAACTGGCGTGCATCACATTCATGCCTTTTGTACGATCTTTTGAGTTGTTTCCCACAAGCACCGTACAATTATTGATGGCATTTCCCTTCGCCAGTCCAAGCAATACAAATGCCAGCATGAGCAGCCACATATAATTGCCCGATGTCATAAACAGATAACCCAGCGCGTATCCACTGGTGAGCGTCATGACCGTCGCCCGTGTGCCGATCTTTGACGGTAAAACGGCAGAAGCAAAGCCTGCGACGAGATTTCCGATATTCATAAGTGACAGCAGGGTTCCTGTCATTCCATAAGCAAACCCATAATATTCCTGCAAGAGACTCACGATCACACCACTGCTCATGGCGCAGATCCCGCTAAAGAAAAAGGCAATGCAGCCCATCCGGTATAGCTTCGGCTGTTTTTCCTGTGTATTCATAACTGATCCGTCGAGTAGACAGTCTCGACACTCCTTTCAAAATAATTCTGCGTGAAAGGCTTGCCTACTGCCCCTCACAGAACCGTACGTGCAGTTTTCCCGCATACGGCTCTTCAAACCAACATCGGTTTCCAATTCCAAATATCTGTAGTTAAATGTGGTTCTTTCACGTAATAATTCCATACTCGGAGAAACTTTGAATATCTGAACTTTCCTTTCTGGTCTCTGCGATTCAGCATTCGATATGTTGCATATTTTACATATTTCCAGAATCCCTGAATCGCGTGGAAATTCCCACTAACTCCATAATAGTTGTAATGTCCCGCTAACGAAAGGTTGATTAACTTCATTGTGTCTGCAACTGGTTTCGTCAGCCTAGTCACTAGCCATGCTTTCACTGTCTGCTTCTTCGTTTTCAGTTTCTTCTTACTGGTTCTCACTCCCAGACGGTATTTTCCTCCCCTTGTTCTTGTATTGAAGAATGTAAATCCTAGAAAATCATCTGCGTATCGTACATAGTATACTTCGCCTTTTGCGTACTTCTTTAGTGCTAACTCATACCACTGGTCTAGCACATAATGTAAATATACGTTTGCAAGAATCGGCGAAATCTGTCCTCCTTGCGGTGTTCCCTTGTCGCTTTCCAGTATTGTTCCATTCTCCATGATTCCAGATTTGAGGAATCTGCTTACATACCGCAGAAAGTTCCTATCTGCAATATCATGCTCCAGAAACCTCATAAGCCATTTCTGTTCAAGGTTGTCGAAGAATCGTTTGATGTCCGCGTCAAGAACATAGTTCACTTTCTTGGTCATAATGGTCTGGTTAATATATTTCACAACATCGTGTGCTCCTCGATTCGGTCTGAATCCATAGGAACAATCCAGAAATCGTGGCTCGTAAACATCATTTAATATCTCTGCCATCACACTCTGTGCCAATCTGTCTTCATATGCAGGAATCCCTAGTGGACGCATTTTCCCATTAGGTTTTGGAATGTAGGTGCGACGTACTGGCTGGGGAATATATTTAAAGTTCTTCATCCGTCCTATCAACTCTTTAATGTTTTCGTCCAGATTTCGTCCGTATTCTTCCTTTGTCATTCCGTCTATGCCTA
>JBJEML010000047.1:0-14830 GCA_051879675.1 Lachnospiraceae bacterium | reverse complement strand
ATATGTTAAAGGGAAAATCCGGACGTTTCCGTCAGAACCTGTTAGGAAAGCGTGTGGATTATTCCGGACGTTCCGTTATCGTTGTAGAACCGAAATTAAAGATTTATCAGTGCGGTCTGCCCAAAGAGATGGCGATCGAGCTGTTTAAGCCCTTCGTTATGAAGGAACTGGTGTCGAACGGCACCGCACACAATATCAAGAGTGCAAAGAAGATGGTAGAGCGTCTGCAGCCTGAAGTCTGGGATGTTTTAGAGGATGTGATCAAAGAGCATCCGGTTATGCTGAACCGTGCACCTACCCTGCACAGACTTGGTATTCAGGCGTTCGAGCCGATCCTCGTCGAGGGTAAAGCGATCAAGCTGCATCCGCTCGTATGTACCGCATTTAATGCCGATTTCGACGGAGACCAGATGGCTGTCCATCTGCCGTTGTCACAGGAGGCGCAGGCAGAGTGCCGATTTATGCTGCTCTCACCGAACAACCTGTTAAAGCCTTCTGACGGAGGCCCTGTAGCCGTTCCTTCACAGGATATGGTACTTGGTATCTACTATCTGACAATGGATAAGGTGCCGGATCATACAGAAGAGGGCGTTGTCACCGTAAATGACAAGGTATACGATTCCAAGGAACAGTTGAAAGCTGCATTGGATGCCGGCGAGATCAAGGTGAGTGATATGATCCGCTATCAGACACATGACGAGTCTGAGCGTGAGGTTATCTGTACACCCGAAGACGTTTTGGAGCGATTCTTCAGCAGTACGAATCAGGCACTGCTGGCATATGAGAATGGTGTGATCACCCTGCATCAGACGATCCGCGTGCATCAGGAGGCAGTGACTCCGGAAGGAGAGCACGTTTCCGGTACGATCGAGACAACGCTCGGACGACTGATTTTCAACGAGATCATTCCGCAGGATCTGGGATTTGTAAAGCGTGAAAAGCCGGAGGATTATCTGCAGCTGGAGGTAGACTTCCATGTAGGTAAGAAGCACTTAAAGAAGATCCTTGAAAAGGTTATCAATATTCACGGTGCTACCAGAACCGCAGAGGTGCTGGATGACATCAAGGCAATGGGCTACAAGTATTCTACCCGCGCTGCGATGACCGTATCTATTTCCGATATGACCGTGCCGCCGCAGAAGCCTCAGATGATCCAGGATGCGCAGGATACTGTTGATGAGATCACCAGACAGTACAAGCGTGGTCAGGTCACAGAGGAGGAGCGTTATAAAGAAGTTGTCGAGACTTGGAAAGAGATGGACGATGCGCTGACAGAGGCGTTGTTGTCCGGACTGGATAAATACAACAACATCTTCATGATGGCTGATTCCGGAGCGCGTGGTTCCGACAAGCAGATTAAGCAGTTGGCAGGTATGCGTGGACTGATGGCAGATACGACCGGACGTACCATTGAGCTGCCGATCAAGTCAAACTTCCGTGAAGGTCTGGACGTATTGGAGTACTTCATGTCTGCACATGGAGCTCGTAAGGGACTTTCCGATACCGCGCTTCGTACTGCCGATTCCGGATATCTGACCAGACGTCTGGTAGACGTATCACAGCACATGATCGTACGCGAGTCAGACTGCTGTGAGGGAACAGGCAGAGAGATTCCCGGCATGTATGTGAAGGCATTCATGGACGGAAAAGAGGAAATCGAGAGCCTGCAGGATCGTATTACCGGCCGTTTTGCGGCAGAGACGATCGTTGACAAGGACGGCAATGTACTTGTTAAGGCAAACCATATGATCACACCGAAGCGTGCCGAGGCGGTGATCAGCAAGGGCGTGGATGCAAACGGCGAGCCGCTAACAAAGATAAAGATCCGTACGATCCTGACTTGTCGTTCACACATGGGTGTCTGTGCAAAATGCTATGGTTCCAATATGGCAACCGGTCAGGCTGTACAGGTCGGCGAGGCAATCGGTATCATCGCGGCACAGTCCATCGGTGAGCCCGGTACACAGCTGACGATGAGAACCTTCCATACCGGTGGTGTGGCAGGTAACGATATCACACAGGGTCTTCCTCGTGTCGAGGAAATTTTTGAGGCGAGAAAACCGAAGGGACTTGCCATTATCACAGAGTTTGGTGGTGTTGCTACGATCAAGGACACCAAGAAGAAGCGTGAGATCATTGTCACCAATCAGGAAACGGGCGAGACAAAGAGCTATCTGATCCCTTACGGATCACATATCAAGATCATGGATGGCGCTGTGCTTGAGGCAGGTGACGAGCTGACAGAGGGTTCTGTAAATCCTCACGACATCTTGAAGATCAAGGGTGTGCGTGCCGTGCAGGATTACATGTTGCGCGAGGTACAGCGAGTATACCGTCTGCAGGGTGTAGAGATCAACGATAAGCATATTGAGGTCATTGTACACCAGATGCTGCAGAAGATCCGCGTGGAGGAAAACGGAGATTCTGATTTCCTGCCCGGAACAATGGTGGACACCTTAGATTTTGAGGATACCAATGAAAGACTTGCGAGCGAGGGCAAAACATTGGCAGAGGGCACACAGGTGCTGCTCGGTATTACCAAGGCCTCACTTGCGACCAACTCTTTCCTGTCCGCAGCTTCCTTCCAGGAGACAACGAAGGTTCTGACAGAGGCAGCGATCAAGGGCAAGGTTGATTCTCTGATCGGTATGAAGGAGAATGTAATCATCGGTAAGCCGATCCCGGCAGGAACCGGTATGAAGCGTTACCGCAATATCAAGCTTGATTCTGATGAGCGTATGAATGTACTGCTGATGGAGGATGAACTGTTTGACGCTGATGATTTTGCAGCGGAGGACGAAGAGGATCTTGCAGATGCAGCTTTTGTAGACAGCTTTGATGATGATGTAGAAGCGGAAAGCGACGACCCGGTCATCGCAGAAGAGGATTTTGAAGAAGAATAATTATTATTACGAGAAGAGTGTAATTCTTTCTGATCAAGAAAGGGTTGCACTCTTTTTTGATACATGATTAAGAAATGGCTCGCAGAGCGAGGCATTTCTTAATAGAAAATTTTAGATAATATGTGGGAAAAATGGTTGACATTGGAAAAAATATGCGTATAATAAGAAAAAGCTTATACATATATAAGAAATAGCAAATAGCAAATAGCAAGTGATAAGAAATGGTGGTGAAACAGGGAGGAATGGAATTAGCGGATCAATATTTGTTGGAAATCATAAAATGGGGCAGCCTGACAAGTGCAGCCAAGCAGCTGGGGATTTCGCAGCCGGCATTGAGCCTTGCATTGACAAATCTGGAGAAGAAACTGGGTTTCTCATTGGTTGACAGAAAAAGCAAACCGATCTGTCTGACGGAAGAAGGAAATATTTATATAGAATATTTACAAAAACGAAAAGAACTCACGAAGCAGATGCAAAAGGAGATATCGGACATCGGACCTCTGAAGAAAAAGGTATTATCAGTCGGCGGTGCTGCTGTGTACATCGAGTCGCTGGTTGCAAATGTGATTCCCGAATTGCTGGAACAGTATCCGGAATGTCATATTGACATGCGCAGCGGAACACTGATGGAGCTGATTCAGGATGCTTTGGACGGGGAGATCGAGTGTTTTGTATGTACAGATGAAAAGCATATCCCCGATAATTTCACATTGATTCCGATCCGGCAGGAGCGATTGTATCTGTGCGTTCCCGAAATGTTTGAAATAAACGATCGAATGAAGGAATATCAGGTACAGCTGGGAGAAGAACGAATGATCACGGATTATTCGGTATTTTCCGGTGAGCCGTATATCACGCTGCCTTCGGAGTTTCCGCTGCAGCGCAGAATGAATGAGTTTTTCCTTGAACAGGGAATTACGTTGAGATCATCCATTTGTGTTGACCAGGTATCCATAGCAGTGTCTCTGGCAAAAAAAGGCTTGGGGATTGTCGTTGCATCGGAAGAGGCACTGATGGGAAGGCATCTGGAAGGATGTGTATGCTTATACTCCCTGCCACAGGGAACGGCAGGAAGAAACATTTATATTGCATATGATTCCAGACAGTATATATCAAAAGTTTGCAAATTGTTTATAGATTTAATGACGAAAGGAAGAGATTAAAATGAAGAGATCAAGAACCGTTAATTTACTCATCGGACCGGCGTTATTGCTGCTTGGCATACTTGCCCTGCCGGAGAGCGTGTTTACAACATTTCAGACCAGAGCTGCCATCGGTACGGTTGCATGGATGGCATGGTGGTGGGTGACCGGTCCTGTGGATTATGCAGTGACTGCATTTTTGCCGATTGTTGTAAATGCATTGCTGCAGATTACAGATATGAGTTCGATCATTGCAAATTATGCATCTGAAACGATTCTTTTACTGCTTGGTGCGTCCATACTGACAGTGTCTTGGGAAAAAACGGGACTTGACAAGCGAATCGCTTCTGTATTCTTAAAGATGATCGGAAACAATTTCAGACAGCAGATCGTATTCTGGTTTGTCTTATCCATGTTATTGTCCGCAGTGCTTCCAAATGCTGTGGTTTGCGCAACGATCACACCAATCGCGGTATCCATGCTCACATATATCGGAGAAGGCGATATAAAAAACAGCAGGGTTGGATCAAAATTATTACTTACGATCGCATATGCAGCCGGTCTCGGAGGCCTGGCATCTCCGCTGGGGGGAGCAATGAATCTGGTTACGGTGGATTATCTGCAGCAGCTGACCGGAAAAGAATATATGTATATGTCATGGGTGATCCGTTTCTTCCCGATCATGCTGGTGCTGTTCGTCAGCAACGTGCTGTTTTTGCTTAGAAATGTAAAGAAAAATGAAGTCATTGGAAATGCGGACGAGTTTTTCGAGAAAGAGTTCGGAAAGCTTCCGCCGATGTCCTTTGAAGAAAAAGCTTCATTATTGTTGTTTGTGATCGCAACCGTATTGTCGTTTACACGCCAGTTGTACCAGTCATTACTGCCCGGACTCAAGCCGGCGTATGCATTTATTATCTGTGCGATTCTTTCGTTTATGGTAACAGATAAAAGCGGAAATCGCCTGATGGTATGGAAATCTGTTCAGACAAAGATCATCTGGGAGCTGATCTATATTTTTGCAGGCGGATTGGCGGCAGGCACTTTGATCAACGGATCAGGCGCAGCAGAAGCAATCGGAACATGGGTATCTGAAATGAATCTGGGTGGCGGATTTGTGACTGTCTGTGTAATTATCACGTTGACATTATTGCTTTCGGATGTAACATCGAATACGGCAACAGCTGCGGTGGCGATCCCGATCGTAATATCCATCATTCAGGGTATCGGAGAGGATCCGATTCCATACGTATACATAGCTTCTATCGGAGTGAACCTGTCATATATGCTGCCGACCTCGATCCGTGCGATCCCGGTTGGATACGGAATGGAACCGAAATACATGTTCAAGGAAGGCTGGAAAATGACGATCATGGTGATCGCATTAATGTCTCTGACCGGATACTTACTGATGACATATTGGCCTATGTTTCAAACAACTTAAAGCATAAAATGCAGAAAAAAGGGCAGTCGATATTTGGTGAAAAATCTGTGAAACCTGCAGAATGGAAGAAAATTGTGTTTGACATCAGATTTGTTAAATGATAGTATGCGATATGTGAAGGCGTGATTTATTTAAGATAAAAGGGGTATAAGAAAGATGTCGATTGTATCTTATGAATTTTTGCTGTTTTTAGCAATAGCGATCTTATGTTATTATATTGTACCTAAAAAATTACAGTGGGTGATACTGTTGCTTGCAAGCGTTGTGTTTTATGCGTTTGCAGGCGTACGGTATCTGGCTGTTGTCGGCACGACCGCAGTCGTTGTTTACATTCTTGCGATGCTCATGCAGAAGAATCTGGACGCGCAGGAGCAAAAGGTACAGGGGCTTGACCGCAAGGCTGCCCGCGCTGTGAAAAATGAGATGAAGACAAAGCGAAAGAGAATTCTGATCCTTTCGCTTCTTGTTGTAATCGGCGTATTGTTTGTTTACAAGGCAAGCGGATTCTGCATCTGGAATATCAATAAGGTGCTCACAAAGCTTAGCCTGACAAATCTCCCCTCGTGGAAACTGATGGCGCCACTCGGAATATCATTCTATTCATTTATGATGATTTCCTATCTGATGGACATCTACAACGGGAAAATAAGGGCGCAGAAGAACTTCCTGAAATATCTCACTTATGTATTATATTTTCCGCATATTACGCAGGGCCCCATTGCCAGATATGACAAGGTGGCTCCGCAGATGTTTACTGCTCATAAGTTTGACTATGATGGAGTGATACAGGGAACGTGGCTGATCCTTTGGGGCTACTTTAAGAAGCTTGTCATTGCAGACCGTCTGGCATTGTTTGTGACGGAGATTTTCGGAAACAGCAGTGAGTATAAGGGAACGATCTTCTTTTTTGCGGGAGTGATGTACTCCATACAGATTTACTGCGATTTCTCTGGTTGCATGGACATGGTGCGGGGAGCATCGGAGTGTTTTGGTATCCGTTTGGGAGAAAACTTTGAGCGTCCGTATTTTTCACAGACATTGCCTGAATTCTGGAGACGCTGGCATATTTCACTCGGTGCCTTTTTCAGAGAATATGTTTTTTATCCCGTATCCACTTCGTCACTTTTCCTGAAGTTGAATACGATCGGAAGAAAATATCTCGGGAATGACTGGGGAAGAAATGTGGCTTCCTGTCTGCCGATCTTATGTGTATGGTTTTTGACCGGCTTCTGGCATGGCGCGAGCTGGAATTATATCTGCTGGGGTCTGTATCACGGTATTCTGATCTGCTTTTCTACCATGTTTGAACAGCCGATCGAAAAGCTTACGCAAAAGCTGAATATCAAGCGGGACTGCATCAGCTGGAATATCTTCCGTATGCTGAGAACATTCCTGTTGTGCGTCATCGGAAGAATTATCTTTATGGGACATGGAATACAGGACACCATCAATACACTGACTTCCATTGTGGCAGACAGAGATGTGTTCTACAATGTTGAAACGATCGCGCTGACACACAATGACTGGCTCGTTGTGATCGTGGGCTGTATCGTTCTGCTGCTCGTATCTGTAGCACAGGAGATCCGGATGCAGAACGGAAATAAGGAAACCATTCGCCAGTGGCTCTCCAGACAGAATCTGTGGCTCAGATGGGTGGTTTTACTGGGCGGCCTCATGTTCGTTCTGACATATGGAGTATACGGATCCGGCGTCGGAGCAACATTTATATATGAACAGTTCTAAAAATGTGTCATTGGCTGAAGCAGAGGAAAATATATCAGGAAGGCAGATCTAATATATGAAGATAAAGAGAATCATAGCAGCAGTGGTGTTTGTGTGCCTGCTGGGTGGAATGATGACATCTGTCGGACACTTTTTGCGACCGGCAGAGATGGATACCGATAATTTAAACTATTTATATAAAGAAGATAAAGATACGCTGAACGTAGTCTGCATGGGTTCCAGTGCAATGTATCGTTTCTGGATCCCGCAACAGGCCTATCAGGAACAGGGCTTTACATCCGCGCTGGTTGCGACAGCGGCTCAGGATATCGATGCGATCCCGTATCTGATGGATGAAGTGGAAAAAACGCAGGATGTAGATTTATATGTGGTAGAAGTTCGATACCCGGAGGCGGCTCAGGCGCGTGTCATTAATAAGACGGATGATCCGAAAAATGATCTGGCAATGTTCAGCTATATAGCGACGGGTATGCGACCGTCGCTGAATCGTCTGGCGATGATCAATGATCTTCTGGAGGAGGATGAAGAGAACAAGAAGCTGGAATGGATGCTTCCTATTTTGAAGTATCATGGGAATGCGGTCACATTTAAGTCAGATAAAGTGGTAGAGCGCCTGAATGGTATCGTAGACACGGATATGTATGTGAGACAGACCTACAAGGTGACCCCGATGGAAGCAACGGCTGTTAAGGAAAATGAAACGATCCGGCTCGAGGAGGAATATAAGAACAGTATTGACCGTATTGCAGCGAAAGCGGAGGAATTGGGAAAGCGTGTTTTCTTTTTATCAACGCCTTATTTTCCGGGCGAGGCGCGGGGGAATCTGCATGCCCAGATGTCAGAGTACATCAAACAGCAGGGCTATGATTATCTGGATATGATGGATCTTATGGATGAGATCGGACTGGATACCCGGACGGATTATTATGATGAGCAGCATACCAATATCGCTGGTTCACAGAAAGTGACCACATATCTCGCATCCTATCTTGCGAAAAACTATGAGTTGCCGGATCGGTTGGACGAGGTACAGAAGGAGCACTGGCGTGCTGCCTGTGAAGAATGGAATAAGAATGCAGATGAGCTGATGGAAAAGTGGAAGGAAGAAGTAGCGAAAGGAGTAACCGATGAGAAAGAATAGTGTATTGCATTATATTAAAGACTATGCAAATACGCAGCCGGATAAATATGCGGTATGTGAGACCCGAAAAAACGTGACATATAGTGAGTACTGGAAAAACATCCGCAAGATGGCGACGGTGCTCTCCGACAACGGAATTGAGAAGGGCATGCATGTCGTTATTCGTTGTACGCAAAATATAGATTTTTTGGTTATATTTACTGCATTGCAGTACGTGGGTGCATTGCCGGTTCCGGTGGAAAAGACATTGGGTGCTGACCGTATGGCGGAGATCGCAAAGGCCGTTGATGCATCGGTAGTCATTGCAGATGAAGAGTTGGATACCATGCGCGTATATGGAAATAAGGAGCTTGTGAAAGCCATGCAGGAGGCAGAGGAGGCAGAACTGCCGCTTCCGGAGGCAGATGACCTCTCCATGATCCTGTTTACGACCGGAACAACCGGGAAATCAAAGGGCGTTGTTTTGAGTCATCTGAATGATGTGGCGATCGCAGAAAACGTGATTGAGGGAACGCGGATGACGCATGAAAATGTAGAAGTGATCCCGATGCCGTTAAATCATGCGTTTGGACTTCGGAGATACCAGTCCGATATCGTAAATGGCGGAACCGTGTGCCTGATGGATGGTATGGTGTTTGTCGGAACGTTGTGGAAGCTGATAGAGAAATATGGTGTGACTTCCATGGCATTATCGCCGGCATCGCTTGGAATGATCTTTGAATTGTCAAATGACCGGATCGCTGATTACAAAGATCAGCTGGAGTATATTCAGATCGGTTCGGCACCGCTCATGGAAGCAGATAAACAACGGCTGATCAAGCTGATGCCGAATCTGCGGCTTTACAATTTTTACGGTTCTTCCGAGGCGGGCTGTTCCTGCATTCTGGATTTTAACAGTGAAGACAATAAACCCGGCTGTATCGGAACGCCGACCGTCAATTCGATCGTTCATTTCGTGGATGAGAACGGAAATGCGGTAAAAGGTGTATCAGAGGAAAATCCTGCGCTGCTGGCGTGGGGCGGTCCCATTGTCATGCAGGGTTATTATAATGAACCGCAGCTTACGGAAGAGACCATGACGGATGGCTATGTCATGACGAAGGATCTGGCATACATGGATGAGGCAGGAAGATGTATTCTTGTCGGAAGAAGTGATGATATCGTCAACTACGGCGGAAGCAAGATCTCGCCTGCAGAGGTAGAGGATGTTGCGCGAGGCTATGAGGATATCGCGGAGTGTGCATACAGTTCGCGTGCAGATGCGATCACCGGCGAGCTTCCGGTGATGTTGATTGTTGCTAAGGAAGGGTACGATCAGGCTGTGTTTGAAGCGTTCCTTGCAGATAGATTAGAGAGCTATAAACTGCCCAGAGAATATTATTTTACAGAGGAACTGCCGAAAACCTTCAAGGGTACACTTCTTAGAAAAGAAATTAAAAAAATTATCAATGAAAAATGCGAGGGAGGTAATCAGTAATGGAAGAATTTATCAAAATGTTAAATGAGATCAAGCCGAATATTGATTTCGAGCAGGAGGAAGCACTGGTAGATGACGGATTGATCGGATCACTGGATATCATTTCCATCATCTCAGAAATAGCAGACAGATATGGTGTGCAGATTCCCAGTGACGAAATTATTCCGGACAACTTCAATTCTGCAGAAGCATTGTACGAACTGGTAGAAGATCTGAGATAAAAACGAAAAAATAGCGGCTGTTTTGGGGATTTTTTAGAAAATCTCTTGACAGCCGCTATTTTGGTGTCTATAATGTTCTAACGTGCAGGCAATTGCTTTACAGGCATTTTCTGCGCAAAAATACGCCGGATCTGTGATTCGGCAAACCCATTATAAAAACAGGAGGTGAATAGAATGCCGACATTTAACCAGTTAGTAAGAAAAGGAAGACAGACAGCAGTTAAGAAGTCTACCGCACCGGCTTTACAGAGGGGATTTAACTCTTTAAAGAAAAAGTCGATCGATGCTTCTTCTCCTCAGAAGAGAGGTGTCTGCACCGCAGTTAAGACTGCTACTCCTAAGAAGCCTAACTCAGCTCTTCGTAAGATCGCCAGAGTACGTCTTTCAAACGGAATCGAAGTAACAAGCTACATTCCCGGAGAAGGCCACAATCTGCAGGAGCATAGTGTCGTTCTGATCCGTGGCGGCCGTGTTAAGGATTTACCCGGTACACGTTACCACATCATCAGAGGTACCTTAGATACCGCTGGTGTAGCGAACAGAAAGCAGGCGCGCTCTAAATATGGCGCTAAGAGACCGAAGGCTGCAAAATAATTTTTGCATGAGTTAGAGTTGTACCACAAACAGAACTAAGGTAAGTGTTGGAATATTCTATTTCCCAATCACAATAGATTTCCGCACGGACACATTAGAGGACACATGTGAGTACCGATGATTTAATATTATTATTAAGGAGGGAAGTATCGTGCCGCGTAAAGGACATACTCAGAAAAGAGAAGTATTAGCAGATCCTATTTACAATAATACCGTGGTCACCAAGCTTATCAATAACATCATGTTAGACGGTAAGAAGGGTGTTGCACAGAAGATTGTATACGGAGCATTTGCCAGAGTAGAAGAAAAAGCTGGCAAGCCTGCATTAGAGGTTTTTGAAGAAGCAATGAACAACGTAATGCCCTTACTTGAGGTAAAGGCAAGACGTATCGGTGGAGCTACCTACCAGGTACCGATCGAGGTTCGCCCTGATCGTCGCCAGGCATTAGCACTCCGCTGGCTGACCATGTTCTCCCGTAAGAGGGGCGAGAAGACTCAGGAGGAGAGACTGGCCAATGAGATTTTGGATGCAGCAAACAATACCGGTGCATCTGTAAAGAGAAAAGAAGATATGCACAAGATGGCAGAGGCCAACAAGGCATTTGCGCACTACAGATTCTAGGAGGAAAAAATCTTGGCTGGAAGAGAATATCCGTTGGAGAGAACCAGAAATATCGGAATCATGGCTCATATCGATGCTGGTAAGACCACATTGACCGAGCGTATTCTGTATTATACTGGTATTAACTACAAGATCGGTGATACTCATGAAGGCACTGCTACCATGGACTGGATGGAGCAGGAGCAGGAGAGAGGTATTACCATTACTTCAGCCGCTACAACCTGTCATTGGACCTTAGAGGACCATGCAAAGGTAAAGCCCGGTGCGTTGGAGCATCGTATCAATATTATTGATACCCCGGGACACGTTGACTTTACCGTAGAGGTTGAGCGTTCGCTGCGTGTCTTAGACGGAGCCGTAGGTGTGTTCTGTGCTAAGGGTGGTGTAGAGCCTCAGTCAGAGAATGTATGGCGTCAGGCTGACACCTATCATGTACCTCGTATGGCATTCATCAACAAGATGGATATCCTGGGTGCAAACTTCTACGGAGCTGTTGAGCAGATCCGTACAAGATTAGGAAAAAATGCCATCGTATTACAGCTTCCGATCGGAAAAGAGGATCAGTTCAAGGGAATCATCGATTTGTTTGAGATGGAAGCATATATCTACAACGATGACAAGGGTGATGATATTTCTATCGTGGAGATTCCGGATGATATGAAGGATGACGCTGAGTTATATCACACCGAGCTGGTAGAGAAGATCTGCGAGTTAGATGACGATTTAATGATGATGTATCTTGAGGGAGAGGAGCCTACTGTTGAGCAGTTAAAGGCAGTTCTCCGTAAAGCTACCTGTGACTGTCTTGCAATCCCTGTATGCTGTGGTTCTGCATATCGTAACAAGGGTGTACAGAAGCTGCTGGATGCGATTCTTGAGTTCATGCCCGCACCTACCGATGTCCCTGACATCACAGGTGTTGATTTAGAGGGTAATGAAGTGACCAGAAAGTCTTCTGATGAGGAGCCTTTCTCAGCACTGGCATTCAAGATCATGACCGATCCTTTCGTAGGAAAGCTCGCATTCATCCGTGTATATTCAGGTGTTCTGAACTCCGGCTCTTATGTGCTGAACGCAACAAAGGACAAGAAGGAGCGTGTCGGACGTCTGTTACAGATGCACGCAAACAAGAGAGCAGAGCTGGACAAGGTATATTCCGGTGATATCGCCGCAGCAGTAGGATTTAAGGTCACCACTACCGGTGATACGATCTGCGACGAGCAGCATCCGGTTATCTTAGAGTCCATGGAGTTCCCTGAACCCGTTATCGAGCTGGCGATCGAGCCCAAGACCAAGGCCGGTCAGGGCAAGATGGGTGAGGCTTTGGCAAAGCTTGCTGAGGAGGATCCTACTTTCCGTGCTCATACCGATCAGGAGACAGGACAGACGATCATTGCAGGTATGGGTGAGCTCCATCTGGAGATCATCGTAGACCGTCTGCTCCGTGAGTTCAAGGTAGAGGCAAACGTTGGTGCACCTCAGGTTGCATACAAGGAGACCTTTACCAAACCTGTTGATCAGGAATACAAATATGCAAAACAGTCCGGTGGACGTGGACAGTACGGACACTGTAAGGTACGTTTTGAGCCCATGGATGCGAACGGCGAAGAGCTGTTCAAGTTCGATTCCGAGGTTGTCGGCGGAGCAATCCCTAAGGAGTACATCCCCGCAGTCGGAGAGGGTATCGAGGAAGCTTCCAAGGCTGGTATTCTCGCAGGATTCCCGGTACTTGGTGTACACGCTACCGTATATGATGGATCTTACCATGAGGTCGATTCATCCGAGATGGCATTCCACATTGCAGGTTCTATGTGTTTCAAGGAGGCTATGCAGAAAGCATCTCCCGCAATCTTAGAGCCGATCATGAAGGTGGAAGTAACCATGCCTGAGGAGTATATGGGCGATGTTATCGGTGATCTGAACTCCCGCCGCGGACGTATTGAGGGTATGGATGATGTCGGAAACGGCAAGATCGTTCGTGCATTCGTACCGTTGGCAGAGATGTTCGGTTATGCAACTGACCTTCGTTCCAAGACGCAGGGTCGTGGAAACTACTCAATGTTCTTCGAGAAGTATGAGCAGGTTCCGAAGTCTGTACAGGAGAAGGTTATCTCCGCACAGGGCAAATAATAGAAAGTACGCTCTGCGAACTTTCTATTATCATGAATAACAGAAAAACCTTTGTATTTCGCGGGATAATTTCTCGTGAAATACTTGAAAAACTCATAGATTTTGATATAATCAAATCTATGAGTGCAACTAAAAACGAAACAAATTAGCCCAGAAGGGCAGAAAATCAAGGAGGACATTTCAAAATGGCAAAGGCTAAATTTGAAAGAACAAAACCGCATTGTAATATTGGAACCATCGGTCACGTAGATCATGGTAAAACAACCTTAACCGCAGCTATCACCAAGGTATTAGCTGAGCGCGTAGCAGGAAATGCAAAGGTAGATTTCGAGAACATCGACAAGGCTCCCGAAGAGAGAGAGCGTGGTATCACCATTTCTACCGCACACGTTGAGTATCAGACAGAGAAGAGACATTATGCACACGTTGACTGCCCCGGCCATGCTGACTACGTTAAGAACATGATCACCGGTGCTGCTCAGATGGACGGCGCTATCTTAGTAGTAGCTGCTACTGACGGTGTTATGGCTCAGACAAAGGAGCACATCCTTCTTTCCCGTCAGGTAGGTGTACCTTACATCGTTGTTTTCTTAAACAAGTGCGATATGGTAGACGATCCTGAGTTGATCGAGTTGGTAGAGATGGAAGTAACCGAGCAGTTAGAGGAGTATGGCTTCAATGATTGCCCGATCGTTAAGGGTTCTGCTTTAAAGGCTCTGGAAGATCCTACCGGAGAGTGGGGCGACAAGATCATGGAGTTGATGGATACTGTTGATTCATATATTCCGGATCCTGAGCGTGATACCGACAAGCCGTTCCTGATGCCTGTCGAGGACGTATTCACCATTACCGGACGTGGTACTGTTGCTACCGGTCGTGTAGAGCGTGGATGCCTGCACTTATCTGATGAGTTAGAGATCATCGGTGTTAAGGAAGAGACCCAGAAGACCGTTGTTACCGGTATCGAGATGTTCCGTAAGATGTTAGACGAGGCTCAGGCTGGTGATAACATCGGTGCATTACTTCGTGGTATCAACCGTGATCAGATCGTTCGTGGACAGTGTCTTTGCAAGCCCGGTTCTGTAACCTGCCACAGCAAATTCACCGCTCAGGTATACGTTCTGACCAAGGACGAGGGTGGTCGTCATACACCTTTCTTCAACAACTATCGTCCTCAGTTCTATTTCAGAACAACTGACGTTACCGGTGTTTGCCGTCTCCCTGAGGGAACAGAGATGTGCATGCCTGGTGATAACATCGAGATGACCATCGAGCTGATCCATCCCGTAGCTATGGAGCAGGGTCTTACTTTCGCTATCCGTGAGGGTGGTAGAACAGTAGGTTCAGGTAGAGTTGCTACAATCATCGAGTAATCTTTGATTTCGTATCATAGAAACTTAAATTCAAGCCGCAATT
>JBJEML010000046.1:0-14893 GCA_051879675.1 Lachnospiraceae bacterium | reverse complement strand
CTGCCGTGACAATACCAAGGATCGTGACTGCCTTCTCCATCTTTGGATTCAGGAAGCCCTCGTCCTCGTCATCATCGTCATCCTCCTCGTCATAGCCTGGCTTGGGGGGCTGTTTTTCTGCAACTGCATAATTTTTCGCAGCCTGCTCCTTAATGCCGCGCACTTCCTCCTCACGGATCACGGTTGTCTTCGCCTGATTGACAGCTGTATCGATCACAACAAAATCCCTATCGGGCTCCATCAGCGCATGCTTCAGATCCACGAGCAGATCGCCCATGGACGCATAACGGCGATCCTGACTTTTCTGCGTACATTTCATGATGATCTTTTCCAGACTGATCGGCAGATCGGGCGCATAGACCGAAGGCGCTACCATCTCCTCCTGAAGGTGCTGGATCGCAATCGACACAGTCGTGTCCCCGTCAAAGGGTACACGTCCGGTGACCATCTCATACATAACAATTCCCAGAGAATAAATATCGCTCTTGCCATCCACAAAGCCGTTGCGCGCCTGCTCCGGTGAAGTATAGTGAACGCTTCCCATCACATCCGAATGAATCGTATTGGAAGTCGCAGCTCTTGCGATACCAAAATCTGTCACTTTGACCTTGCCCTCATGGGAGATCATGATATTCTGCGGCTTGATGTCACGGTGCACGATGTTATTGTTATGTGCTGCCTCAATTCCTCTCGCCACCTGAATAGCAATGCTGATCGCTTCCTTGTAGTTAAGCTGACCTTTTTTCTCAATATAGGTCTTTAAAGTGATACCCTCCACATATTCCATCACGATAAAATGCACATGCTCCTCACTGCCGACATCATATATATTGACAATGTTCGGATGCTGCAATCCCGCAGCGGACTGTGCCTCCGTATGGAATTTCGTCACAAAGTTTACGTCTTCCGCAAACTCCGGCTTCAATATCTTTACTGCGACAAAGCGACCGAGCACCTGGTCCTTTGCCTTGTATACATCCGACATCCCGCCGGCTCCGATCTTTTCCAGTATCTCATAACGATCTGCTATAAATGATCCAATCTCCACCATTTCCTCACCTCAAATTTTCTATATTTCAATAACAGTAACGGTAATGTTATCTTTTCCGCCACCACGATTTGCCGCTTCCGCCAGATGCTGCACCTTTTCGACCACATCCCGTCCGGTCTGTATGATCTGTCGTATCTCTATGTCATCCACCATGTTGGACAAGCCGTCCGTACACATGAGAATGGTATCACCGGACTGTACATGCTCTTCAAAGAAATCAATTTCCAGTTCCTCGAAGGCGCCTACTGCGCGGGTAATAATATTTTTATCCGGATGAAACTTTGCCTCGGAGGCATCCATCTCACCCATGCGGACCATCTCCTGCACAAGCGAATGATCTCTTGTGATCTGTGTCAGCTCATCCCGCAGCAGATACAGCCTGCTGTCGCCGACATTTGCCACATGCATGCAGTCACCCACAATCGTCGCAATCACTACAGTCGTTCCCATGCCGGAAAGACTCGCATCACTCCTGGCCTGTGCCATCAGGCTGCCATTTGCCTTTGTGACCGCTCCGCGGATCAGATCGATCGGGTTTGTCATAGGCGCTTTTTCTATGTATTCCACAATCTGTTCCACGGTATACTTTGATGCAAAATCTCCTGCAGCATGACCACCCATGCCGTCTGCCACGATAAAAAGATTCGGGAGATTTCCCACGGGACTTTCAGACGTGTATACATAATCCTGATTTGATTCTCTGACCCTTCCGACATCCGTCAGGGAAAATGTCTTCATCCTTTATCGCCTGCCTTTCATTAATAATCTACACAATCCATTAAATTTTATCACAGCGCCCCAAAAAAAGCAAGAGAGGGCGTTTTGCCCCCTCTGTTGTTATGGTAATGTCTGTGTTTTTTCTTTTCGCTATTTTTCCTGATCCATATGCCGTTTGCGAAGCTGTCCGCAGGCACCGTCGATGTCACGGCCCATCTCACGCCGCACGGTCGCATTGATGCCGCCGCGCTCCAGCTTTTGTTTAAACGCCTCCACAACGGAACGGTCTGACCGAACAAAATTGCGCTCCTTGATGGGATTGACCGGGATCAGGTTGATATGACAGTTTTTTCCCCTCAGCATACCGCAAAGCTCCGCTGCGTCCGCATCCGTATCATTGACACCACCCACCAGAGAATACTCAAAGGTCATGCGCCTTCCGGTCTGCGCAAAATAGTAATCACAGGCCTCCATGACCTGATCAAGGTCATACTTGTTGGCGATCGGCATCAGTTCCCGCCGCTTTTCCTGTGTGGATGCATGCAGCGACAATGCCAGTGTGATCTGCAATTTCAGATCCGCCAGTTCGCGGATACGCGGTACGACCCCGCATGTGGACACCGTGAGATTTCGCTGGCTGATATTCAGCCCGTGCGCGTCGGTCAGCATACGGATAAACACAAGCAGATTGTCGTAATTGTCCAGCGGCTCCCCGCTGCCCATCACGACCACGTTGGAGACGCGCTCTCCGATGTCGCAGCCGATGCGGTAGATCTGCTCCAGCATCTCCGCAGGGGTCAGATTCCGCGCCAGGCCGTCCAGTGTCGAAGCACAGAACCGGCAGCCCATCCGACAGCCTGCCTGTGAGGAAATGCAAACGCTGTTGCCGTGCTTGTAGCGCATGAGCACGCTCTCGATCATATTTCCATCGCTAAGTCCAAATAAGTATTTCCGGGTGCCATCTTGCTTTGAGATCTGCACATCGATCTGTTTTAACACCGTAAAGGTACACTGCTCCTTCAGTTGCTCCCGCAGATCTTTTGAGAGATTTGTCATCTCATCGATGGAAACCACATGTTTCACATGCATCCACTCATAGATCTGCTTCGCCCGGAACGGCTTCTCGCCGAGCGATGTGATATATTCCGTTAATTCCTCATAGGTTACGGATTTTAAGTCAAACCGTTCCATATCATTTCTCCAATACTATCATTTTCGTCCCGTGCTCAGAACCATTTGCAAGATCGCCGTGCGGCTTAAAACTGTTACCGCTTCCGGTCGAACACCGCGATATAAAATCCATCCTGCTTATCATTCGGCAGGATCTGCCGGTCACTCTTCTTCTCAAACTCCGGATGTGTGTCCGCAAACCACGCCGCGTTATCCTCATTCTCTGCGCGGTTCACCGTACACGTGCTGTAGACCAGTCTGCCGCCCGGTTTTACATATTCTGCAACGACCGTAAGGATCTCCCGCTGCAATGCCGCCAGTTCCTGCGTCTGCTCCAGCGACATGTTGTATTTGATATCCGGCTTGCTGTGGAGCACACCCAGACCGGAGCACGGCAGATCCGCGATCAGAAGGTCTGCTGCGCCCACCGCATCGTCATCCCGCACAGTGGCGTCCCATACCTTTGCGGACATGTTTTCCACCTGACAGCGGTCTATGTTGTCCAGGATCAGATCCACCTTGTATTCCGTCAGATCCCGCGCCTCCACATGCCCGCTGCCTCGTAAAAGCTGTGCCACATGGATTGCCTTTCCGCCCGGTGCGGCACACACGTCGATCACCTTCCAGCCTGGCTGCACATCCGCTGCCAGCGCCACCTGCATGGAAGAAAGATCCTGCACATAAAAATCGCCGCGCACAAACGCAGGCAGACGATTCAGATAATCGTAACCGGAGATAAAGAGCGCATCCGGACAGCTCTCTACCGGCTCCACCGTCACACCTGATGTCTGCAGTTCTTCTGTCAGTTCCTCTGCTGAGATCTTGTCGGTATTCACACGGATCGCCGTCGGGCGCTCCTTCAAAAATGCCTCGCAGATCGATTTTGCAGTCGCATCATCATAAGTATCCATCCATTGCTGTACAAGCCATTCCGGAATGGAATTGCGAATCGAAAGAGCTCGTATCGGCTCCTTGTTCTCGTCCGGATATTTCTTTCGGAGCTCTCCCGCTGCCTGTGCCCGGCTGATGGTGCGCAGCACGCCGTTGACGAACCCCCTCAATCCTGAAAATCCCCGTTTTCCCGCCAGTCGTACCGCTTCATTGCACGCGGCGGATGCCGGAACACTGTCCATATAAAGAAGCTGGTACACGCCGCTGCGCAAAATGCAGCGGATGACCGGCTTCATCTTTTTCACCGGTGTCTTTGAAAAGCAGTCGATCACATAGTCAAGCTCGATCATCCGCTCGAGTGTGCCCTGGGTCAGGCGGCTGATAAACGCCCGGCTCTTTTTTTCGAGAAACTGATACTTTTCCAGTACCTGCCCCATGGCGAGGTGGCAGTGCACGCCGTCTCTCGTCACCAGCAACAGAATTTCCAGTACCAACTCCCGCTCATTTACTTTTACCGTTTCAGTCGCGGTCATTGCGTCCTCCAAATAAGATCAGCAGACGAAGCAGCTGTAAAATCGCTGCTGCCGCACTTGCCACATAGGTGAGTGCCGCCGCACGCAGCACCTTTCTTGTCTTGGGCAGTTCTGTCTCGTTTAAAATGTGCATATCCTCCAGCATCACCAGTGCCCGGTGTGAAGCGTTGAACTCCACCGGAAGCGTCACCAGTTGAAACAGCACTGCAAAAGAGAAGCAGACAATGCCCAACTGGATGAACAGACTTGCACTCCTGCTTGAAAACAGCAGTCCGATCAGGATCAGCGGCCACGCCAGCGTGGAACCGATATTTGCCACCGGAACGATCGTGCTGCGCAGTGTCAGCGGAAAATAATTTACCTGATGCTGGATGGCATGACCACACTCATGTGCTGCCACTCCGACCGCTGCGACCGATCTTGACCCATACACCGAATCGGACAGGTTTAACGTCTTGTTTCTCGGGTCATAATGATCTGTCAGACTGCCGGACACACGGCGGATCTGTACATCATAAATGCCTGCTGCCCGCAGGATCTGATCCGCCGCCTGTGCGCCGGTCATCCCGCTGGCGCTCGCATAGCGCGCGTATTTGTTATAGGTTGTCCGCACCTTGGCGGAAGCGATCATACAGATGATCGCACCGATCACGACCAACACGTAGGTCGAGTCCCAGTAAAATCCATAATATGGCATAGTTTATTCCTCCTTTTTGTTGTAAGG
Source organism: Lachnospiraceae bacterium (assembly GCA_051879675.1). Lineage (GTDB taxonomy): Bacteria > Bacillota > Clostridia > Lachnospirales > Lachnospiraceae > W0P33-017. Next base: position 9,807 of record JBJEML010000046.1, on the reverse strand, counting down.
CAGGGCGCACAAATTTTCTTGAAATTCATCGCGCAACGTTCACGCGTATATCTGACGCACGGCTTTGTCATTTCGATAACATTCGTCATGCGCCGGGTGCTGCATCTTTTACATAGAATATTATTTACGGCAAACCGGAAGTTAGTTGTCCTTTTTCAATCAAGATTTCTTTTTCAGGTGCATCTATTTCAAATCTATCATGATCGACACGAATTATCGCCGTACCATAAGGTGCAGTTATCAATTCATTGAGTGCATTATCATACATAAGTACAGACCCGACCTTCCAGAGTTCAAGATTGTTTGCGTCATTGACATAATCATCACTTTCATTACCTGCACAAAAATACCAACCGCTGTCTTCTTCTCTTGTAGGTTCTTCCCGAACACCGTATCCGATTTTCCATCCTTCCTCACGAACTTTTTTGGAGACTATCGCTGTCATTTCCCATAGTTTTTTGCGTTCTATCATAGGCATATAGTACTTTTTAGATTCAAGGAACTTGTTTACCGAATTGTCATCAGGCTTATCATCGCATGAGAGATTACTTATATCCATATCCCATATCTTTTTTTCGTCAGCATTTTCTGTCAGTAAGACTGCTAAATCTAAAAGCTCCTCAGCCTCCGTTTCAACAGTAAAACTGATTTTTTCTGGTTCATCATGTCCCTTGTCACCGTATACATAAACAGATAATCTTCCGTCAGAACCAAGTATAGCCTTGACAGCACCAAGATTTTCTTTGTCACCGTAGAAAATAAAAAAGCAAGGAAAATGTTCGTTGACAAACCAATCGAAAGCTGTTCCATTTTTACTGTTCATATAGAATGCGGCACCGTTATTTTCTAAATCAGCTAAACTTATCTCCGGAAGTTTACGTTCCAATGCTGCATGCATGTATTCATCTACTTGTGCCAATATCTTATTCATATCTCTCCTCCGTCAAATCCCGATTTATCAATCTAATAGTCCATAAATTTCGTATCTTGAGAAAATATTATGAAGAGTAAGTTGCTGGCTTATCCCAGCACAGTGCCGACCTCTATCACATTACCGCGAAGAAAATCCCCGGCGGACATCCGCTTTTTGCCCTCCAGCTGCACTTCTTTGCACACAAGGATTCCGTCTCCGGTCTGGACGCCAAAGCAATCCTTTTTGATGAATACAACTGTGCCGGGAGCGGCAGCGGCTATATCGAAAGCAGCCGAAACTGTGCCTGAAATCAGCGCGACATCCTTCGCATCATCGCCTTCACACACATCCGCCGCCCAGATTTTCAGCGTCTTTCCTTCAAGGGAAGTATACGCACTCGGCCACGGGTTTAAACCGCGTACCTGACATTCGATCGCCTTTGCAGAACGCGAAAAATCGATCAACCCGTCCTGCTTTTTGATCATTCCCACCTTTGTGGCAGCGCTCTCATCCTGCGGCGTATAGACAGCCGTCCCATCCACGATGGAAGGGATCGTCTCCACGCACAGACGTGCACCAGCCTCCGCCAGACGGTCAAACAGCGTTCCTCCGGTGTCCTCCGGAGCAATTTTCACCTCTGTCTTTGCGATCATATCTCCGGTATCCAGACCCACATCCATGCGCATGATCGTAACACCTGTCACATCATCTCCGTTTAAGATTGCCCACTGAATCGGTGCTGCTCCACGGTATTTCGGAAGCAGTGATGCATGCACATTGATGCACCCGTATTTCGGCAGGTCTAACAGTTCCTTCGGCAGGATCTGTCCGAAGGCTGCCACCACGATCAGCTCCGGCTCATAATCCTTTAACACCCGAAGCGATTCCGACTCACGCACACGCTTCGGCTGAAAGACCGGGATGCCAAGCTCCAGTGCTTTTTCTTTGACCGGCGGTGCCACCAGCACCTGCTTTCTGCCCTGAGGTTTATCCGGCTGCGTCACGGCGAGCACAACCTCATGTCCCGCCTGCTCCAGCGCTTCCAATGTTCCCACCGCAAAATCCGGGGTTCCCATAAAAATAATTTTCATTGTCTAATCCTCTTCATAGGTCACATCGTGAAGCTGACCTTCTACTTTTTCCGTATACATGTGTCCGTCCAGATGGTCGATCTCATGGCAGAAAGCACGCGCCAAAAGACCCTCTCCCTCCAGTTCACGCTCCTCCATATTTTCGTCCAGTGCCCGGACAACCACATGGTTCGGGCGTGTCACCTGACCTGCTTTTCCGGGCAGACTGAGGCACCCTTCATCACCGGTCTGCTCGCCATCTGTGGATAAAATGACAGGATTGATCAAAACGATCGGTCCCTCTCCAACATCAATGACGCACAGACGCTTCAACACGCCGACCTGCGGCCCTGCCAGTCCAACGCCCGAAGCGTCATACATGGTATCAAGCATGTCACCGATCAATTCTTTGATACGGGGTGTCATCTCCGTGATCTCTCTGCATTTTTTTTCAAGCACCGCATCTCCCTGGATGCGAATCTGACGTAAAGCCATTTTATTTTCCTCCTAACTCTATCATGCCGCCCTTTTCCTGAGGGCATTTGCTTTCTTCTTCTAGAACCCATTGATCGGGTTAAAATCAAATTGCACCGTTGTCTGCCGCCATAACCCCTGTGACATCATATCCTCCAGACCATCCTTCGCACAGACAAGATCCTCATAGTCTTCGCTTTTCAAGTAGATGACCCGTCGGTAAATATCATTCACCTTCGCCACCGCTGCCTCTGTGGGCCCGATCATGGAAAGCTGCGAGAAATGTTCCCGGAGCCACTGTCCCAGCCTCCTGCTGCATGTCTCCGCTTCCGCTTCCTGCGGCGAAGTCACTGCGACCAGCAAAAGATTCCATACGGGAGGATAACACATCAGCGCCCTGTAGGCAACCTCCTGCTCATAGAAACGCTCATAATCCTGATCTTTTGCGGCCTGCACGGCATAGTGTTCCGGCTGATAGGTCTGGATAACGACCTCTCCAGGACGCTCCGCCCGCCCCGCGCGCCCTGCCGCCTGCGTCAGCAGCTGAAAGGTGCGCTCTGCCGCCCGGTAATCATTTGCATGCAGGGAAAGATCCGCCGCCAGGATTCCCACCAGCGTCACCTTCGGGAAATCATGCCCTTTTACGATCATCTGTGTACCAATCAGAATATCCGCTTCCTCGTTTGCAAAGGCAGATAAGATCTTTTCATAACTGTCTTTCGTGCGCGTCGTGTCGTGATCCATCCGGAGCACCCGCGCACCGGGAAACCGTTTTTTGACGATCTCCTCGATCTTCTGTGTGCCGGCGCGGAACGCGCCGATATATTTGGAGCCACAGGACGGACAGTGCGTCACCTGTGGCATTTCATATCCGCAGTAATGACATTTGAGTGTGCCATTATTGTGCAAGCTAAGCGACACATCACAGTGCGGGCATTTGACCGCTTCTCCACACTCCCGGCAGGACACAAAACCCGCCATTCCGCGACGGTTGAGAAAAAGCATCACCTGCTCACCGCGGGCCAGCCGCTCTTCCATCAGCTCCTGCAGTTTTCTGCTTAAGATCGAGCGATTTCCGCTCTTTAATTCCTCCCGCAGATCTGCCACATGGCACGTGGGAAGGCTGCTCGCATTTTTCGCACGATTTGATAAATAAAACCGGCGAAGCTGCCCTTTTTGGGCGCGGTAACTGCTCTCCAGCGAAGGAGTCGCCGATCCTAGGATCACACTTGCGCCCGCCATGCGCGCCCGCTCGAAGGCCGTCTCTCTGGCATGATAGCGCGGAACCGTCTCCGATTTGTAGCTGCTCTCATGTTCCTCATCGATGATGATATACCCTAAATTTGAAAACGGTGTGAACAACGCCGACCGAGGACCGATCATCACATCCAGTTCCCCGTTTTTTGCCCGCAGGAACTGATCGTACCGCTCGCCCTGTGAGAGTCTGGAGTGCAAAATGCTCACCCGGTCACCAAAACGATTGTAAAAGCGCATGACCGTCTGAAAGGTCAGCGCGATCTCCGGGATCAACACAATGGATGAACGCCCCTGCGCCGCCGCCCGGGCGATCAGTTCCATGTAAACCTCTGTCTTTCCGCTCCCGGTTACGCCCTGTATCAGGTAATTGCCATACTGCTCCGCCTGAAAATCAGCATCTATGGCATCCACAACCGCCTGCTGCTCCTCATTTAAAACAATGTTGTATCCACTTTTCGTCAGATGCCCCACCGGATTGCGGTAACGGTCCTCACTGACAATACGGATGACGCCCTGCTCCTCCATCGCCCGGAGCACCGCGGCAGTGATATTCAGCTTGTGTGTCACCACCTCATAGTCAATACGATCATTTTCCAACAGTGCTTCCAGCAGACGCGCCCGCGCAGTTCTGTGTTTGCGCCTAAGCTCCGCCAGCAGATTTTTTGCCTCCACCATGTCCGTCAGCGCCAGTTCCACCGTGCGTTTCTGTTGCAAACGCTCCTTATGCTTGACCGGAATGACCGTCTTCAACGCCTGATTCATCGTGCCGCCGTAATTGCGGCGCATCCATGCCGCCAGCACGATGAGCTGTGACTCGATCGGAACCGACTGCTCCACGATACGGGCAATGTTCTTGATCTTATCTGCATCGTAATCTGTCCGGTCTGTGATATCCACCACATACCCGGTGCGCAGCGCATTGCCGCTACCGAAAGGCACCTGTACCTGCATGCCGATCGTCAGCCGCGCAAGCAGCCCTTCCGGTATCCGGTACTGAAACACTTTATCTAATTTTTCATGTGATATATCAATGATAATGTTTGCGTACATCTTTTTTATCTACTATTTTTTGAGAAGTATGGGGTTCCTCGCTGCACCTGACGTGCGAAAGCTCGGAACCTCCATGACTTCTCATTTCAATTCCTCTAATACTTCCGCAATCAGTTCGCGCTCATCCATATGGTGCTTCACACCGTTGATCTCCTGATAATCCTCATGTCCCTTTCCGGCAAGCACGATAACGTCACCCGGCTGTCCGTTTGCGATCGCATAACGGATGGCCTCCTTGCGGTCCGCGATCTCCACATATTTTCCATCCGTCTTGCCGATGCCGATCTTAATGTCATCGATGATCGCCTGGGGCTCCTCGTTTCTCGGATTGTCAGAGGTGATGATCGTCAGATCCGCCATCTTTCCGCTGACCTCGCCCATCTCATAACGGCGCAGCTTGGAACGGTTTCCTCCGCATCCGAACAAGCACACCAGTCTGCCGGGATCATACTCCTTCAACGTGGACAGCAAGCTTTCCAGACTCATCGCATTATGCGCATAGTCGATCATGAGCGTAAAATCATCGGATACTTTCACGATCTCAATACGGCCTTTCACCTTTGCCGCGCGCAGCGCAGACTGGATGTTCTCTACTGTAACATTAAAATGATGGCAGACAGCAATGGCCGTCAGCGAATTGTACACGCTGAAACGTCCCGGTACATGGATCTCTACCGGACAATCCACCAGACCCTTTGCATGATATTTCACGCCCAGGTAGCCCTTGCCCTTGATCAGCTCCATATCCGTCGCGCGCAGATCTGCCTTCTCGGAAAGACCGTAAGTCTCGATCTCACAGGTATGCCCCTCCAAAAGTTTCTCCGTATGCGCGTCATCTGCATTGACAATGCCGAGTCTGCACTGGCGGAACAGCATTGCTTTACACTGTAAATATTCCTCAAAAGAAGCATGCTCATTCGGGCCGATATGATCCGGCTCCAGATTTGTAAAAATACCGATATCAAACGTAAATCCACCGACACGGTGCAACATCAGTCCCTGAGAGGACACCTCCATCACGACTGCATCCAGTCCGGTGTCCACCATTTTCCGGAAACTCTCCTGTATCACATAGGACTCCGGCGTCGTGTTCACTGCCGGAATATGCTCCTCGCCAATGATGGTCTCGATGGTGCCGATCAGACCCACCTTGTAGCCTGCATGCTCCAAAATCGACTTGATCATATAAGTAGTCGTCGTTTTTCCCTTTGTTCCGGTAATACCGATCGTCTTTATCTTCTCCGCCGGATGTCCGAAGTATGCGGCAGAAAGCTCTGCCAGCGCCAGACGTGTGTCCGCCACCTTGATGACCGTCACATCCCCCGGAGCGGTCACATCATCTTGCACGATGAGAGCGGCTGCCCCCGCCTCACACACCTGCGAAACGAATGTATGTCCGTCTACCACCGCACCCTTGATACATACAAAAACGCTGCCCTTCCCTGCCTTTCTTGAATCATACACCAGATCTGCGACCTCAATGTCCGCGCTGCCCTGTACACAGCTATATTCCATCCGTTGTAAAAGTGTTCGTAAAATCATCGTTCTCCTCCTCACTTCCAAACGCTTCCGCTCTCTGCGGCTTCCAAAACATCTGAAACCGCTTTGAGCTGCCCTAGATCATTCTTTATTACTTATCTCCAATTATCTTATTGCTTTTTCACATCCGGCGCAAGTAAATTCGGCAAAAATATAGAAATACGCATGTATGCTGCTACAAATACAGTATAAAAGATCCGGCCGCCGGACATACTTCTTCGTATGAAAAAGCCAAACCTCATGTTACCGAAAAACTTTTTTATCTGCGGACTGACCGGCTGGTGTATGGAAATCCTGTTCACCTCCCTCAAAGGCCTGCGCAGGCACGATCACAAGCTTCTGGGACAGACCTCTGTCTGGATGTTTCCGATCTACGGCTGTGCTGCGCTCATCAAACCCCTTTACCACCTGATCGGTAAGCTTCCGACCGCCGTTCGCGGTGGCATCTATTCTGCTGCCATTCTGACCGGTGAATACATCAGCGGAAGTCTACTAAAAAAGCACGACTGCTGTCCCTGGGACTACAGTCGTGCCAGACTCAATATTCGCGGTGTCATCCGCCTGGACTACGCGCCGTTGTGGATGGGCGCAGGACTTTTGTTTGAGCGGATACTGGGGTGTAAGAAATAACAGGCATTCCCTCTGTTTTGCTGCCTGCTTCATTTTTTCCCACACTAATCAACCTCCCATCTCTTAGATATTTTTTTATAATTTATCCGTCCATTTATTGCAACAAAATACACCCGGGTGAAACCCTTTCACCCGGGCATGATGTCTAAACTGCTTTTACCAGTTCTATCAGTCGTGCATCTTTGAATAACGTTCAAAATAAGCCTCTGCTTTCGATTGTTGCAATTGGAAGCGCTTCTGCAATTTTTCGATGATCCGCTCTCTGGAAATGTCTTCTTCCAGATTATCAAGTATGAAAGCTTCTATTCCTCGCTCCATTCCGATCTGCTCTCCCGCTTCTTTTCCCTGATCGTACACATACGCATCCTCGGACTTTCGGTCCATCTTTCTCTTACGGTAAGACTCCAGCGCATCCCGCATTGATTCCGTCAGGCTCATCTCCTGTATGACGTATTTTGCTCTCTGCACCCCTGCATTCTTTGTCTTGATCATATGCAAATCCTCCTCTGTTTCCGCATTAAACAACCGGATCCAGTCATCCAATCTGCTGTTTCCAGTCAGTGTTTTTCGTAACTCTATGATATGAAGCTCCAGCAGATCCGAGTAGTCCTTCCCCATTTCGTCCCGCATGCGGTATACCGAATGATACCGGTCATCCTCCGTCAGGTTAAAATCAAGAATACTGATCGCGATACACCTTCTCAACCGGTCAAAATTCTCTCCCATAAACAGAATATCTGCATACATTTTCGCAAGATAATACAGGGAACGTTTCTCCCAGAACTTCTGCCGTCTCAGCTGCATCTCCAGATTAATCCTTGTACCGTCTTGCAGGAACACTTTCACATCCAGAATCCCCTGCTTCATCTTCTGATACCGTCTCCTCAAAAAAGAGTTTCCAAGCCTTGTTTCTTTGACCTGCTCCACCGGCATGTTCAGTGCATCGCAGATAAAGTAGCGCCTTACCTCATCATCCTCCATGAGCTCCCGGAATGCAAAATCCATCTTTGGTGAAATAATCTCCATCCTACCTCCTGTTCCGCAGAACCGGGAAGTTTTGGCACCCAAATATAGATTTTCCCCTGTCATCCTGATCCTGCTTATTAATTTTTCATATTGGAAATTAAAAGCATGATCCTATGACATTTAGATGATACCGGTGATGGTATCCTGTTTAAAGAAACAGAGGTTTTCGGCAATTGCTTTGTATGCAATCATTGCAGCCTCTGCAATATATGTGTTAGATTCTTATGCTTTGGTCTGAGTGTAACACGGACAGACCTGTTATGCAAGCTGTTTTTCCTTGTATTTTTGTTTTTAACCGTAAAAAAACCGGGTGAACATCAAATGTCCACCCGGTGCACTGTTCTCAAAATCCCATCAATTTCTCTCTTGAATTTCACCCACCGTTATTATATGATAGTAAAAATGCATCAAGGAGGAATCATCATGCGTCATCTAATGAGCCCATTGGACTTGTCGGTCGAAGAGCTGGACGAGCTTCTGTCTCTGGCGGGCGACATCGAAAAACATCCCGATAAATACGCACATGCCTGTGAAGGCAAAAAGCTTGCGACTTGTTTTTACGAGCCAAGCACCCGTACAAGACTCAGTTTTGAGGCTGCCATGTTAAATCTCGGCGGCAATGTTCTCGGTTTTCACAGTGCCGACAGCAGTTCCGCTGCCAAGGGCGAAAGTGTTTCCGATACCATTCGTGTTATTTCCTGCTACGCAGATATATGTGCCATTCGTCATCCCAAGGAGGGAGCTGCTTTAGTCGCTTCCCAAAAATCCGGGATTCCTGTTATCAACGCCGGTGACGGCGGTCATCAACATCCGACCCAGACTCTCACGGATCTGCTCACCATTTACAATTTAAAAGGACATTTCGATCATCTGAAGATCGGTCTGTGCGGCGATCTGAAATTCGGCCGTACCGTCCACTCTCTGATCAATGCACTGATCCGCTATCCCGGTGTGGAGTTTGTACTGGTATCTCCGGAGGAACTCCGCGTTCCCAGCTATATTCGCACGGATGTACTGGAAGCTAACCACATCCCTTACCGCGAGATGGAAAAGCTGGAGGATGCCATCGGCGACCTCGATGTCTTATACATGACCCGTGTACAGCGGGAGCGCTTCTTCAATGAGGAAGATTATGTACGCATGAAGGATTTCTATATTTTGGATAAAGAAAAGATGAGCCTTGCAAGAGAGGACATGCTGGTGCTGCACCCGCTGCCCCGTGTCAATGAGATCTCTGTGGAAGTGGACGATGATCCGAGAGCCGTCTATTTTAAGCAGGCGCAGTACGGTGTCTATGTGCGCATGGCGCTGATCCTTACACTGTTAGGCATCAAGGTTGAGTAGGAGGTATGTGAAATGTTAAATATCAGCGGAATCCATGAAGGCTTTGTATTAGACCACATTCAGGCAGGCATGAGCATGCGCATCTACCACGACCTGAAACTGGATCAGCTCGACTGCACGGTGGCGATCATCAAGAACGCCAAGAGCAACAAGATGGGTAAAAAGGACATCATCAAGGTGGAGTGTCCGATCGATGCACTGGATCTGGATATCTTAGGTTTTATCGATCATCGCATCACGGTCAACGTCATCAAGGATGACAAGATCGTGGAAAAGAAGGCGTTGCATCTGCCGAAGGAGGTACACAACGTGATCTTCTGCAAGAATCCCCGTTGCATCACTTCTATCGAGCAGGAGCTGGAGCAGATCTTTGTGCTCACCGATCCGGAAAATAAAGTCTATCGTTGCAAGTACTGCGAAACAAAATTTAAAAATTGATCTGAAATACGCGAGCCTGTGAAAAAATCTCTGTAAATTAGACAATACAAAGGTCTTCTATGATAA
>JBJEML010000045.1:0-15309 GCA_051879675.1 Lachnospiraceae bacterium | reverse complement strand
TGTCAGGGTATGGCTTTTTTACAAATAATTTGACAAAAAAATCATTGCGCGCGATTGAAAAAGTGATATAATTGTTACGGAAAACCCAAAAAAGTGCACTGAATGTTGAAAGGAAGGTACTAAAGTTGAAGAGAGGATTGAAAAACCAGAAGATGAGTACGCTGATAACTGTTTCAATCGCAATCGTGACAGCAGCGTGCACACTGATATTGTTTCTGTTGGCAAACCGTAATATGACGACGGCGATGCACGATACAGCAATGAACAACATGGATGCGACACTCCTTGCAAAGACAGGAATTATCGAGGAGTATGTTGACAAGGCGGAAAAATTGTTGATTTCCTATGGCGAGGCGCCTATCGTGGCTGAGCTGTTAAAAAATCCGGAGGATCCGGAAATTACAGCAACCGCTCAGCGGTATACCGAGAATTTTTATGCAAATCTGGAGGGATGGGAAGGTATCTATATTGCAGAGTGGAACACGCATGTGCTCACGCACTCCAACCCGAAGGTTGTCGGTATCACGACGCGTGAGGGTGATCCGCTCAAACAGCTGCAGGATGCAATGACAGCTGCGGGTGATATTTACAATACAGGAATTATTGTGTCTCCGGCATCGCAGCAGTTAACGCTGTCATTGTATGCGCCGGTCTATGATTCAGACGGATCGACAATTTTAGGATACGTCGGGGGCGCACAGTTCGCGGAGAGTCTGAAGACAGTATTGGACAGCCTTGTTGTTGAGGGATTGGAAAATACGAAAAACTATATGATCAATACCGCGACCAATATGCATATTTTTGATGAAAATGCAGACCTGATGGCGACAGAGATCGAGAACCCGATGTTGTTATCCGTGATCGAGAGGATCAATCAGAATCCGGAAGAACTGATTGGAAATATGGAATTTACAGATGAAAACGGTCAAGCATGTCTGGCGGTATACCGTTACATACCGGAGCGTCAGTGGGCGGTCGTGCTCAGTGATACGCAGGCGGAGATCTATGCGGCGGCAACGGCGAACAAATGGGCGCTCGGTGTTCTCTGTCTGGTATCCTTCCTGCTCATTACGATTCTCTCATGGTTGCTTGTAAGAGCGTGCGTGAAGCCGTTAAAGACGGTGGAGGAATCCCTTATCAGACTTCAGAATCTGGAGCTGACAAAGCCTGAGGCAATGAAGAAATATATTGGAAGAAAAAATGAAGCCGGACAGATCGCCACCGCGACAGACCTGTTGTACAGTACCTTGCAGGAGATCGTCGGAACGTTGCATGAGTGTACGGATTCTTTAAATTCGTCCACAGGAAAGACGAATGAGGCGACGAAGACACTGATCGATTATGTGGGAGACAACTGTGCGACAACGGAGCAACTCGCAGCAGGTATCAGCACGACGAATGATGCGATCGAGGGCGTGGTAAAGGAGATCAGCACGATCTCTGATCTGGTGCTCTCTGTTGAGGAAAAGGTGAAGGACGGAAATGAAAAGAGTGAGGAACTGATCCAGACAGCCCGGAATATGAAGGATATGGCAGGCAGCACACTGAGTGAGACCGGCAGCAGGATCGAGGAGAACCGAAAGAATGTAGAATCTGCAATGGTAAGTCTGCAGGCATTGACCCGTATCAATGACATGGTGGCACAGATCCTGGATATCGCAAGCCAGACGAACCTGCTTTCTTTGAACGCTTCCATCGAGGCAGCTAGAGCAGGCGAGCAGGGCAAGGGATTTGCGGTTGTGGCACAGGAGATCGGAAATCTGGCAACCAACTCATCAGAGACGGCTGTTCGGATCCAGGAAATCTGCGGAGAGATCAATGTAAACATTGACAATGTCCGCGCATGCTTTGATGATATCATTAACTTTATGGAACAGGATGTCTCTGACAAGTTCAAGGAATTTGTGACGATCGCCAATGATTATGACAATTCCGTGGAAGTGATCCGTCAGGCTATTTATGAGATTGAGAGGGCATCAGCCGGATTTGTTTCTTCCATCGCAAGCATCAAGGAACAGATGGAGGTTATTCAGCTGACTGCAACCGAGAATGAAAATGGTGTCGATGATATTGTCAGCGTGATCGAGCGCACGAATACGACAGCAGAAGATCTGAAGAATGTCGTGACCGTGAATGAGGACAACGTGCAGGCAATTAATCGGCTTGTGGAGAAATTTAAATAAAATATAGACAGCATGATCGAAAACAGCATTGCTCCGGGTGGGCGATGCTGTTTTTTTGATACATCCGCGAACCATGGATATCGTAGGAAAGATAGCAAGTACTTTGAGAAAGATGGCACAAATTCGCAATACCTGAATAGAGCCATATGCTATAATTTGCATATGTTAGAATGGTGATAAGGAGTTTTGATGAAGCTATTTTATGAAGACAAGGCAGTATGCTTTGGGTTTGAAAGGGATTGTGAAAAAGGCATTTATGAGATCGCCCGGAAAGTGGCCGGGGATATGGAGCTTGTCTCGGGATGCAGGCCGGATATCGTTTGTGTTCCGGACGGGTTGCGCGGGAAACCGGTGGAATCGCTGGTGCTGTTTGCCACTGTGGGAAAGAGCGTGGTATTGGAGCAGCTGGAGCAGCGAGGCGTCGTGGATCTGTCAGAGGTCAGGGGAAGGAACGAAGTATTTGCATGTTTTCTGTTGGAGGAAGCAGAAGATGCTCAAAAAGGAAACTCTGCTTTATTGGCAGGTACGGATCTGGAGGGGTGTTGCGATCAGCTTCTGCTGATTTGCGGAAGTGACAAACGGGGAACGATCTACGGCATGTTTCACCTGTCCGAACTGATGGGTGTCAGTCCGCTTGTCTATTGGGGAGATGCAGAGCCTGTACATCAGGCCGGCATGACGATCGGGAAAGAGATCGAGATGGTGTCCAAAGAGCCGTCGGTCAGATACCGGGGATTTTTTATCAATGATGAATGGCCCTGCTTCGGGAACTGGACGACAACTCATTTCGGCGGGTTTACGGCGGAGATGTATGATCATGTGTTTGAACTGCTGCTCCGGTTGAAGGGCAATTATCTGTGGCCTGCCATGTGGAGCTCTTCATTTGCGCTGGACGGGCCGGGAGAAGAGAGTGCAAGGCTGGCAGACCTGTACGGTGTTATCATAGGGAACTCACATCATGAGCCGTGTCTGCGTGCGGGTGAAGAGTGGGATGTATATCGGGGTGAACCTTCACCCTACGGAAATGCATGGAACTATGCTACAAATAAGACGGGATTGCTTCGCTATTGGGAGGATGGACTCAGGCGGAGCGGGAAGTATGAATCCATCATAACCGTCGGCATGCGCGGGGAAAGAGACAGTGTCATGCAAGGCGCGGATTCGCTGGCAGAACATATAGAGATTCTCAAGGATATTATCATTAATCAGAAAAAATTGATAAATCGGTATGGAAGGAAGAACGGAACTGTTCAGCCGATGCTTCTCGCGATCTATAAAGAGGTTGAGAAGTACTATTATGGGGATGAGACAACGCCCGGACTGCAGGAGTGGGATGGTCTGGAGGATGTGATCCTCATGTTCTGCGAGGATAATTTCGGGCATATGAGATATCTTCCGCCGAGAGAGAACATACATCCTGCCGGATACGGCATGTATTATCATCTGGACTATCACGGAGATCCGATCTCTTATGAGTGGATCAACAGCACGCCGCTGACAGCGATCTGGGAGCAGATGACAATTGCTTACGAGCAGGGAGTCAGGCAGGTGTGGATGGTCAATGTGGGAGACCTGAAGGGCAATGAGTTCCCATTGTCGTATTTTATGGCACTTGCCTATGATTATGAGACGTGGAGCGTGCCAAATCAGACGGGACATTTTACAGAGCAGTGGCTGCGTCAGCAGTTTGGCAGTCAGGTGTGTGACGGACAGATCAGTCATCTGGCAGATATTCTCACCGAAGGTATCCTGATCATCGGAAAGCGCAGACCGGAAGCGTTGGACGCACATAGCTACGGTGCAGGCGATGAGGCATGGAAAATGCTTGGGCGGTTGGAAGATCTGGAGCACAGGCTGGCAGTGCTGGAAACAGAGACTCCACAGGCGGCAAAGCCGGCGTTTTACAGCCTGATCGCAGATCAGCTGCGGATGGGCTTTAACCTGATCCGGATGCATATTTATGCAGGATTGAACGAGCACTATGCAAGGCAGGGAAAAGTGATCGCCAACCGGTATGCCGACTGTGTCCGTATGTGCATCCGCATGGATCGGGAATTGATCGAACAAGCAGGTAAAAGAAGAAACGGAAAATGGTCGGGTATGTGGGATACGAGCCATGTCGGATTCAGAAAGTGGAATGAGGACGGTTGCCGCTACCCGTTGATCTGTCATGTGGAGCCTTTCATGCGGCCCCGCATGGTCGTATCGCGCAGAGGAGAGCCCGGTGTCTATCAGAAAAACTATGGAAGCCCGGACTGTCTGGAAATCCGGGATCTGGTGTGGAAGGAAGACGGGGAGGTCGTGGTCGAGATTGCCAACGACGGAACCGGAAGCTTTTCCTATGAGGTGGAGGCGCAGGAGAGTGACTGGTTTACATGGGAGGTTACCGGTCAGACGGTAACAGATCAGGAATACCTGTATCTGCACAGAAATGAAACGACACATTCGGATTTTAAGGATGGAAAGCTCCTTCTTCGCAGTGGCGATACGGTGGTGGAGATCCATGTGTGCGGAGTTCGGGAAAGGCAAAAGGTGACGCTTTTGGCAAAGGATTTTGTGCGGGCAGATGGACGGATTCTGACACTGGAAGACTTTGGAAAAGAAGAAAGCGCGATCAAGGCATATCCGTTTATCGCACGGTTCCCGGAGAATGCGTGCGTGACGGTTTCCTACCGGGTGGAGAACTGTGAAGACGGCGAATACCGGATGACGTTGTTTCTTGCACCGTCAAATCCGATCCTGCCGGATGTGCCCCTGGAAATTCTGGTGCGAAACCGGACGGTGACAGAGGAATGGACAAGGCTCGCTGTCCTGCCGGAAAAATACTGTGCAGGAGAGGCCACAGACCGGACCTGGGCGGACGGCGTGATCACGCAGCAGCATAAGAAAAAAATGCCGATACAGATGAAAAAAGGGTCCAATAAAGTAGAGATCTGTTTTATGGACGGTATTTCCGTTTTGGAGAAGCTGGAACTGGAACATGTTAATGTGACGGCAGCGGACGGTTCTGTATGAACAGAAATATTTCTGGGGTATTTATCTAAAGTTTATCCGCTTTTAAGGATAGTAGCGTTTGGTTATAATAAAATCATATCATAAGGGAGAATAACGATGAGTATTGAGACAAAACAATTTGCAAAAAAACTGGTAAGTCAGATGACACTGGATGAAAAGATGAGCCAGATGTTATACGATTCGCCGGCGATCGAGCGTTTGGGAATCCCGGAGTACAACTGGTGGAATGAAGCGCTTCACGGTGTGGCAAGAGCGGGCGATGCCACTGTTTATCCGCAGGCGATCGGACTGGCAGCGACCTTTGACGAGAAGCTGGTCGGAGAGATCGCAGACACGGTGTCTACCGAAGGGCGTGCCAAATTTAATCAGTTTTCCAAGAAAGGAGATCGCGGGATCTACAAGGGACTGACCTTCTGGGCACCGAATGTGAATATCTTCCGTGATCCGAGATGGGGACGCGGACATGAGACATTTGGCGAAGATCCCTATCTGACGGGTCTGCTTGGCACGGCCTATATCAAAGGACTTCAGGGTGAGGACCCGGAGCATTTAAAGTCAGCAGCCTGTGCAAAACATTTTGCGGTACATAGCGGACCGGAGGCAGACCGTCATTCTTTTGACGCAAAGGCGAGCGTGAAGGATATGTATGACACATATCTGTACGCATTTAAACGATGCGTGGCAGATGCCGGTGTGGAGGCTGTCATGGGTGCCTACAACCGGGTCAACGGTGAGCCGGCATGCGGAAGCAAGACATTATTACAGGATATTCTTCGTGAGGAGTGGGGATTTGAAGGGCATGTCGTGTCTGACTGCTGGGCGATTCTCGACTTCCATGAGCATCATATGGTGACAAAAACCGTTCAGGAATCTGCGGCGATGGCGGTCAATAACGGCTGTGACCTCAACTGCGGAACAGCGTTTTTGCATCTGAAGGAGGCCTACGAGGAAGGGCTGATCAGCGAGGAAAAGATAACAGCTGCCGTAGAGCGGCTGATGGAGGTACGCATCCGCCTCGGCATGATGGATGAGTATCCGTCCCCCTATGCGGATGTACCGTATGAAAAAGTAGAGTGCAAAGAGCACGTTGATCTGGCAGTAGAAGCCGCCAGAAGAAGTATGGTGCTTCTGAAAAATGATGGTCTTCTGCCCCTGAAAAAGGGTGAGATCCGCTCTATCGCGGTCATCGGACCGAACGCAAATTCCAGAGATGCACTGGTCGGCAACTATGTGGGAACATCCTCACAGTATATCACACCGCTGGAGGGGATTCAGCAGTATGTGGGTGATTCTGCACGTGTTTATTATGCCGAGGGATGTCATCTGTACCGGGATAAGGTAGAGTTTCTGGCAAGAGAGAAGGATCGTTTTGCGGAGGCTGTGATCGCTGCAGAGCAGGCAGACGTTGTTGTGATGTGTCTGGGCCTGGATGCTACGATCGAGGGCGAGGAAGGCGATGCCGGAAACGAATACGCCAGCGGAGATAAGATCGATCTGCGTCTTCCGGGACTTCAGCAGGAACTGCTGGAGGCTGTGGCAGCAGTCGGAAAGCCGACGGTGCTACTTCTGTCAGCGGGAAGTGCCATGGACCTTTCCTGGGCGCATGAGCATGTGAATGCGATCATAGATACATGGTATCCGGGTGCACGGGGCGGAAAAGCGGTCGCAGAGGCATTGTTTGGCGATTTTTCACCCAGTGGAAAGCTGCCGGTGACCTTCTATGCATCGACGGAAGATCTGCCTGATTTCAAAGATTACAGTATGGATAACCGTACCTATCGTTATTTTGACGGAACTCCGTTGTATCCTTTTGGATATGGATTGTCGTATGGCAAGCCGGTGTATAAAAATGCAGCGATTAGTCAGTCAGAAGGACAGATCGGTGATAAAGTTACTGTCACTGTAGAAGTGGAAAATCAGGGTGCATATGAGCTGCATGAGGCAGCACAACTATACGTAAAGGATATAGAGGCAAGCACTCGAACACCCAACTGGCAGCTCCGCGGCATCCGAAACGTAGATCTGCAGCCGGGTGAGACCAGGCAGGTGACATTTGAGCTGGGCGCAAGAGATTTTGCAATGATCACGGAGGATGGCAGATGCGTGGTAGAACCGGGTGCTTTTCAGATCGCAGTCGGCGGTCAGCAGCCGGATGCGCGCAGCGCTGAGCTGACCGGAAGAACAGTGGATGTTTTTGAACTTGTGCTGAACGGGGAAGTGACAGAGGCAGAGTACTAAGCAGTCAGAAGTTTTTATGGTTTCTATAGTTTTTGAATGAGGTGATCAAAATGGGGGCTTTTCATCCGGATAGTGAATTTATGCAGGCATTGGGACGCATTGCGGATTTCGTGATCCTGAATCTGCTCTGTGTCCTGTTCTCCCTTCCGATCGTTACGGCAGGGGCAGCCATGACTGCAAAGTATTACGTGTCCATGAAGATCGTCCGGGAGGAAGAACCGGCAGTATGGGCGGCTTTCTGGAGATCCTTCAGGGATAATTTCAAACAGGCGACAGCCATCTGGCTGCCGCTTTTGGCAATCCTGCTTGTTTTGGCATGGGACTGGTATGCGGTTATTTACGGGAGCAGTCAGGGGATGCCCACGGCGGGGAGAATCCTGCTGCTTGTCATGACGCTGGTGGTGGGTATGATCGCCTATGCGGTGTTTCCGTTTATTGCACGTTTTCAGCTATCTACCAGAGAGGCGCTGAAAGGCGCGATGGTATTTTGCTTTTTGCATTTTCCGAAGATGCTTCTTATCCTTTTCGTGATCACGTTGCCGTATGTGCTTGCGCTGTGGTACATGGAGTGGGCACTTGGGCTCTGGTTTTTTATCACGACCGTTGCGCTTTATTATATCAGCAGGATGTTTGTAAAAGAGTTTAAGAAGATTGAAGTTGAAAGGGAGGAGCAATTATGATGCAGGATGTAGTAGCGCCGAAGGATCCGGAGAAGAAACGGTCTTATTTTTATATTATGAGGGATAAGGAGATCTTTGGCTCCCGACAGGAGGACGGCAGAGGTATCCAGTATTTATATCAGGACGCAGGAAGACTGATCAACAGCGCGCAGATCGTCGGAAATATCGAGGATCCTGAGATGTTAAAACTGATGGAGACAGTCGAGGGTTTCCGGAAGCTTGTACACAGCATTGGTGTATCGGTTGAGACCGAGAACCCGAAGGAACAGGTGGAATTCATATTCCAGATGTATGGAAAAAAAGATCTTTACGGAGGCGGAACGAACCTGACGGCAGTATTTCCCGGGGACGGTGCAGAAAAACGAATCTATCTTTCGGAAGCAGACTGGCAGGAGGATGACCATGAGCCGGGCCAGATCAAGATCTTGCTGGAAACACCGGAGAAACTGGCAAAGACCAGTGTCCGCCTGTATTTGAATGACGGTTATACAGCACCAGAGGTAGCCGAGGAGCAGAATGTAGATGTGAGTTCGGCTGCGTATCAGAAGATGATCGAAAAATCGCTCATTCAGACCGGAAATACCTATCGTATTTATCGTGCGATCCGTCGTGCGCGTTTGGGAGAGGATGTGACGCTTGCTTACATTGGCGGATCGATCACGCAGGGCGCAGGCGCTACTCCGATCAACACGGAGTGCTATGCTTATAAATCGTTTACGCGTTTTCAGGAGATGGTAGGAAGGAAAGAAAATGTTCATTTTGTAAAGGCGGGTGTCGGTGGCACACCCTCAGAGCTGGGCATGATCCGGTTTGACCGTGATGTATTGCGCGGTCATGTGGAGCCGGATATCGTCGTTGTAGAGTTTGCCGTCAACGATGAGGGAGACGAGACGAAGGGTGACTGCTATGAGAGCCTTGTGCGCAAGATATTAAATCTGCCGAATCATCCGGCTGTGATCCTGCTGTTTTCCGTGTTCGCGGATGACGGCAATCTGCAGGATCGGCTCATTCCGGTCGGACTGCGCTATGATCTGCCGATGGTGAGCGTGAAAAATGCGGTTGTACCGGAGTTTTATGACAAGAAGAAACGGATACTGACGAAAAATCAGTACTTTTATGATATGTTCCATCCGAGCAACCTCGGACATACGATCATGGCGGACTGCATTGCGAATCTGTACCGTAAGATCCTGAAAACAGTGGAGGAAAAAGGAACCTTTGACAGCGACTACAGACCGGAACTGTTTGAGGGTGCACCTGCGATCGGATGTACGTTTGATGATGTACGGCTTCTGGATAAAAAGGACGGTTTCGAAAAAGCCGTGATCGATTGCGGCGGCTTTACACAGACGGATACGGTACTCCAGAGTGTGGAGATGGATCTGGATCTGGAGATGACCCCGGAGTTTCCGTACAACTGGATGTATGACGGAGCAGTGTCAAAAGAGAAAACCTACTTTGAGATGAAGATCACCTGCAAGGCGCTTGTTCTGGTGTTTAAGGATTCCGGCGAGGTAGATGCTGCGAAGGCAGAGATATATGCGGATGGAAAATGGGTGCGGACGGCTGATCCGTATGTGAACGGATGGCTGCATACGAACCCGCTACTGATCTTTGCAGAGCCCGAGACAAAGGAGCACACCGTGCGTATCGAGATCGCAGAGGGGGATGAGGATAAGAAGTGTACGATCCTCGGATTTGGATATGTTGTATAAAGAAATTCGGTATTTTTCCAAGGTGACAAGGTCCTATCGACATGCAAATGTGCTCCTGCCGGATAGTTACGATGAGGAGAGATATTATCCGGTGCTCTATCTGCTGCACGGGATCGGCGGTGACCAGAATGAATGGAAAGCAGCAAAGCCGGAGGATATCTGCGCGGATCTGGTACGGGAGAAAAAGGCACCGGAGATGATCATTGTTCTTGTGAATGTCCGTGCGGCAAAAGACGACCGGGTGCCGGAAGATCTGTTTACCATTGAGCATTTCCGGGCATTTGATGCATTTCGGGAGGATCTCACGGAGAGCCTGATGCCTTATATGGAAACCCATTTCCGGATCTTAAAGGGACGTGATGATACAGCAATCGCCGGTCTGTCTATGGGAGGACGGGAATCGCTGTACATTGGGTTGACATGTGCGGACAAATTTGGTTTTATCGGGGCATTCAGCCCTGCATATGGGTTGCTGCCCTATACAAATAACGGTGTTACAGAGGCAGGACTGCTGGGTGAAGAAGGATTGCGCCTGCCAAAAGAACATGAAGAGGATACCCTTGTCATGATCGTGCATGGCAGGGGGGATACGGTTGTATGGGATGAACCGGTCCGTTATCACGAGGTATTGGAACAAAACGGAAGCAGGCACGTTTTTGAACTCATAGAAGGAGGACACGATTTCGGGGTCTGGAGTTATGCATTATCCCGGTTTATCAGTTCTGTTTTTGGAGGTCTGGCAGGTATCCAAGAATTTAGTTAAGAAGATATTTAAATAAAGGAGTAGTTTATGGTAACAGCAAAAAACCCGATCTTAAACGGATTCTACCCGGATCCATCCATATGCAGAGTGGGCGATGATTTTTATCTGACAACCTCCAGCTTTGTCTATGCGCCGGGAGTTCCGATCTTTCACAGTCGGGATCTGGCACACTGGGAGCAGATCGGTAATATATTAGACCGGGAGGAACAACTGCCACTGGATGGCGAGGAGATCTCGCGCGGTATTTTTGCACCGACGATCCGCTATCATGAGGGCACCTATTATATGATCACGACAAATGTCAGCTATGGTGGCAATTTTATTGTGACGGCGGAAAAACCCGAGGGCCCGTGGTCCGATCCGTATTACCTTGGCGATGATGCGCCGGGTATCGATCCGAGTCTGTTTTTTGATGATGACGGGCGTTGTTATTATGTCGGGACAAGACCGAATCCGGAAGGTGTCAGATACAATGGGGACTGGGAGATCTGGGTACAGGAACTGGATCTGGAGCGGATGAAGCTCATCGGAGAGAGCATGGCGATCTGGAAGGGCGCAGTGAAGGATGTCATTTGGCCGGAGGGACCGCATCTTTATAAAAAAGACGGATACTATTATCTGCTGCATGCAGAGGGAGGCACCGGGCCGGAGCACAGCATTTCCGTGGCCCGCAGCAAAAATCTCTTCCGGTGGTTTGAGGGATGTCCCAGAAATCCCATTTTCTCACATCGGAATCTTGGGAAAGATTATCCGATCATCTATGCCGGTCACGGAGATCTGGTGGATGATGTGAATGGCAACTGGTATGTAGTGATGCTGGCAACCAGGCCTTGCAGACAACATGGCAGCATGGGTCGCGAGACATTTCTGGCAAGGGTCATCTGGGAGGATGGCTGGCCGGTGATCAGTCCCGGTGTCGGAAAGTTGGAGGATACGCTCGACATTCCGTTGCCGGAGTACCGGTTTGACCGGGAGATCGGAGGAATGGATCATTTTGAGTTTTATGACGAAACCCTTGATGACCGTTTCCTCGGGATCATGAAGCGAGATGAGGGGATTTATTCGCTGAAAGAGCGGGAGGGCTTCCTGCGTTTGTATACCAGAAAAGAAAAAATCGGTAAAATGGAGCATGCATCTTACCTTGGAGTTCGTCAGAAATCATATGCGTTTGCTGTGAGCAGCGGCGTGGAGTTTGTGCCGGAAAATGCGGACGAGACCGCAGGTATCGTACTGTTCCAGAACCATGCGAACCATCTGCGTATCGAGATCGTAAAGGGAGAAACCGGGCGTGAGGTGCGTGTGACAGCCTGTGTGAAAGAGGCAGACCAGATCCTTGCAGGGCAGGCGGTTGCGACAGACGGTCTGCTGGAACTGGAGCTTATCGCCACAGAGCAGTGCGCACAGGTTTTTGTGAAGGAAAAGGGAAAGCGCATAAAGCTTGCGGATCAGATAGATCTCCTGCCGTACACGACAGAGGAAGCAGGCGGCTTTGTCGGATGTACGATTGGGATGTACACGTCATCCAACGGAAGCGAGAGCTGTAATCATGCGGATTTCGCATGGTTCCATTATGATAACCTGTAACCATTCTGAGGCAGGGCAATTTTCATAAAATCATAGACATTTTAGCCGGGAAAGGGGTGTGTATAGATTCCAATCCCGGCTGTTTTATGCTAAAATAAACGTAACTGTTCAGTATCTTAACAGTTACGTTTAGGTAAAGCGAATATAGAAGGGGAATGCATGCACATGAAAAAGCTGCTAAGTTGGATAGAGATAAAAACGGATAACTTTACGATCAAACGAAAGCTGATCATTCTTTATGTTTTCTGTGTGATCGTCCCGCTCATCATTACGGACAGTGTGATCGGCGGTATTGTGTTTCAATCAGAAAAGGTCAATCAGCAGCATGAGATGGAGAATATCGCTAGTGCCGTGCGCTATAATCTGTCCAGTGAGATCGACAGTGCTGCAAAGTATGCGAAAAGTATTTATACAAGTAAATATATTGATGAATTTTTGAAATACAAATATGAATCACCGCTTGATTACTATACGAAGTACCAGAAATTTTTTAAGGATACACTGCTTCAGGTGGGAATGGGGCAGAATAACATGCAGCTTACGTTTTACGCGGATAATGAAACGATCATCAGCGGATCGGAATTTCAGAAGCTGAGCGCTGTAAGGCAGGAGGAATGGTATACATATCTGACTGAGAATCATTTAATGCGCGGACTGTATCTGGGACTTGATGAGAGCAAAACAGCGGTGAGCAAATCCAAGCGAAAAATATGCTTTTTGCAGCGACTGGATTTCTATGGGGAGACGGAAAATGTGCTCCGGATCGATATCGATTACAGTAACACGCTGCGTCGGTTGGAGAATATGAATTATGATGTGGATATTTATATCTGCAAGGGAGATAAGATCATCCTGTCAAATGGAAAGGACGGCAGTGTCGGAAAGGAATTTGAGATATTTACAGAGTTTGATGATATCGGGTATTCAGAACATATGAGTACCTACGGACAGGAACTGGAGATCTATGTGATGAACCCGAAGACAGGGATCGTTCAGGATATGCTCAGACATTATCCGCTGATCCTGCTTCTGGTACTTGTGAATGTTTTGCTGCCGTTTTTTATGGTTTACTGTATCAATCACTCGTTTTCTGAGCGTATCCGGGAGTTGACGGAGGTGTTTGACCGTGTGGAGGACGATCAGCTGGTGGAGATCCGGAACGTACGGGGTGCGGATGAGATCGGCGGTCTGATGCGTAATTATAACAAAATGGTACAGCGCATGAATTCGCTGATCCAGATCATGTACAAAAACAAGATCAAGGAGCAGGAAATGCTCGTCGCCAGACAGAATGCGGAACTGCTGGCGCTTCACAGCCAGATCAATCCCCATTTCCTGTTCAATGCCCTTGAGAGCATCCGTATGCACAGTATTATCAAGCATGAGTTGGAAACTGCTGACATGGTGGAACGTCTTGCCGTGCTTCAGAGGCAGTATGTGGAATGGCAGGATGATTCGGTGATGATTGAAAAAGAGATGGATTTTGTGGAAACCTATCTGGAACTGCAGAAATACCGGTTCGGGGACAAGCTTTCTTTTGAGCTGGATGTTGATGAAAACTGCAGAATGTATGTGATCCCGAAGTTGTCGATCGTGACATTCGTTGAGAACGCGTGCGTTCACGGGATCGAGAGCAAGTCTACGGCCGGATGGATCTTTGTACGGATCTATGAGGAAAAGGACTGTCTGTGCCTTGAGATCGAGGATACGGGAAACGGTATGGATGAGGAAGAAACCGAAAAGCTTCGAGAACGTATGACGGGTGCAAGTATTGAGATGCTCAAGGGCAAAGGACGCGTGGGAATCGTCAATGCGTGTCTGCGTCTGAAAATGGTGTCAAAGGATGAGGCGCAGTTTGATGTGGATTCGGAAGAAGGCGTCGGAACACTGATTCAGATTCGAATTCCGATGCGATACGTGACGAAGGAGGAGAAAGATGCTCAAAGTACTGTTAGTGGATGATGAACCGTTTATTCTTCAGGGACTGCAGGTGCTCGTCGATTGGGAAAAGGAGGGCTATGAGATCCCGAAGACTGCATCCAACGGTGAGGAGGCGTTACAGATTCTTTTACAGGAACAGATCGATCTTGTGATCGCCGATATCAACATGCCGGTCATGACAGGTCTGGAGCTGCTGCGGCAGATCCGGCAGGTGCATGCAATGGATACCTGGTTTGTGATCCTCAGTGGCTATGCGGAGTTTTCCTATGCACAGGAGGCAATGCGATATGATTGTACCGATTATATTTTAAAGCCGGTGGAGAAGGACGTTCTGCTCTCGCTGTTACGCAAGGTATCGGCAATGAAGAAAACGCTTGACAAGGAGACGGAGGAGGGAAGGAAGAACGAAAAGGCATATCTGGACCGGAATCTGATCGCACTCCTTCTTGGCAAGCATGATCAGGCAATTCTGGAATATTTGAAAAGGCACATGGAGTTTTCGGATGAAATGCGATATATCGAGGTGCAGCTAGACATAGAGACGGCGACAGAGGATTTTTCCGACGAGGAAAAGCGCAATTATCTGAGAAAGCTGTATGATGCCTGTCAGGATTTTCTGAAGGAAAACGCGAATCATTGTATTCTTGATGTCGCAGGACAAGAAAAGATCTATGATATCGGTTTTTTGTACTGTGATTATATGGCTAAGCAGCGTCAGCTATCGGAAAGAGAATTCCTGGAAGCTTTTTTAAAGTATCTGAAGGAGGTCACGCAGCTTCCCGTTATCATGCTGGTTGGAAAGGCGGTGACGGATGTCAGTGCGATTCCCAAGTCCTACGGGACCTCCTATATGCTGCGTTCGATTCAGGCGTTTCGAATGAAAAAGGAGATCTATTACTATGAGGAGGAAGCACAGGTTACAGATGGGGGGATTCTTCTCTGCAAAAAGAGCATAGATGATCTGATCGGGGCGATCGAGCAGAACGACCATATTCTGATCCGACAAAAGGTAGATGCGTTTTATGATGAGATGCAGAGCATCGGTGTGACCGGAGAGACGATGAACCTGAACATCAATTATCTGCTGTTTCAGCTCATTCATCTGGCCAGTGAGCAGGACGACGATGTCAATCAGGAGGAGATCCTGCGTCTGATCAGCGAGACTACCTTTGAAGAGGGCACGATGCGCG
>JBJEML010000044.1:0-15482 GCA_051879675.1 Lachnospiraceae bacterium | reverse complement strand
CGGTCGATGCCTTCCTTGTTCTCTTTCTTTCGCTCGAAGAACCAGCGGATCAGACCACCAACCATCATCGGAGTACTCAGATGGATCGGCAGGTACAGACCTACTGCAAAAGGAAGTACCGGAATTCCAAGGATCTCAACTACGATTGCAATACCAACGCCGGCAAATACAAGGTTCCAGGGCAGGTTGCCACCCATAACGCCCTCAACTACCATCTTCATCAGAGTAGCCTGAGGCGCAGGAAGCTCTGCAGAACCATAGCCCCATGCGCTGTTTAACAGATACAGGATACCGCCGATCGCAATTGCGGATGCAATGACACCGATCAACTCACCGACCTGCTGCTTCTTCGGTGTTGCACCTACAATATAACCGGTCTTTAAATCCTGTGAAGTATCACCTGCAACAGCTGCGATGATACAGATCACGGTACCGATCGCAATTGCAGATACCATACCGGGATATCCGATCATTCCGCTTGCCTTTAAGAGAATGGTAGAGATCAGCAAAGTTGCGATCGCCATACCGGATACCGGGTTGTTGGAACTTCCGACAATACCTACCATACGGGAAGATACGGTTGCGAAGAAGAATCCACATACAATGATGATGATCGCGCCGATGAAGTTCACCGGAATGATCGGGATCAGCCACATAGCGATCGCTACCACACCGATTCCGATCAGTACGAGATTCATGCTCAGATCCTGAGCGGTACGGCTGTTATCATTGCTCTTGCCGCCCTTTAAGCCCTTCATCGCATCACGGAAAGTGGTGATGATCATCGGCAAAGACTTGATCAGGCTTAAGATACCACCGCATGCTACTGCACCGGCGCCGACGTAACGGATATAATTACTCCAGATACCCCATGTTCCAAGCTCGGAAATAGGAGCAGTTGCAGGATACATCACTGCGTCTCCGCCGAAAAGCGCGATCAACGGCATGATCACGAACCATGCCACGGTACCACCTGCCAACAGGTAAGAAGAAATCTTCGGTCCGCAGATGTAGCCGACACCAAGCAATGCAGGAAGCACATCCATTCCGATACCGGAACCGTTATACTTCTTGATCGTGAAGTCAACCTCGCTGGGAAATGCCTTCAGACCGTCTGCAATAAATTTGTAAAGAGCTGCGATGCCAAGTCCTGCAAATACAGTACTTGCCTTTGCACCACCGGCCTCACCGGCAAGTAATACCTCTGCACATGCAGTTCCTTCAGGATAAGGCAATGTTCCATGCTCTTTAACGATCAGAGCACTTCTCAAAGGAATCATAAATAAAACACCGAGTACACCACCAACTAATGTGATGAGTGCGATCTCAGCCAGTGACGGATTTTCTACGCCACCCTCAGCTGCCCACATGAAAATTGCGGGTAATGTGAAGATTGCTCCGGCTGCCACAGATTCACCTGCGGAACCGATAGTCTGCACCATGTTGTTCTCTAAGATAGAATCTCGACGTAAGATCACGCGGATCACACCCATAGAGATAACTGCTGCAGGAATAGATGCGGATACGGTCATGCCAACACGCAGTCCTAAATACGCATTTGCGCCACCGAACAATACGGCAAGTAAGATACCGAGAATGATGGATACTACCGTCAACTCAGGTAACACTTTGTCCGCGGGAATGTACGGCTTAAACTCTTTTTGGTTCTCGTTAGACATTTATCTAATCCCCTTTTGTAAATATTTTGTAACGCTTCAGAGCTGCACTCCGAACACTACAATCCTTATCATTATAGCGGACGCAAAAATAACTGTCAACCGCCTATTTCTGGGGCTTTTTCCCATTATCGCGTCATCACGTCACTTGAATAAAATTTGTTTCTGACCATATCACAGCATTGCTTTTTCTTTATATTTTTGAATCTCCGTCAGATAGCATTGGCCAATCTCACTGATACGCGTATCTTTCGCACAGATATAGCCGATCGTCATTTTTTCATCGGAATTCAATTTGACCGCCACATACTCAGAACCGTTCAGTTCCTCGCATATGATACCTGAACAGATCGTAAAACCGTTCATACCCACCATCAGATTGAGCAGTGTCGCCCGGTCACTCGCCTTGATGATCTTCTTGTACTGGTAGGTACTCAGGACCTCCTCCGCAAAGTAAAACGAGTTGTGCTCGCCCTGTGCAAATGACAGGCAGGGGTATTCCTGCAGGTCTTCCAGATCAATGACCGTCCGGTCTGCCAACGGATGGTGTTTCCACAGATACACGTACAGACCGCAGTCAAACAGCGGGTTAAATACAAGCCCATTTTCCGAAAACAGCTTTTTTAATACCTTTTCATTGAACTCATTCAGATACAGGATGCCAAGCTCCGAACGGCGGTTTTTTACGTTTTCAATCACCTCATAGGTCTTGTCCTCATAGATCTCAAACTCGTAGCTGTCCATTCCGTATTGACGCATCACTTCCATAAATGCATTGACCGCAAACGTGTAGTGCTGCATGGATACACTGAATTTTTTCTTTGTCTCCCTTCGGTTGATAAAGCGGGCATCCAAAAGCTCATACTGCTCTAACACTTGTCTGGCATAGCCGATAAATTCCTCCCCCTCGGCAGTGAGCGTAATTCCGTTTTTCGTACGATTGAAAAGCGAAAAACCGAGCTCCTTCTCCAGCGCACTGACCGCATTGGACAGACTGGGCTGAGAGATAAACAATTTTTTTGCCGCGTCATTCAGGGAATTTTCGCCTGCCACTGTAACGACGTATTTCAGTTGGTTGAGTGTCATGTTGTCCTCCTGTCCTACTACATATAATCTATAATACAAGAGTTACAAGTGCAGCGAGCGCTACAGCTCCGATCGCTACGGTCAGAAGCCCCTTACGGCGGTATGCGAGGATCAGTGCCACTGTCATGCCCGCCAGTGACGGAGCCAAGGCTCCCGCTGAGGTAAACACCGCCGGGAAGGTCATTGCGGCGAGTACGCCGTAGGGTATGTACTCCAGAAAGGAGCGGATATATACGTTTGTTATTTTCTTTTTGACAAGCACAAAGGGCAGTGCGCGCAACAGATAGGTCACGAGTGCCATCACTGCCAGATATTTGAAATACGCTGATAGACTAAGCATGATGCACCTCCTCTGTGATTGCTGATTCCTGCATGCCATTGTCTGCGACAGGCTCCGTCCGCACGCCATCTTCCTCCGGCTCAGCGGGCAACGGGTGTCTCCATGCGCCGTAAGCTGCTGCCACAACTGCACAGAGGGTGATCGACAGACCGCTTGACAGATGGATGAACGGCACATAATAGATCACACAGCTCATGATCGCCGCGATCAGCACAACCTCCAAGACAGGCCTGCTGTCCCTTGCCTTCGGGATAATAATCGCCAGAAACATGCCATAAATGGCAATACCGAATATTTCCGCCACGCCTGCCGGCACGATCTCTCCCAGCAGCGCACCCGCCAGTGTCCCGACTCCCCATCCGAGGTACGGTGTCAGAAACAGTCCTGTAAAATAGCGCCTGCTGACCGGCTTTTCCTGTGACATCGCAACGGCGAAGATCTCATCCGTCACGCCCATCGCAAGTATCCAGCGGGCGATTCCCTTAAAATGTTCATCTACCTTCTGTGTCAGTGAGATGGACATGAGCAGATATCTCAGATTGATGAAAAACTGTGCGATCACCATCTCAACAAGCGCTCCGCCCTCCATCATGAGGGTCAGACCGGCAAATTGACCGGCAGACGTTACATTTGTGAGCGAGATCAACGTCGCCTGCCACCAGGTCAGTCCCATACCTACGCCGAGCAGACCGAACGTAAAGGACACAGACAGATATCCCAGACAGATCGGGATACCGTCACGCAGACCTTTTGTAAAATTTTGTTTCATTTTATCGTGTTCCCCTTCTATTGTATTTCATTTTGCAAGAGTGATGTCGGGAAAAAAGCTCTCTCCGACTGCTCATTGTAAAAATACTACATGTATGCTAAACTATCGATAAAGGCTTTTGCCGAATTTCGAACACATATAAAGGAGTATTTCTTATGAGTAAAGGTATCGGAAATAAGAGCACCTGGGTGCTCATCATGCTTGTATTGATCGGAGCCGTGCTCGGCAGCTTTATCGGCAATCTCGCCGCAAACAGCTCCCTCTCATGGCTTAACTATGGAAAGACCTTTGGTCTGACCAGCCCCATCGTCTTAGACATGGCAGTACTGACCCTGACCTTCGGGTTTACGATCCATTTCAGTATCGCAACGATACTGGGGATCATCCTCGCAATTATCATTTACCGCTTTATTTAAGCACACGGGGAGCTGCCAGTCAAGCAGCTCCCTTCTTATTTTCCCTGATATCAGTCTAGCAATTCCCGCACCATCTGTGCGTCAAATGTCACGCACGGCACATGCTCAACTTCGATCCGGTATAATGCGTTCGCCGCAATATGCTCTGCTGCCTGCTCCAGATCGCGGATACCGCTTGTGTCCGCGTAACGTGCGATGACCGCCTCCAGCGCCTCGTCCGTCATGATACACTCATCCTCCCGGATACTCATGCGGCGCAATACCTTCGGCAAAGCAAAACGCGAAAAGATGATCTTCTTTTCCTCCGGCGTATAATCCGGAATATCAATGACCGCAAACCGCGACATGAGCGGCGCGCTGATCTGCGATTTTTCGTTTGCCGTCGCGATCGGATACACGCCCACAGTGGGGATCATACACTCAATGTAATTATCCGTAAATCCCAGATTGTCAAGCAGCGTCAACAGCACATCCGCCGGATTTCCGTTTCCTTTTCCGGCTGCTGCCTTATCCAGCTCATTGATGATAAATACAAGATTTGATTCACCCGCCATCGAAAATGCGTCCATGATAATGCCGGGCTTGGCATTTGCGTAAATGCGCGAGCTTCCGGTCAGCTGCTCCGGGTCGTTAATGGAACTCATATCCAGTGTCGTCCACGGCAGCTTTAAAATACGCGCGACCGCATAGGCGATCTGTGACTTTCCGGTCCCGGCAGGTCCGACTAACAGCAGTCCGTATGCCGGAAGCGTGTGTGTACGGTTGATCTGGATGATCGTCTCGATGATGCGCTGTTTCACACGCTCCATACCGTACAGTTCTTCATCCAGGATCCGACGCGCCTCCTGCGGATCGATCGCCTCAAAATAGTTGCTCTTCCACTGTACATTCATCATGATGGAGAGTGCCCGCTGTGCATGGCGGCGTTCTTCCGGAGACACCTCATGGGATCGCGCGACTGCAAGATTACGACGCGCCCAGAGTCTGATATTATCAGGCAGTGTTCTGCCTGCGCAATTCATGAAATCCGTGATGCTCTGCAGACTGGTAAGCTTCATGGAATCGCCTACCTCTTCCTCATCCTCATCCTCATCCACCTCTGCCTCCGGCGCGCTGCTGGCGAGCAGACGATCGATCATAAACTGTAAAAATCCGTCCTCCGCGGACAGTTTAGTCCCACCACCGAACGCAATCTCACGGATCTTGTAGACCGCATAACCGTCCTCCCGGTTCTCACCGGAAAGGCGCACGTTAATATGATTTTCGCCCAGCCATTTCAAAAGGCCGACAAAGCGTGCATCGATCCGCAGAATATCCGCACTGATTGTGCCGTCCTCCTCCTGAAATTCAAAGGCGGTACGCTTGCTTGGATTCGTAAATACGCCGCAGGAATGGTGCTTCCATGGGCGTTTTTTATTTTCCAGCAGAAGAATGGGTTTGTCTGCCGTCGGCATTTTTTCGTTGGATCGGAATGTCTCATAGGTGCACTCCGCCTGCTTTTTGTCCTCCGGCACATTTGTAAAATCAAATACTGGCATAATCGTTCTCCTTTTTATTATGAAACCCTGTTTTCTCTGACCCGACAGTCTGCTTTTGGTCTGTCACTCGCGATCCGGGCGCTTCCCCAGTTCCCAGAACGCTACGGCACTCGCCGCTGCCACATTCAGCGAATCCACGCCGTGCGCCATCGGGATGCGCACCGTGTGATCGCTGACCGCGATCGTCTCATCCGAAAGACCTTCTCCTTCCGTTCCGAGAATCACTGCCAGTTTTTCCGCCGCGCGGAAAATCGGATCACAGATACTCACCGAATCCTCCCGCAGCGCCATGGAGACAGTCAAAAAGCCGTTCTCACGCAGTCTGCGGATACCGGGCAGCGCACCCTCCTCCGCAGTCCCGTCCAGATATGTCCAAGGAATCTGAAACACCGTACCCATGCTCACCCGGATCGCACGCCGATAAAGCGGATCGGCACAGCCGGCTGTCAACAGTACGCCGTCCATGTTCAGTGCTGCCGCCGAGCGAAAGATCGCGCCGACATTTGTCGGATTCATCACGTTTTCCAGCACAGCCACACGGTGTGCGTTCGCGAGGAGTCCGTCCGGCGCGGACAATTCTTTTCTCTGCATCGCACAGAGCAGCCCGCGCGTCAGTTCATATCCGGTCAGTTTTTTCAGCAGATCATGATCTGCCACATACACAGGCACCTGCTCCGTCCACGGTGCAAACGACTCCAGGTCACGAAGTTTTTGTTTATCTGCCAGAAACGAAACCGGCTCATACCCTGCCTCCAGTGCACGGGCGATGACCGTCGCCGTCTCTGCCAGAAAGATTCCGGGCTTTGGCTCGCAATACCTGCGCAGCTGTACCTCTGACAGTCTTGCGTATATATCCAGTTCAGGGATGTTAAAATCTGTGATCTCTATCATATCCGGCATGTTTTCTCACCAAATTCTTCGTGCAATGGCTGTTCCTGCGCGCATTGCCATTTTTCATTTTTCTCTACTCCCTGCCATCCCAACAATAGGTACACAACTTACAGTGTTCCACACCGGTCGCATCCAGCATATCATCCAGCCGGTTGAAACGAAGCGTGGTAAAATTCAGTTCCTTACAGATCTCATCTACCATACGCTCGTACTTTTCAGACTCAGGATCTGCGTACTCCTGTAGGATCTCATCCGTCACATTTCCATTTTCCAGACGCTCGATCACCCGTCTGGCGATCAGATCCATCTCTGAGTTTGAACGTGAAAAATTCAGATATTTGCAGCCGTACAGTAACGGCGGACATGCGGGACGGATGTGCACCTCTTTCGCACCACTCTCATACAGATACTCTGTTGTCTCGCGCAGCTGTGTGCCGCGCACGATGGAGTCATCGATGAGCAGGATGCTCTTTCCCTCGATCAGATCGTTCACTGCCAGCATCTTCATCTTGGCGATCAGATTACGCTTACTCTGCATCGTCGGCATAAAGGAGCGGGGCCACGTCGGCGTATATTTGATAAACGGTCTTGAGAACGGAATACCGGATTCATTTGCATAGCCGACTGCATGGGCGGTTCCGGAATCCGGTACACCTGCAACGATATCCGGCTTCACGGTGTCGCGCTGTGCCATCTTCGCTCCGCAGTTGTAACGCATCTGCTCGACACTGATCCCCTCATAGGAGCTGGCTGGATAGCCGTAATACACCCACAAAAATGTACAGATCTTCATCTCTTTATTCGGATCGGACAGCGTGATACAGTTTTTCTCCGTGATCACAACGATCTCGCCGGGGCCAAGCTCTTTATAGTCATGGTAACCCAGATTTTTGTACGCATAATTCTCAAAGGATGCGCAGAATCCCTCCTGTTTTCTGCCGATGACAAGCGGAGTTCTTCCATACTTATCTCGTGCCGCATATATTCCTGCCTGATTGAGCAGCAGAATTGACATGGAGCCTTCCACCACATCCTGTACAAACCGGATGCCCTCAATCAGATTTGCCTTCGTGTTGATCAATGCTGCCACCAGCTCGGTCGCGTTTACTTCACCGGTGCTCATCTCCTGAAAATGTGCATGTCCCTGATCGAACAGCATCTGGATCAGCTCATCCATGTTGTTGATCTTTCCGACCGTCGTGATCGCATAAGTACCGTGATGTGAGCGGATAATGAGCGGCTGCGGTTCGTAATCGGAGATACATCCTATGCCGTACTTTCCTTCCATCTCCTGCACGTCCTTGTCAAACTTGGTACGGAACGGTGCGTTCTCGATATTGTGGATGGCACGGTTAAAGCCCTTCTCGCCGTACACGGTCATTCCGCCGCGGCGTGTGCCGAGATGGGAGTGATAGTCAATCCCGAAAAACAAATCAAATACACAGTCCTCGTGTGAGGCTACTCCAAAAAATCCACCCATGTTTTAATCCTCTTTTCTTTTTGATATATTTAAGTTTTTTCTTCCTTACATCTCGCGGTGATCGATGACGCGCTTCGTCTTTTTCTCGCTGCGCGGCAGCGTTCCGAAAGGCACGACCGTGATCTTCGGGGTGACTCCGATGCGTGATTTGAACAACTCACGGATCTTTGCACCGGCCTGCTCGAAATCCACACGCCCCTCGGCCTCCACCGTGACGATCATGATGTCGCGGTTGTGATCCT
Source organism: Lachnospiraceae bacterium (assembly GCA_051879675.1). Lineage (GTDB taxonomy): Bacteria > Bacillota > Clostridia > Lachnospirales > Lachnospiraceae > W0P33-017. The sequence goes on along the minus strand of JBJEML010000044.1, from coordinate 7,044 downwards.
CATCATGCGCAATGTTGATCGTGTACTCGCTGAGCACGCCGTCCACCTGCTGTAAGATCTCCTCCACCTGACCGGGAAACATGTTTACACCGTGTACCTTGAACATGTCGTCGCTTCTGCCCTGAATAATGTCGATGCGCGGATAGCTTCGCCCGCAGCTGCACGGCTCAGGAATGATCCGCGACATATCATGCGTACGGAAGCGTAAGAGCGGTGCACCCTCCTTGACGAGCGTAGTGATCACAATCTCCCCCGGCTCGCCATCCGGTACGGGTTCGCCGGTCTTCGGATCGATGATCTCGATATAAATATAGTCATCCCAGTAGTGGATGCCTTCCTCATGCTCACAGTTGATGCCGATGCCCGGCCCATAGATTTCGGTCAATCCGTAAATATCGTACAGCTCGATACCGAGTCCCTCGCGGATCGCCTGACGCTTTTTCTCGCTCCAGCGCTCGGAACCGATCACGCCCTTTTTCAGGCAGATCTGATCTTTCAGCCCGCGCTTTTCAATCTCCTCCGCCAGCACCAGTGCGTAAGACGAAGTCGCCGTGATGACCGTCGATTTCAGGTCGATCATCATCTGGATCTGCTTATCCGTGTTGCCCGGGCCCATGGGAACTGCCATCGCTCCGAGCTTTTCGCAGCCCGCCTGAAAACCGATGCCCGCCGTCCACAATCCGTAACCCGGTGTGATCTGGATACGGTCTTTGTTCGTGATGCCTGCGATCTCATAACAGCGCGCAAACATTACTGCCCAGTCATCCACGTCCTTTGCCGTGTAGGGAATAATGACCGGTTTTCCGGTCGTTCCCGATGAGGAATGGATGCGTACAACCTCCTCATCCGGTACTGCCTGAATCCCCAACGGATATGCATCGCGAAGATCCGCTTTTCCGGAAAACGGGATCTTCTCAAAATCCTCCTGCGATTTGATCTCCGTAATGCCCAGTTCCCGATACTTTTTCCCGTAAAAGCTGTCCGTTTTGACCAGCCTCTTAACCTGCGCATCTACCTGTGCCAGCTGTTTTTCATTTAGCTTCATTTGTCTGTCCTGCCTCTCTGCCTGCTGCAAATGCTTTTTTATTCGTTTCCACAAACTGTGGTTTGACCTGCGCCTCGATCTCCGCCAGTAATGATTCTTCAGAAATGCCTAGCACGCCGGTCGCACTGACCGCGCCAAGCTCGATCATGTTGAGATAACGCGCGGAGCCAAAGGTTGCACACAGCGCTTCTCCGTCAATGACCACACAGTTACATTTTGTTTTCAGATATTCCAGTTCCTTCACGCCGTCGTATCCGGTCTCGTTTAAGGACTCCGTCGTCGGCCGCACCGGTGTCCGGTTCACGATGACGATCCCGTCCGGCTTCAGATAATGCAGATTTCGCACTGCCTCCGCGGGTTCAAATGCCAGTATCATATCTGCCGCGCCAAACGGAATGAGCGGTGAACCGATATCCTCGCCGATACGGATGTGGCTCGTGACCGAACCTCCGCGCTGTGCCATACCGATCGTCTCCGCAGAGTGCACCGTGTGACCCTCGCGCATGGCTGCCGCCGCGATCAGCTTGGAGGCAAGCACCGTTCCTTGTCCGCCGACACCACACAGTAAAATATCTTTATTCATGGTCTGCACCTCCTATCGCACCAACCGGGCAGATCTGCGTGCACAGACCGCAACCGGTGCAAAGACTCTCATCCACAGCTACCTTACCATCTTTGATAATGAGCGCCGGGCAACCAATCTCACGAATGCACTTCTTGCACCCAATACAGTTTTCGGAGATTTCCACCTTTCCTGCCGGCTTTGTGATAGCCACGCAAGGAGATTTGAAAATAATCGCCTTCACGCCGGGCAGTTCCGCACATTTGCGCACTGCCGCCACCGCCACATTCAGATCCAGCGGATTGACTGTCAGGATCTTTGTCACACCCATGCCTTCTAAGATCTTTTCAATGCTGACCTTATCCACCACATTTCCCATCATATTGCGCCCGGTGCCGGGATGGGGCTGATGACCGGTCATCGCAGTCGTCGAATTGTCCAGCACGCACAGAACCATGTTTGCTTCATTGTACAGTGCATTCACCACGCCGGTCATGCCTGACGCAAAAAATGTGGAATCACCGACAAAGGCAAAGCAGGTCGCATCCTTGTCCATCCAGTGCAAGCCCTGTGCCATTGTGATACCGGCTCCCATGCAGAGGCACGTATCCACCATATCCAGCGGCATCGCATTACCAAGTGTATAACAACCGATATCGCCGCAGAAATAGCTCTTTTTTCCTTCCATTGCACGCTTTACCGCATAGAAACTCGCGCGGTGCGGACAGCCTGCGCACAGTACCGGAGGTCTCACCGGAAGTTCCGGGCGGTCTGACACGTCAATGCCGGTCCGTACCTGCTCCACGCCCAGAAACGCGCCTATGATCCGGGCTGCCGACTCCGCAGAATTTTCCCCGCTGACCGGAACATGCCCGGTCAACTTGCCATATACTTTCACGTTCAAGCCATGCGCTCCGATACATTTTAACAACGCGGACTCAATATACGGACTCAGTTCCTCAAAACAGAGCACCTCCTCTACACCGTCTAACGCGCGCAGCACAAAATCCTCCGGAAACGGAAATGCAGTCGCAAGCTTCACAAACCGCACATCCGGATGATTCTTTAAATATTCCTTTGCGTAAGCATAGCTCACACCGGAAGCAAACACACATTTTTTGCCGCTTCCGCTCATCTCATTATAGCGATAGCCTGAAAAATCCGCACCGATCTTCGGATTGCGCTGCTCCATCTTCGCATGATTCTGGAACGAGAGTCTGGGAAAGATCACCCACTTTCCCGAATCCTTTACAAAACCCTCATACTCCTTCGGAGTCGTCTGCTCCGGCGTCTCGATGGATGCATAGGCATGACAGACTCTCGTCGTAGGACGAAACAGCACCGGAGTCTGATATTTTTCGGAATAATCGAAGGCATCCTGAATCATCTCATATGCCTCCTCCGGAGATGTCGGATCAAACACCGGAATCCGCGCAAATTCTGCGAACATACGCGTATCCTGCTCTGTCTGTGAAGAAATCGGGCCGGGATCGTCTGCAGAAACAACGACCATGCCACCCTTGACACCCACATAGGCAAGTGACATAAGCGCATCCGCTGCTACATTCAAACCCATCTGCTTCATTGTCACCAGCGTGCGCGCACCGCAATATGCCGCGCTGGCAGCCACCTCCATGGCTGCCTTTTCATTCACCGACCACTCGATATGTACCTCACCGTTTTTGTATTTTGCGATATTTTCGATAATCTCGGACGAGGGCGTGCCCGGATAACCGGCGACCAGGTTGACTCCTGCTGCCAGCGCACCCAGCGCGATCGCACCATTGCCCATCACGTATTCTTTTCTCATGGTTTTCTCCTTGTCAAAAAACAGAATCGCAAGTATTATATCACATCAATGTTTTCCTTTAAATCCCTTTTATATAAAAAAGGCTGTACAGTCGGATCTGCTCCGAACTATACAGCCAGTTCTTCATATTATATCGTTTTATTGAGCAATCTTTTTTGAAAATTCCTCCAGCGGCAGCGGTTTGGAATAATAGAAGCCCTGAATACTGTCGCAATTTAATTTCTGCAAAAATGCAACCTGTGACTCGTTTTCCACACCTTCGGCAGTCACATGCATGCCAAGCTCCTTCGCAAGCGCGATCGTGTGCTCCAGCAGCCTGTCCCCGCCGTAATTGCCGATGTAATCGATCAGACTCTTGTCGAGCTTTAATGTATCAAAATGCATAATGTTTAATGTTGCAAACGAGGAATAGCCTGATCCGAAATCATCGATGTGGAGTGGGAAGCCCGCCTGATAAAAACGGTCTGCCAGTTGTCTGATCGCATTATCATCAAGTGCCGCCGTCTCGGTAATCTCGATCGGAACACAGGCAGGATCAACACCGACCTCCTCGGCAATCTTCTGGTAGCGCTCCACCACATTCTGAAAATAGAGGCTCGCGCGCGACAGATTTACGGAAACCGGTATCATTGTGCGTTTCTCTTCCATCCACTGTTTTTGTTGTGTACAGACCGTGCGGAATACATATTCATCAAGATAGCGGATCATTCCGTTGCGCTCGAACAGCGGGATAAATACACCCGGAGAAACAAGCGTCCCATCCGTGTTCCGCCAACGCACCAGCGCCTCTGCACCGACAAGCTGTTCGGAATCCGGATTGTATTTCGGCTGATACCATACCTCAAACCGTTTATTGCGAATGGACGCCTCGAAAGCATCCTCCATCTGCTTTTCCTGCAGAATCCGAGAGGCATCTGCCTGGCTGAAAAATGCATGATTGATATCCTTACGCGTCTTGATCTCGTGTCTGGCAATGTTTGCCTCATTGTAGATCTGCTCAATTTTATCCTCAGGTTCCCATGCAGAAACTCCGAAGTACGGCAACTGCTGTGGCACATTCAACTCGACCGAGCGTTTCCCGAGCTGAAGCGTGAGCATCTCGAGCCGTTCGGATACTCTGGCCTTTTCTTCACCCTCATAAAAAATGATATAATGATCTGCATTGATATGTGCTGCCAGATCGTGTTCACCGATATTCTGCTCGATACAGTGCCAGATTTCCCTCAGGATCTCGTCACCCTTTGTCGTACCGCAGATGGAATTTACAACCTTGAACGAGTGAATGTCCATAGACACAATAAACCCTTTTTCTGTTTTCTCTTTCAGCTTTTTCTTGAATCGGACATAGTTATCGCCACCGGTCACCGAGTCAATGTAAGCATAGCGCTCCAGCTCTCTGTTTTTCTCCTTGCTGATATCCGAGAAACCGAAAATAGCTTTGTGCAATACATGATCCAGAGAAAGATTGACCGCCTTCATGCGGCAATAAGACACCTTGCCGTTCCTGACCGCACGGAAGTCATGCACATACACCTTGCCCTCCGTAAAATGCTGCCGCAAATTCTTTACCGAACAGACCCGCATCATTTCCTCTCGGTCTTCCGGCATCACAGTCCGCGAAATATATCCTGACATCGCCGCTCCATACTCCGGCTTTGAACGGAAAAATGCGCCGTACTCGCGCTCTATCTCCTCACTCAGCCGATACGGAACAACCTCATTTTTATCAAAATCTATGTAATAGATGGAATGATAGTCATCGCTGAGCGCACGGACCAGCTCCGCAGAGATCGTCTCCTCATCCGGGTTCTCAATAATACCGATGGCACTCTCGGGTTTTCCATCTTCATCCCAGTCCGTGATCGTGATCGTCAGACACATCAGCGACCGATCCATTCTGTTACGCACAGTCGTGGAAACACGCCGCTCACCCTGATCAATCTTCTCAAAAAGGTTCTCAAATAGTGTGCGATCCTCCGGCATGATCAGCTGATCGACCATACTCTCCGGCATCGGATCATAAAACTTCTTGCAACCGAAATTCTCCACAGTCAGATCTGTCGCAACGACCAGCCGGTCCTTCGGATAATATCGAAAACTATATATACCTGCTGAGACGAGCGCCTGCTGTGCTCTTCGATCCGGTTCATAATATTTTTTCCCATGATATAACACTTCACCCATTCAGATGCCACCTTTCCGTTACGGAAAAACTTTACTCCACTGACTCCGAAATCGTTTCCGTCATACGGCATCATTTTAGCACAAATTTCCACATCAGTCAATAATTGTCAGACATTTTTCCGTCAGACTTTTATCTATTTTGTCACTTTTCTTTATGCGCTTCTCCCCTCGGTCTTCGCAAGCTGTTCCACCGCCCGTCGTTGCTCCGGTGTCAGATTTTTTGGCACAGCGATCTGTACCACTACATACTCATCCCCATGCTTTGTGGGATCTTTCATGGAAACAATACCTTTATTTTTCAGACGGATCTTACTGCCCGACTGTGTACCGGCAGGAACGCTGCACTCTACCATTCCGTGCAGTGTCTTAAAGCATGCCTTGCCTCCAAGGACTGCTGTCGTATATGGTATCGCCTGTGTGATATAGACATCGTTTCCCTTCCGCGTATATTCCGGGTGCGGACGAACGTGTACCTTGAGCAGCAGATCGCCCGCCTGCTTCCCGTAACGGTCACGCGCTCCCTTCCCCTTTAAGCGCACGCTTTGTCCCTCGTCGATCCCCGCAGGAATGTGCACCTGCAATGACTCCTTTTTTTCTCCTTCCAGATGCAGATATTTATCGCAGCCAAATGCCGCCTCCTCAAAGTCGATCGTCACATCTGCGTGCACATTTTTTCCCTCTGCATAATCATACTGTGTCTCGCCGCCAAACGCGCCACCAAACGAACCGTCAAATCCACCGAAGGAACCGTCTGTTCCGCCGGAGAACCCGCCGCGGAATCCAGCGCCGTGGAACATATCACCGAAAATATCCCCGAAAATATCATCCATATTTCCGGTACTGTAATGGTATTCTCTATACGGTCCGCCATTTCCAAAGCCACTGCTGTAGTTTCCCCCACCTCCGGTTTCTCCGAACGGATCAGCAGCAGACGGATCGCCCATACTTCCGTCGAAAGCCGCCATGCCGAACCGGTCATACAGCTTTCTTTTTTCTTTATCACTCAGGACATTATAGGCTTCTGTGACCTCCTTAAACCGCTGCTCTGCCTGTTTGTCGCCGGGGTTTGTATCCGGATGGTATTTTTTTGCCAGCTTGCGGTATGCGCTCTTGATCTCCTTTTCATCTGCACCCTTTGTCACGCCAAGACATTCATAATAATCCCGCTTTGCCATACGCTCCACCTCCTGTTTTCAATGAACTGCCCGCTCGCCCGAAGCGCATCGGCATTTCATCATACAAAAACGGGCGGGAGCACCCGTCTGGGCACCCCCGCCTTGTCATTTCTTATTCCCGGAACTGATCCTTCAGCTCCGATTGAACAATAACCCCAAGGGCGCCCGTTTAGCCCTCGATGGTAATATATCTGTTTTCCTCTACCTTCGGCTTTGCATCCTTCTTCGGTACAGACAGCTTCAGGATACCATCCTCAAACTTTGCCTT
>JBJEML010000043.1:0-2797 GCA_051879675.1 Lachnospiraceae bacterium | reverse complement strand
TATCATCCGGGAGCCTCTGATTCAGCGCATAGCTGATCTTTTCTGCCGGAATCCTCGTATCTGTATCAAACACCGCCACGTTTCCAAGTGAATGTACGCCGGAGTCCGTGCGGCTCGCTCCTGTCACCGTGATCGGTTCTCCCAATAGATCCGACAATTTCTCATTTAGCACGCCCTCGACTGTGGGAGCGCCCGGCTGGAATTGCCAGCCACAGTAATCCGTGCCGTCATATGCGACACGCAACATCACGCGCTTCATAACACCACCCGGAGTGCCAGGAGCAGCAAAAGATACAGGAGCAACACCGCATATGCCTTGTAGTCCAGACTCTGATAGCGCAGCGGCTTCATCTTTGTGCGTCCGTCGCCACCGTTATAACAGCGCGCCTCCATTGCCATCGCCAGATCGTTTGCCCGCCGAAATGCGGATACAAACAACGGCACCAGCAGGGGGATCAGCGATTTTGCTTTTTTGATAATATTACCCTCATCAAAGCTGGCACCGCGCGCCATCTGCGCTTTCATGATCTTGTCTGTCTCCTCCACCAGGATCGGGATAAAACGCAGGGCGATCGACATCATCATCGCGATCTCGTGAACCGGCACATGGATCTTCGCCAGTGGCCGGAGTGCCTTTTCCAGTCCGTCTGTCAGCTGGTTCGGTGTCGTCGTCAGCGTCATCAGCGATGTGCCGAGGATCAGATAGGTCAGACGGATCGCCATACGGATCGCAGACATTGCACCTTCCTTCGTGATCTTCAGCTTCCAGATCTGTATGAGCACCTCGCCCGGCGTCAAAAACAGATTGAATAATGCTGTGATCAGCATAAGGATCATGATGGCCTTCAGACCTTTGATCATATATCGGAACGGCACCTTGGAAATCGCGATCACTGACGCCAGAAACAACGTAACGATCGCCAGACCCACGATCCCTTTATATGCAAAAACAGAAATCAAAAACACCAGTGTTCCAAATAATTTCACACGAGGATCCATGCGATGGATCACGGAACCGGTCGGATAATATTGTCCTATGGTAATATCTCTAAGCATAACCTTTTAACCTTCCGTTGCCTGTCTTCTTCATCGGTTTCCTGCGATCAGATGCGAAACGCATGCAGGATCTCCTGTTTTGCTTCCTCGACCGTCGTAGCATCACAGTTCACCGGGAAGCCTTTCTCCTGCAGCTCGTGCATCAGATATGTCACCTGCGGCGCTGCAAGCCCGATCTTCTCCAGTTCCTTGTAATACCGAAACACATTTTTTGGTGTGTCATCGTACATGACACTGCCCTGATTCATGACAATGATCCTCTCCACATACTTTGCGACGTCCTCCATACTGTGCGAAACAAGAACGACCGTAATATGCTGTTCTGCATGCAGTTTTGCTACCTGGTCCAGAATCTCATCGCGCCCCTTCGGATCCAGTCCGGCAGTCGGCTCATCCAGAACGAGCACCTCGGGCTTCATTGCCAGCACACCTGCGATCGCCACGCGGCGCTTCTGTCCGCCCGAGAGATCGAAGGGTGACTGGTCAAACAGTTCCTCCGAAATTCCTACGCTGCGAAGCGCCTCGTATGCACGCAGCTGCGCCGCATTTTTGTCCAGTCCCTGATTCATCGGACCAAAGCACACGTCGTCGAGGATCGTCGTCTCGAACAGCTGATGCTCGGGATACTGGAACACGAGTCCTACTTTGCTGCGCAATCCGCGCATGCTGTATCCTTCGGCGTAGATGTCCTCGCCGTTGTAATAAATGCTTCCACTCGTTGCGCGCAACAGACCGTTCAGGTGCTGGATCAGGGTAGATTTTCCCGAACCGGTATGTCCAATAACACCTATAAACTGTCCATCCCGGATCTCCAGATTGACATTCTTCAGGGCGTTCATTTCATAGGCAGTACCCTGGCCGTAGATGTAGTTGACTTTATCTAAAATGATTGACATATTTTATACCTGTAATTTCTCCAGCGCCTCTACGAGTTCTTCCCGTGTCAGTATTCCATCCGGAAGATCCAGTCCCCCCTGCTTAAGTTCGTGTGCCAGAAGGGTGATCTGTGGCACATCCATGCGGTGCGCTTTGAGTGATTCCACGCGGGAGAAGATCTCACGCGGTGTGCCCTGCATGACAACAGAGCCACTGTCCATGACATAGACGTAATCCGCGTCTATGACTTCTTCCATGTAATGGGTGATAAGAATGATCGTCACTCCCTTTTTTTGATTCAGTTCGTGTACGGTACGCAAGACTTCTTTTCGACCGTTCGGGTCCAGCATCGCGGTCGGCTCATCCAAAACAATGCATTTTGGCTGCATAGCCACGACTCCTGCGATCGCTACACGCTGCTTTTGCCCGCCTGATAGCATATTTGGGGAGTGGCTGCGGTATTTCAGCATACCGACTGACCGCAGACTGTCCTCCACCCGCTGCCAGATCTCGTCCGTGGGAACTCCGATATTTTCCGGGCCAAATCCTACATCCTCCTCTACGATGCTCCCGATGATCTGATTATCCGGATTTTGAAATACCATTCCTGTGTTCTGCCGGATCTTCCATAAATTTGCCATGTCGGACGTATCCTTACCATCCACCCACAAGGTTCCTTCTGTCGGATTTAAAAGTACATTCAGATGCTTCGCCAGTGTGGATTTTCCGGAGCCGTTGTGTCCTAAGATTGCCACAAAACTGCCGGGTTTGATATCTATGTCCACATGATCAAGCGCCGTCTGCGTTGCGATGGGATTGCCCTCCTCATCACGGCGGATATATTCATGTACCAGTTGCCTTGCTT
>JBJEML010000042.1:0-15953 GCA_051879675.1 Lachnospiraceae bacterium | reverse complement strand
CTCCTCCTTTATATTGATATTTAATATAATATTAGTTTATACTGAACTGGAAATATTGTGCGAAAGGATACATACAAATGAACTACGATCTTGCGCCAATGGAAGGCATCACTACCTATATATACAGGAGCACCTTCGAAAAATATTACGGCGGCATCAGCCGTTACTACACTCCCTTTCTTGCGAGTATGCATCTGAGCAGCCGCGAAAAAAACGAGGTGCTGCCGGAACACAACGAAGGCATGACCCTGATCCCGCAGATCCTGTCCAACCGGGCGGATGAATTTCTGGAGATCACCAAAGCATTGCAGAGCTATGGTTACGATACGGTCAACCTGAATCTCGGCTGCCCTTCCGGGACGGTTGTTTCCAAGCACCGCGGTTCCGGTTTTCTGGCTGTTCCTGATGAACTGGACACATTTTTAGACGAGATTTTTGACAAATGCCCTCTGAAGATCTCGATCAAAACGCGCATCGGCATCAGCGACGAATCCGAATGGGAAACCATTTTGAAAATCTATGAAAAGTACCCCATCGAGGAATTGATCATACACACCCGGCTGCAAAAGGATTTTTACAAGCTGCCCGCTCGTCCGCATACGTTTGCAGCTGCGCGCAGACTGGGCATTCCGCTGTGTTACAACGGCGATATTACATCCCGCGAAGCACAACAGGCTGCACTGGATGCAGATCCGCTTATTGACCGTTTTATGCTCGGCAGAGGCTTGATCGCAGATCCGGAGCTGATCGAATCACTTCGCGGCGGTACGCCTGTACGGGATAAGGATCGCCTGCATAGCTTTCTCACCGATATCTGCGACCGATATCTCGATGAAATGTCCGGCGGAGAACGCAACACCCTGTATAAGCTCAAGGAGATCTGGGTCTACCTCGGCGCACTTTTCACAGACGCCGAAAAATATGTGAAAAAGATCAAGAAAGCAAATCGGCTGGCAGAATATGAAGCGGCAATGCAATCATTATTTGACAACTGTGAAATGCGGCCGTAAGCAGGCTAAAACATATCCGCAAAGACGCTGAACAACTGCAAAAAACCTTTACAAATGCCCAATTTTAGCGTATACTTAGGACGTTGTGTCCATCGTAAACACACACATGTATTTATCAGAGATACACGCTTTATATCAATACATAAAAGGTAGGATATTATCATGAGACAAATGACAGAGATCCGCTGGCACGGCAGAGGCGGACAGGGGGCCAAGACGGCAGCACTCCTGTTGGCCGATGTAGCATTTAACATCGGCATGCACGTGCAGGGCTTTCCGGAGTATGGTCCGGAGCGCATGGGCGCACCCATCACTGCCTATGACCGCATCAGCGCAAAGGAGATCCGTGTACACTCCAACATTTACGAGCCTGATTTTGTAGCAGTCGTTGACGACACACTGCTTCACTCCGTAGATGTGACCAAGGGGCTGAAAGCGGACGGTGCGATCCTCATCAATACGCAGATGAAAAAAGAACAGGTTCTGCCCTTATTAAACGGCTACAAGGGAAAGGTCTATGTGATCGATGCACACAAAGTGTGCATGCAGACACTCGGAAAATATTTTCCGAATACACCGATGCTTGCGGCGATGGTCAAGATTTCCGGGGTAATGGAAAAAGATGTCTTTTTAAAGGAAATGGAAGGCTCGCTGCAACACAAATTTGCCAGAAAGCCCGAGGTGCTCGCAGGTAATCTCGCGGCACTTCGCATGGCGTTTGAGGAGGTACAGTGATGGCAGAATTAAAAAAACACGAGCGTGCGGAATTTATTAATGAAATGACTCCGTGGCATCAGCTGACGGAGGGTCTGCAGATCTATGAGCCTGCCACCTCCAGACAGTTCCACACCGGAGAATGGCGCACGAACACGCCGGTCTGGGATACATCCAAATGCAAGCAGTGTCTGCTTTGCGTTCCGTATTGCCCCGACAGCTCCATTCCGGTGGTGAATGGCAAACGTACGGATTTTGATCTTGATCACTGTAAGGGCTGCGGCATTTGCGCTAAGGCGTGCCCTTTTACAGCGATTTCCATGAAGGAGGGAAAATAAATGTTAAAGACACGTATGTCCGGTAATGAAGCAGTCGCACATGCCATCAAGCAGATCAATCCCGATGTCATGCCTGCATTCCCGATTACCCCCTCCACGGAAATCCCGCAGTTTGTGGCAACCATGATCGCAAACGGCGAGATCGACACTGAATTTATTCCCGTTGAGAGTGAGCACAGCTCCATGAGTGCGGCGATCGGTTCCTCTGCCGCAGGTGCACGGACGCTGACAGCGACCTCTTCCTGCGGACTCGCTTTCATGTGGGAGGTGCTCTACGTAGCTGCCTCCAACCGGCTGCCTATTGCAATGGCAGTTGTAAACCGCGGTCTGACCGGACCTTTGAATATCAACGCAGAACACTCCGACAGTATGGGAGCACGAGACTCCGGCTGGTTGCAGATCTATGCAGAAAATAATCAGGAGGTATATGACAACTTCCTGCAGGCATACCGTATTGCAGAGCATCCTGACGTACGACTGCCGATCATGATCTGTCAGGACGGTTTTATCACAAGCCACGCGGTCGAAAATATCACCCTTTGGGATGATGATAAAATGAAAAAATTTGTCGGCGAATATGAACCCGACCACTATCTGTTAAAAGAGGACGAGGTCATGGCTGTCGGTCCCTACGCTGCATCCGGCTATTGTATGGAAGCGAAAAAAGCACAGGCCGAGGCAATGAAGCGTGCCAAGAAAGTCATTCTGGACGTTGCAAAGGAATTTGAGTCTGTCACCGGACAGTCCTATGGATTTTTTGAGGGCTATCGTCTGGAGGATGCCGAGTATGCGGTTGTAGCGATCGGTTCTGTCTGCGGTACAGCAAAGGATGCTGTCGATGCAATGCGTGAGAAAGGCTTGCGCGCAGGTCTTTTGAAGATCCGTGTGTTCCGTCCGTTTCCCGCAGAGGAGATCGCAGCGGCATTAAAGAACTGCCGCGCCATCGCGATCATGGACCGCTCAGAGGGCTACAATGCAGTCGGCGGACCGCTGGGTGCCGAAGTAACCGCTGCACTCTATCGCGCAAAGTCACAGGCAGAGGTAGTAAACATCATGTATGGTCTGTCCGGGCGTGATGTACGTGTGGAAGATATGGAACAGGTATTTGACAATCTGGTAAAGCTCGGTGACGGTGAGAAGGTCTATGAGGAGACCTGCCCGTATCTGGGACTGAGAGAGTAGGTGAGGACATGGAACAGAATACATTTAATTACAAGCAGATTCAGGGGCGTCCGGAACGCCTTGCTCCCGGTCACCGCATGTGTGCCGGCTGTGGCGGAACCATCGCTGTACGAAACGTTTTAAAGGCTTTGCACCCCGGTGACAAGGCGGTGATCGGAAATGCAACCGGATGTCTGGAAGTATCCTCATATATGTATCCGTACACTGCGTACGAGGACAGCTACATTCACAATGCATTTGAAAACGCGGGCGCAACCCTCTCCGGTGTCGAGACCGCCTACCACGCACTGAAAAAGCGCGGAAAGATCAAGGAAGACTACAAGTTTATCACCTTCGGCGGCGACGGAGGCACTTATGACATCGGTCTGCAGTCTCTCTCCGGTGCCATGGAGCGCGGTCATGATCTTGTGTATGTCTGCTATGACAACGGTGCCTACATGAACACCGGTATCCAGAGAAGCTCCGCTACTCCGCAGTATGCCGACACGACCACCACACCGAGCGGCGTGAAGTCTGACGGAAAACCGCAGGGTCGCAAGGATCTGGCGGCGATCATTGCCGCACACAACATTCCCTATGTTGCACAGACTACCTTTATCGGCAACATGAAGGATCTCTATATCAAATCCGAGAAAGCGATCTACACACCGGGCGCAGCTTTTCTCAATATCATGGCTCCCTGCCCCCGCGGCTGGAAATATGATGCCCCGGATATTATCGAGATCTGCAAGCTTGGCGTGGAAACCTGCTACTGGCCGCTGTTTGAGGTCATTGAAGGCAAGTGGATCTTAAACTATGAGCCGAAAAAGAAGCTTCCTCTGGAAGACTTTTTAAGAAAACAGGGACGCTTTAAGCACCTCTTCAAACCCGGTAATGAGCATCTGATCGAGGCATTTCAGGCTGAGACAGACCGTCGCTGGGAAGAGCTGCTCACGCGTTGTAACGCATAAAGAAAGAAGGTCATGAAGCATATGAAAACGATCGCAACAACAAAAGCACCCGCAGCCATCGGACCCTATTCGCAGGGAAAGGTTGTCGGAAATCTGGTATTTTTCTCCGGTCAGATCGCACTTGATCCCGCAACCGGCGAAGTAAAGGGAACCACCATTGAGGAACAGACCAAATGTATCTGCGAGAACATCGGTGAGCTGTTAAAGGAAGCAGGATGTACCTATGATTCCGTCGTAAAGACCACCTGTTTTCTCGCCGAAATGAGTGATTTTGCCGCATTTAACAGCGTGTATGGCGAGTACTTTACAAGTAAGCCCGCGCGTTCCTGCATCGCAGTCAAGGCATTGCCGAAAAATGTACTGGCTGAGATCGAAGTGATCGCGGAGTTATAATTCACGGAACGAAAAAGAACCCGATGCATTTGCACCGGGTTCTTTTGATTTCATATAACTCTTATATCACTTTTTGATTAGTCATACAGGTTGGGAGCGATGGAAGCGTCTTCCATGTTGTCCGCATTGTACCAATATCCATCAGTAGGAACATCCTCTACCTTCTCACCCTTAGCTGCCTTTACCAGAGTATCAACAGTGGTAATACCCATTGCTAAAGGAGACTGGGTAACTGCACCATACATCTTGCCATCCTTGATAGCGGTCTTGATAACTGTACCAGCATCGAAACCAGCTGCTAAGATCTCTTTTCCTAACTTGCCGATGTTCTCATCTGCAGTTAAGATACCCTCAGCTGCTACCTGGTTAGAACCGAACATACCGATGGTGTCTGCCTTGTTCAGGATGTTAGCTGCCTCAGTTGCACATAACTCAACAGTTGTCTGAGCGGGAACTGCAACTTCGATGACGATATCTGCCTCTCCCTCTGCAACCTTCTCAGCCTTTGTATCATTTACATACTTTTCATTACCAATAACAGCAACCTTCTTGCCATCAGCCTTTGCTAACTCAGCGAACTTGTCGATGAATCCAAGACCACGGTTTACGATAGACTCAGAAGTAGCCTCCTGATTTACCTCACCGATACGAACGGGAGCTGAAGCACTTGTGATCTGATCCTTTAATCCTGCATACAGATTCTCAGCTGCAGTAGCGCCTGCGCCATAGTTGTCAGTTGCTACAGTAGAGCAAACAGATCCTGCGGGAGCATCCGGAATACCGGAGTCAAAACATACAACAGGGATCTTCTTCTCCATTGCCTTCTGTAAAGACTCAAGACATGCGGACTGATCACATGCTGCGATACCAATACCTGAAATGCCCTTCTGATCGATTGCAGCATTCAGCATATTTACCTGATCTGCGATATCAGACTCAGCATTCGGTCCCTGACATGTAACCTTAACACCTAACTTTGCAGCTTCCTCTTCTACGCCCTTAACAGCTGCCTGCCAGTATGATGACTGGAAAGACTTTACGATGATTGCGAACTCTAAATCGCCGCTTGATGCCGGAGCATCTGCTGCCTTAGATCCACATCCAACTACCATCGTAGCTGCCATTGCTAAACACAGTAAGGTTGCCAAAACTTTCTTTTTCATTTCTTTGTCCTCCTTTTTATGTACCTTCTCGGTATTTATATAAAACCCCCTTTGGGTCTCATATCAATAATTGGTTTTTAATTATATGAAATACGTGTGATCAACGAACCTCTGTCCGTCTCTTTTTAATGATATCCACCATTACCGCACCGATCAACACAAGACCGGTAATGATCTGCTGCCAGTTTGCCTGAAGACCGATGAAAGGAAGTCCGGTCTTTAACAGACAGATGACAAATACACCGATCAGGGAACCCTCGATCGTTCCGGCTCCACCGGATGCTGACACACCGCCGATGATCGCTCCACCGATCGCCTCCAGCTCAAATCCTGCTCCGGTACCCGGCTGAACGGTCGGGAATACTGCAGCATACGCGATTGCTGCCAGTGCTGCAAAAAATCCTGAGATCACATATGCCATTGCGTGATAAAACTTCACGTTAACACCGGATAATCTGGTTGCTTCTTTATTACTACCGATAGCGATCGTGTAACGACCGATCTTCGTGTGATTAAGTACAAATGCCATGATCACTACAATGATCAGCATCCACAGAAAACCGAGCGGAATCTTTGTACCGTCTGCCAGCGTGATCTTGAAGATGTTGCGGAACCATCCGCCTTCAGTTCCTGCTGACGGCCAGGAAATACCAAATCCCTTTGAGAAGATCGCACCCAAACCACGCGTGATCATACATGTACACAGTGTGGTCAGGAACGGAGGCAGCTCCATAATGGAAACAAGCACACCGTTTAATGTTCCGATCACGATACCGAGCAGAAGCGTCACAGCCATTCCTGCTACTACCGGCCAACCCTTCTGGGTGATCAGATAACCGCCTGCCAGTGCATAACAGATCAATCCTGTACCAATGGAAAGGTCTACACCTGCAGTGATCAGAGGAAATGTTACACCGATAGACATCAGTATAATATAGTACGAATAATCCAGAATACTCAATACTGTGGAGTACTGTCTGAAGTTTGCGCTCGCAATGCTGAAAAATGCAAATAATGCAATTACCACCAAAAGAACGATAAACTTCTGACTTGCAAAAATAGATTTCTTTTTCATTGCCCTCTCCTCCTTAACCAATCTCTCGTGTCGCCATATTCATGATAACTTCCTGTGTAGCCTCTTCGATTCTGACCTCACCGGTCTTTCTGCCTTCACACATTACCACGATACGATCACTCATTCTTAAAATCTCAGTCATTTCGGAAGAGATCATAATGATTGACTTTCCTTCGCTAGCCAGCTTGTTCATCAGCTTATAGATCTCATTTTTGGCTCCGACATCAATACCTCTGGTCGGTTCATCAAAGATCAGAATATCACAGTCATTGATCAGCCATTTTGCGATAACGACCTTCTGCTGATTTCCACCTGATAAGTTCACTACCAGCTGATCCACGCTCGGAGTCTTGGTTGCCAATGACTCTACATACTCTTCGGCAATCTTCTTCTCGGCCTTCTTATTAATGAAAAGGCCTTTCATATAGTTTTGCAGACAAGCCATCGTGGAGTTCTCCGCAACTGTCTTCTGAACAACGATTCCGTAGCGCTTTCGATCCTCAGACAGATATCCGATTCCGCATTTTACTGCGTCCTGCGGTGTATTAATGGTTACCTTCTCACCATTGATATAAATATCTCCACTCTCCTTGGGATCTGCACCGAAAATCGCTCTTGCCGTCTCGGTACGTCCTGCACCCATCAATCCTGAAAATCCTAAGATCTCGCCTTTGTGAAGCTCAAAACTGACATCCTGCACCATTCTGCCGGCATTCAGGTGTTCCACCTTCAACACAACCGGTGCATCTTCCGGAACGGCGCTCGCGCTCTTCGGATCCTCATAGATCACGCGGCCTACCATCATGTTGATGATGTCATCCTTTGTGCATTCCTCTGTGATCAGTGTACCTACATATGTACCGTCTCGCATGACCGTCACGCGATCCGTGATCACCTTGATCTCATCCATACGATGTGAGATATATACGATACCGAGGTTCTGCTCACGCAGATCACGGATGATCTTAAACAGTTCCTCGATCTCCGCCTCTGTCAGAGCTGCGGAAGGCTCATCAAAGATAATGACCTTTGCCTCATGGGAGATCGCTTTTGCAATCTCACACATCTGCTGCTTTCCGACGGTCAGATTCGACATTGTCTCTGACGGATCAATATCTATATGAAGTCTGTCAAACAGCTTTCTTGCCTCTTCATTCATCTTCTTGTCATCAATTCCAATTCCCTTTTTAAACTCACGTCCAATGAAGATGTTCTGTGCTACGGTCAGATGACCGAGCATGTTCAGCTCCTGATGCACGATCACGATACCCGCATCCTGAGCCTCTCTTGTGTTGTGGAACTCCACTTCCTTACCTTCATATGTGATGGATCCGGAATCCTTTGTATAGATACCTGTCAGCACCTTCATCAATGTGGATTTTCCGGCTCCGTTCTCTCCCATCAGTGCATGTACTTCACCGCGCTTGACCTCAAAATCTACATGATCGAGTGCGTGTACTCCGGGGAAAGACTTATCAATATCTTTCATCGTTAAGATTACTTCACCCATTCTTCTCTCACCATTTTCCTTTCTGAATCAACAGTAGTTATTTGCTGCCTGTGCCCAACTAGTTCTTTCTGCGTCTTGCCACAACGTCTGCGTATACCGCTACGATTACGATCAGACCTGTGATAATTAACTGATAGTTCTTGTTGATACCCAGTGCCAGAATACCTTCCTGCAAAAGCGAGATGATGAACACGCCGATCACGGTTCCACCGATGGATGCCAGACCGCCTGCCATGGAAGTACCTCCCATTACGCAGCCTGCGATCGCCTCGTTGTTATACTGATCACCATATCCGGGCTGTACTGTCGTATATGCACCTACAAAGAAGATCGCTGCGATGCCGACCAGAGTACCACAGATCACATATGCGAGCATCTCCCATTTTTTCACATTTACACCTGAAAGGCGAACCGCTTCTTTATTGCTTCCAAGACTTAAGATATAGCGTCCTGCCTTTGTATTATTCAAAATGATCGAGCAGATCACCGCTGCCACCAGAAAGATTGCAAGTCCCATCGGGAAGTTCCCCATCTTTACAAGCTTTCTAAACCATCCGGCAGCCTCTGTTGCCTGCGGCCAGCTGACTGACTGTGTCTTTGTAAAAACAGATGCAAGACCCTTAGCGATATTCATGCTTGCCATAGATACAATAAACGGTGGCACGGTCCAGTACGCTACGAGATATCCGTTGAAGCATCCGAATAAAAATCCTACAAAAATACTGATCACCAGGCAGAGTACCAATGGCATTCCATAGCTTGTCAGACAGTAGCCTGAAATCAGAGCTGCACAGAACATTACCGGTCCGATTGAGAAATCAATTCCTCCGGTAGCGATAACGAATGTTACACCTAATGCCAGAAATCCTAAAAAGTACACATAATTCAACGCATTTAAAATATGAGACATTCCTGCAAATCCCTTACAGGTCACGCTAAACAATATGTACATAAGAACAAGCACACCACTTAGCACGATTCTGTTAAATCCCAGTTTCTTTACAATTGGATTTTGTTTGATCTTTTCCAACTCTCTTCCTCCCAACCTATGTTTTTTTGTTGGCGCATCAGGATGAACCGTTTCACCCTTCAAGTAATCTTATTATCCACCCAAAATCGTCACTTGTCAATTTTTATAAATACGACGTTTTGGAAAAAACATGGTACAATAGTCACTTGTACGCCCAGTCTTTAACCGTCAGCTCCCCACCAACGATTTTACCGAGTTTCCGTCGCGAAATGAAGTTCCCATACTCAGCTCGATCGGCGGGCGTTCCTCCGTCGTGCCGGTCTGTGCAAGAAGCAGCTCCACTGCCTTTTCGCACATCTTTTTCATGGGCTGCACCACCATGCACAGCTTCGGCTTTACAACATGGGACATGATCAGATCGTCAAAGCCCATCATGGAAATATCATCGGGGCAGTCATAGCCGGATTCATTCACTGCCATCACCGCGCCGAGTGACGTCTCATAATTTGTCATCAACACCGCCGTCGGCCGGTCTGCCAGTGACAAAAGCTGCTGCATACTCTCATGTCCGAATTCTATCGTATGTGTACCCACCCTGCAATATTCCTCCGGAACGGAAAGCCCTGCCTGATCCATGGCCTCACGAAAGCCCTTATAGCGCTCCCAGCCCGTATATTCGGCCTTTGAGGCGATGATAGCGATCTTTTTATGTCCGCGCTCCATGAGATAATTCGTGGCCCGGCAGGCTGCTGTGCGGTTATCGATCTTGACACAGTCAAAATCAGATGCTGCAAATGAGCGATCCATCAGAACAACCGGAACCCTCCGTTCCTTTGCCGGCAAGAGAAAATCCTCTTTCCATGAAATGGGAATGATCAGGATACCCTCCACCTTCTTATTGAGGAGAAACCGGACATTGTCTGCTTCGATCTTTTCATCATTGCAGGAGTCACACACCAGCAACGCATAGCCTGCCTTCCGCAGGCAGTCTCCCACATGCCGGATGAGAACGCCGGAAAACATACTCTCAATATCATAGACGATCATGCCGATCGTCTTTGTCCTATTTGTCACAAGCCCTCTGGCAATCTCATTCACCTCATAATGCAGATCCCGAATAGCAGTCTCAATCTTCTCTCTGTTTTCGGGTAGCACATTTCCGCCATTTAAATATTTTGAAATAGTTGCCAGTGATAGACCGGTCTGCGCTCTGATATCGCGTATTGTTGCTGCCATAGCCCGTCCTTTCTGCTTCACGCGCCGAACATGTTCGCGAAACGGTACGCTCTTGTTCGTTTTTTATTATAATAATTGGAAAATGTTTTGAACAGTGATATAATAGTAAAAAGTATTGTAATATATTCACCCATTTTACAAGGAGCAATCATGAAATACATTGAATATAAAGAGCAGCGCAAACACGGCACTTTTAACTTTCCGATCGCATTTTACCACGAACAGCCGCGAAGCCCGCGCTATCATATGACCTATCACTGGCATACAGAGTATGAGATCATCCGCATTATTTCCGGCAGCTTCCATCTGACCATCAATAATGAAACAAACGTCTATCATGCCGGTGATGTCATTTTTATCACAGACGGCGTCCTGCACGGCGGCACTCCGGTAGACTGTGTATATGACTGCATCGTTTTTGATCTGCAGATCCTCATGAAGGACAACCATGCCTGCACAAAGATCATTCAGGACATCACGGATCACAAGATCCTGATCCACAACCTGCTGTCCGCTCATGATGACGGTATCTATGAATTGGTGCGTGAGCTGTGTGTTGCACTTTCTTCACGTGCAACCGGATATGAATTCAAGGTACAGGGTTATCTGTATCAGCTGATCGGAACGATCCTCGAAAAGCATCTGTACGAACAGAGCCGTGATGATGTCATGGCAAATGAGCGCCTGAATTCCATTAAAAATGTGCTTGCCTACATATCAGAGAATTATTATAATAGCATCAAGCTCGAGCATCTGGCCAAGATCGCCGGCATGAACGAAAAGTATTTCTGCCGCTATTTCCGCAGCATGACAGAGCGCACACCGATCGATTACCTTAATTATTACCGCATCGAATGTGCCTGCGAAATGCTGTCCACAAAGGATATCTCCATCAAGGAGGTAGCCATTTCGTGCGGATTTAATGATGAGAGCTATTTTATCAAAACCTTTCACAAATACAAGGGCATTACGCCCAAGCAGTTTATGACATCAGAATTTTAATCTGCAGTATGCAAAGGGAAACAAGGAGGAATCTCTCTACTATGAAAAAGAAACTTTTAAGTCTGGGCCTGTCACTGATACTGACGGCATGCGTGTTTGCCGGATGCGGCAGCAATGCTTCCGGTCCACAGCCGGACTGTCCGTTCTCTGAATTGAAATGGGGAAGCAGTGTATCCGACATGGAAAAGCTGGAAGGATCAGATCACACAACCGAAGACTCCTATTACGGCGGGGTTGCTTATGTCTACCCGCGGGAATTCAAAAGCGCTTCCGGAACCGTAAAATATTCATTTGATGATAAAGAGAATCTGGCAGCCATCGCATGGTCATATATCTCCGACAACGATGGTGAGATAAGTACGCTTTATCATTCCATTCGCGGAGATATGGTGAAGGCTTATGGCGAGAGCGGATATCAGCCGGATCAGGATACCTATTTTGGAGATGTATGGTATCGCAAGGACGGAAATATCATTGTCAGTGCAGTACGTACCCAGGATCTGAAAGCGGTACAGGTCACATTTGTGAGCCCCAAACACTCTGCAGACGAATCCGACACCTAAAGTAAACACGCTACAAAAGACCCGGACACGACAACTCGTATCCGGGTCTTTTCTTCTTACCTAATAAGCGCTTTTATTCAAATGCTTCCTTGATACTGTCATAATGAAGGAAAACGCCTTCTTTGGCCAACGCGGCGATCTGCTCCGTATCCGCCAGCATCCAGCCGTCTGTTTCCTCCTCCTGCAGCTGCAGATCCGACTCCGAAAAATCGCCTGTAAAACGGTAGACATCCACAAAATAATTGTCCCCTTCCTCCGGATTATCACGTCGGTAGGAAAAGAGATATCCGCCATCCCAGCCGGACACATCCAGCCCCGTCTCCTCGCGCACCTCACGGAGCACGGCTGTTTTGGAATCCTCTCCTGCCATGACACCGCCGCCGGATACTTCCCACCAGCCCGGAGCCCACGATTTTGTCATCACACGCCTTGTAATAAGATAGCGGCCATCTGTATGGCGTACGACACCAAGCACCGTCAGATGATAATCACCCGGCTTCATGTTCCAATCATTCCGTTTCATCGTCCTGCCGGTCAGTTTTTTATTCTCATCATAAATATCCCACAATTCGTCTTTCATTTCACATTATCTCCCATCATCAGTTACATCCATTTCATCAGGATCTCCTTTAACCGGTCAAGCTCCAGCGGTTTGGTAATATAGCCATCCATACCGGCCTGCCGGGCTGTCTCGCGATCCTCGCCTGAAGACAGCGCCGTCATCGCGATGATCGGCAGTTTTCTCACATCCTCGCGCTTCATGTTGCGGATCATGCGTGTCGCAATATATCCATCCATGACGGGCATCTGGATATCCATCAGGATCAGGTCGAAATACCCTTCCGGGACTTCACCCATACGCAGTACCGCCTGCTGTCCGTTGCGCACCTGTTCCACCTCAATGCCCGCCATACCAAGCACCTCCGCGGTGATCTCGCCGCTCAATTCATGATCCTCCACAACGAGCACCCGCTTATCCGTATATTGCTCCTTTCGGAAATCCTCCAAACGAACCTCATGATTCAGCATACGCGTAGCCACACCCTCCGCACGCCTCTGCAGCTTCAGGCAGATCGTCACCTTGAATCTGGAACCGGTCCCCGGCTCACTCTCGACCTGAATGGAACCGTTCATCAGCTCTACGATGTTTTTCACGATCGGAAGGCCAAGCCCCATACCGCGAATAGCACCGGCTCGCTGATCAGTCGCCACCCGTTCAAACGGCTCAAAAATGAGAGCCAGCGTCTCTTCAGACATGCCGATCCCATTATCCTCAAAGACAAACGAATACTTCCCTAGATAGCGAATCTCCGAAGGCATTTCCGCGATCGACACCCGGATCGTGCCACCCTTCGGCGTATATTTTATAGCATTTTCAATGATATTCGTAAAAATCGTCCGCACACGCTGCGGTTCTCCGACTACGTGCTCGTGTACCAACCCTTTAACGTCCACGATCAACTGATGCTGTCTGGACTCTGCCATCGGCCGCAGATCTGCAATGATCTGATTGATCAGCTCTGCCAGTTGGAAATTCTCTTCTGTCAGATCAAGCCTGCCCGACTCGATCATACTCATGTCCAGAACATCGTTTAACATTCCTAAAAGCTGCTTGCTGGAAGAATCTATCTTTGCAAGTGCATCCCGGACACGTTCCGTATCATCAATATGTACCTCCGCGATCGCAGTCATTCCGATAATGCTATTCATGGGGGTGCGGATATCATGTGACATGCGCGACAAAAAGACCTTCTTTGCTGCCACAGCCGCATCTGCCCGCTCTGTCTCAATCGTCAGAAGCTGCTTGCACTCATTCAGCTGTGACTGCAGTTTGGCTATGGTATCCTGTATCTGATTCATACAGCTTCCGATCTGCTGTATTTCAACGAAATCCGTCTTCCCCGTCACAAACGACACATCGTCCTCCCCGTCCGTGAACCTTCGGACAGCATCGGAAAGCCGCTTCAGCGGTTGTGCCATATTCTCATTCGCATATCTGCTAAAACCAATGCCGAGTATGATCAGCAGTACAAAAACAACCAGTGGCATCAGGGCAGTCGGTGCGTTCAGCGGCTGATAAATCGCCCCCTGTTTTTTCAGACGCCCATACAGCAATCCATCATTCTCATAAAACACGCTGTAATATGCCTCATCACTGATCGTAATCTGAGAACCATGCCCGTATCTTTGATAGTCTGCCGGCAAAAACCCGAGTTCCTCCAGAGTTTTTCCTGCAAACTGTCGCTCTGTTGTTCCCAGCACCTGTTCTGTCGATGAATCCGCGATCAGCATCGCCGAGTCTTCATCCAGCGTAGCAAAAGAAAGCACATCGTTCCATACCGTCTCGTCTTCCGAAGCGGAAAGACCCGCCTGCTCCACGATCCCGGCAAGCTGCCCTACGATGATCTCAGATTCCCTCACCACATCCTTTTGCAATAAAAGAAGCTGTGTCACCTGGCCAAACAGCATATATATGACAAATGACAGCACCAGCGCCACCGCCAGTCGTCTGTTGATTTTCTTCTTCATCTGTCTTTGCCTCCCATACAGTTAGTATAGCATAGCTTTTTCCGACAGACAAGGCAAAACAAAGGCACGCTGATCCCAGCGTGCCCGGTTATGAAGCAAATGCCTCTCTGATCCGCGCTGCGCGTTTCGCAAACTGCGGATAAAAATCAGTTTTCGTTTCATACGGCATCAAAAAGAAGGTTTTCAGCAGATACAGATTCAACTGCTTTGCCTGTTCTTCCTCTGCCTCTGACAGGATATCCAGCATCTCATGGCGGAAATCATGCCATTCCAGTACAAACCGGTGATAATCCTCCGCCGGTTCAATCCCCAGCCATCTGCTCACTTTGATCTTCGAGCGGCTGTGGTTTTCACATGCCTGCTCCAGCAGAAAATAGTTCATTTTCCCGTCTGAATAATTTCTTCCCAAGGGAAACAACCGGCAAATACCGGGGCGGCATTCATGAATACTGCAGCGCCCCTCTTCGCTGAGAAACGAGCAGGCGCCGGTGGCCTCATTCATCTGCAGGTGCGGCAGGATCATGCCCTCCCATACAGTGAGTGCAACGGCTCCGCCCGCCATCAGCTCCTGTATGTTTTTTCCTGTTTTCTGCAGCTGAAATACATCATAAGGATCCAAAAGGATCGAGTCACCCATATCCCGGCAGCACGAGCTGCAGCCCATGCAATCATGACAGTCTGCACGGACAAGATCATTCAAATCATAAAATCTGGTTTCCATGTATATCGTTCTCCACACTTGTGATTTTCTTTAGTGTAACACGCATAACGTGGAAATTGCAATGTCTTTCAGCCTTCTATCCACGCGATCACAGGCTGTGCATATCTGCGATCTGAAATATCATAGGAAGTGCCGATCATCCGGGCCATTTCCTCCTCCTGAGGGTTCTTGTCTTTTTTCCCGTCGAGTGATTTTTTCAGCATCTTCATGAGCAGTCGGTTCGGCGCAGACATCCGGTCATAATTCAGTCCGCCCTGGCAATAGAAGCGAGCGACATCATTCCATTGTTCACCACCAAACGTCTTCTCCAAAAATTCCGCAACGCTCTCAGAATCCTCCGGGCTTGCTCCGACTGCAAACACTGCCAGCCGCTTACCTTTCCATGTGTAAAATTGTCTGAATGGTTACGTCAAGTTCTTCTTCCGGAATTCCCGCAAAGATCGTGCCTACGATCTGCTGTGACTGTGCATCGTGACTGGCGCTGAGCAGACCAAGCAGAAAAAAGACTTGCGAAAAACTCGCAAGTCTTTTGAATACACAATTATCTCTTTGAGAACTGGGGTGCGCGACGTGCAGCCTTTAAGCCGTACTTCTTAC
>JBJEML010000041.1:0-2945 GCA_051879675.1 Lachnospiraceae bacterium | reverse complement strand
ACATAGATCTGTGCAATCTTGTTGTCATCCGTTTCGCTGATCAGATAATAAATGCCAGGCCGATTGATACCGGTCAGCTTCTTGGCTTCCGAAAGCAACGGGCGGGGGATGACATAGGTAGTCATTGTTGACAGGTGACGGCGGATGGAGCGAATCCCATCCGGCTGACCATTGTGATATATAATCTCAAGCTTTTTACTGATGGCCATAGTATACTCCCCTTTACGCTTTCTTCTCCAACGCCAGCCCGATCAGCCGGTCTGCCTGATCTGCCATGAACAGCGGAATATTCAGCACATCATCATCCAGCTTCAGATTGTCCAAGGAGAAGCGCACGCGGAGCTTTACCTGCCCCGGGAACAGCTCCTTGAATTTTCGCAGACTCCGGCTGGTGGTATTGGCTTCTGCCTTGACCTCCACCGGGAAAATATCATTCTCGCGCTGAATCAGGAAATCGACCTCATAGGGAGGATTGTTCTGGCTCCAATAACGGGGCATCACCTCAAATTGTGTGATGAGTGTTTGCAGCACATAGTTTTCTGTCAACGCTCCTTTGAACTCGGTAAACAGACGATTGCCCTCACCAAAAGCAGTCGGTGCAAGCTGCGCCAGACGGCGGAGCAATCCCACATCCACCAGATAGATTTTGAACGCCGACAGATCGTCATAGGCCGACATCGGAAGTCCCGGTGCGGTGCTGCGGTATACCTTGTGGACAAGCCGGGCATCCACCAGCCATTGCAGCGCATCCTCATACTCACGCGCCCGCGCGCCCTCTTTGACAACCTTATAGATGAACTTTTTATTCTCCCGGGCAAGCTGCGACGGAACAGACTTCCAGATCATTGAGATTTTCGGGAATTCGCTGACATTCGGATGTTTGGCAAAGTCGCGCTCATATGCGCCGATAATTCCGGACAGAGCCTCCTGCATGGCCTCCACGTCGCGCGCCTGCGTCCACATGAGCACAGATTCCGGCATTCCGCCCGTGACATAGTACATTTTGAGCTTCTCATACAGCGGATTGAAAAAAGCATCCGGAAGCGGTTCAAGCGTATCCACAGCATCCAGATAGTTTGCAAGATTCTCATCACCGTTGGCCAGCAAAAACTCCGTAAACGTCATTGGATCGATCTGCATGAAGTTGACCTTGCCCACCGGGAAAGAGGACGGCTTTGCCAGTGCTATGCCCAGCAGCGAACCGGCACAGGCAATGTGATACTGCGGCGCATTCTCGCAGAAATATTTCATGGAGTTGATGACCTTCGGGCAGTCCTGTACTTCGTCAAAAATGATGAGTGTCTTTTCCGGTGTGATCTTCTGTCCGCTGGCCAGCATCAGGTTTTGCAGAAGCCGGTCGACGTCCTTGGTCGTTTCAAAGAACTGCTTATACTCCTCGTGTTCATCAAAGTTAAAGTAGGCTGTATTATCATAATAACGTCTGCCGAATTCCTTGAGAATCCACGTTTTGCCCACCTGCCGCACTCCTTTGAGGATCAGCGGCTTGCGGTAAGGCGAGTTTTTCCATTCCAGCAGTCGTTTCAGGATCAGTCGCTCCATAGAATCCCTCCGTCACACTTTTCTTGGAGATTTCGCGTTTGATTTCACACTATTATTATACGCTCCTCGGACCAAAATAGCAATGGTATCACAAAAATTTTGGTTTTTATGATAACGGAATCACATTTTTATTGATTCTATTCCGTTCTTTCACTCTATCGGGGTGAATTTTCACTGCACAAGGTGAATTTTCATGTTTGCCAAGCAGCAATCTCACATTATTATAGCATGTTTTGATCTTTGATATCACACTTTTATATTTCCGCCCTTCCGACTTGCATTTTTGCAAGAATTCGGGAGGGCTTTTTTGTTTTCTTGCACAACTGCCTGATTTTTTCGGTCTAAGACTTTTTCTCCGTATATTCAGTTGACAAAGAAAATTTGTCAGAAAAATCGAAAGGAGAAATGCCTATGACAATTTTTGAAGCCGTCAAATCCACGGTCACGCCGAGGATGGCGGCGGAGCACTACGGTATGACCGTCGCACGAAACGGAATGGTCTGCTGTCCATTCCACAATGACCGACACCCCAGCATGAAGCTAAATGAGGATTACTTCTATTGCTTCGGCTGTGGTGCTAAGGGAGATGTGATTGAATTCACATCCAAGCTGTTCGGTATCACAGCCATGGAGGCAGCGCAGAAACTGAGGGCAGACTTCGGTGTTCAAGAGGACAAGCCGTCCATCCTCACCAAGCTGAACTTGTACAGGACGCAGGCAGACAACGAGCGTCTTTGTTTCCGCGTTCTACGGGAGTATCTGCAAATCCTGCAGGATTGGAAGGTGCGCTTTTCGCCTCAGACACTGGAGGATGATCCGGATGACCGCTTTGTGGAAGCCTGCCATATGCTCGAATGTACGCAGTATATGTTGGATTTACTGACGATAGGTTCGCCGGAAGAACGAACAGAGTTGGTAAACGACATGATGAAAGACAACAAAATCACGCTCCTGCAGGATCACCTGCGAGAGATCAAGGAGGAATCGAATGAACAAACATGAATACACCGGCGAAAGGCCCTTTTGGTACGACGGTAAAATGGTAAATGAGGTCGGGTTCTGCGAGGACTTTCTGCAGAAGCACCCTATGGTGCGGGTGGGCGGCAGTTTCTTTACTAAGGATGGCCGTATCGCTGACGAAGAAAGTGTACGCAAGGATATCTACGAAATGCTCCGTCCCTATCTCAACTGCGGCCTTGCCAAACGTGCATCAGGACTTCTTGAAATGCTGAAGCTGGAGGCCTATGCCCCTAATCTTCCGGTACACGAAGATCGGCTCCATGTTGCCAACGGTACGCTGTTTCTGAACGGTGAGTTCACCGATCACAAGGAGTTCTGCCGCAACCGCCTGCCAATCAACTATGATGCCAATGCTCCGCAGCCTG
>JBJEML010000040.1:21937-64182 GCA_051879675.1 Lachnospiraceae bacterium | reverse complement strand
GGCTAAGCAGCGTCAGCTATCGGAAAGAGAATTTCTGGAAGCGTTTTTAAAATATTTAAAGGAGGTAACCAAGCTACCGGTGATCATGCTGGTTGGGAAAAAGGTCACAGATGTCGGTGCCATTTCGAAGTCCTACGGAACCTCCTATATGCTGCGTTCGATTCAGGCGTTTCGAATGAAAAAGGAGATTTATTACTACGAGGAGGAAGCACAGGTTACAGATGGCGGGATTCTTCTCTGCAAAAAGAGCATAGATGAACTGATCCGGGCAATCGAGCAGAACGACCATCTGCTGATCCGGCGCAAGGTAGAAGCATTTTATGATGAGATGCAAAACATCGGTGTGACGGGAGAGACGATGAATCTGAATATCAACTATCTCCTGTTTCAGCTGATCCATCTGGCCAGTGAGCAGGATGATGATGTCAATCAGGAGGAGATCCTGCGTCTGATCAGTGAGAGTACCTTTGAGGAGGGAACGATGCGCGGCAGCAAGACGCATCTGATCCGGATGACCTGTGAGTACGGGGATTATCTTGCACAGCTCCGCAAAAATGTGTCCAGAGGGGTGTTGGGAGAAGTGGAAAAAGAGATCCGTAAAAATTATGCGGAAAATCTGACCCTAAAGGATCTGAGCGAGCGCTATTTTGTGAACAGCGCGTATCTTGGACAGCTGTTCCGGAAAAAGTATGGCTGTTCTTTCAAGGATTATCTGAATCAGTATCGTATGGAGGAGGCTGCGAAGCTGTTGCTGCGCACAGACCAGAAGATCTACCAGATCGCGGAGGCGGTCGGCTATAAGGATGTCGACTACTTTGTTAATCGATTTATTGCCGTGAAGGGATGTACCCCGGCAAAGTTCAGAAAACAGGTGTCCGGTGAAAAACCGGAAAAATTATAGGATGATAACGTCCGGACGGGAGAAATTTAAAATTTCTCCCGTCTTTCTATATACTTTCTCCGATTGTTTCAGTCGCTGATTCTAATAAAATAGAATTATCAACTAACAAAAATACAAGGGAGGTATTTCAAAAAATGAAAATGAAGAAAATGTTATGCTTGCTTCTGGCAGCGATCATGACAGCATCGGTAGCAACCGGCTGTGGTGATAGCAAGAAGGACGTAAGTGCTGACGCAAACACGAGCACAGACGCACAGAGCACAGACGGCGGCAGTGCGGCATCTAACAACGGCGAGATCAGAGAATATACAGCATTCTTTGCAGTGCCCGGTGCCGAGATTAACGATGATAACGAGATTCAGCAGCAGATCGCTGAGCTGACCGGAGCAAAGGTAAAAGAGACCTGGCTGACCGGACAGACCGCAGAGGAAGCAGTCGGAACACTGATCGCCGGTGGCGAGTATCCGGACTTTATCGACGGTGGAAGCCAGTCCGTACAGCTCTATCAGGCAGGCGCTCTGGTGGCTCTTGATGATTACATAGACAAATACCCGAATATCAAGGAATTCTTTACCGAGCAGGAGTGGGATCAGTTAAGACAGGATGACGGAAAGATCTACTGGCTGCCCCAGTTCAGCAATATTTACGGCGACGAAAAGATGTGTACGCACAATGATGAAGCATTCTGGATTCAGACCAGAGTATTAAAGTGGGCCGGTTACCCGGATATTTCACAGGGTATGACGATGGACGAGTACTTCAAATTGATTGAGGATTACAATGCGGCTAACCCGACCATGGAAGACGGAACAGCCAATATTCCTTATACCATTCTGTGTGATGACTGGAGATATTTCTGTCTGGAAAATGCACCTGAGTTCTTAGACGGATATCCGAACGACGGTTCTGTTATCGTAGATCCGAATACACAGACTGTTATCGACTACAATACAACCGATACCGCAGTGGCTTACTTCAAGAAGCTTAACGAGGAGTACAAGAAGGGTATCGTAGACCCTGAGTCATTTACCATGACATATGATGAGTATATCGCAAAGATTTCTTCCGGACGAGTTCTCGGAATGATCGATCAGTGGTGGGATTTCGCTTACACCGGATATGATGCGATCAAGTCTGCCGGTCTGGATAAGCAGGGCTGCAGCTACGTTCCCGTTCCGGTTACTATTAGAAAAGGTATGAAGAACCAGTGGCATAACTCCGGCGGAGTATTAAACGTATCCGGCGGTCTGGCAGTTACCACCAGCTGCGAGGACGTAGAGGGCGCATTACAGTTTGTTAACGACCTGTTAGGACAGGAAGTACATGACCTTCGTTTCTGGGGTGTGAAGGATGTAGACTACCAGGTAGACGGTGAAGGAATGTACTATAAGACACCGGAAATGAGAACCAACGCAGCAGATTCTGCATATAAGGCTTCTCATCTGTGTACCTATTCTTATTTCCCTCAGTGGATCGGAACAAGCCGTGACGGCAAGAATGCAATGAAGCCGGAAGGACAGGCACAGGAGTTCTTCGATGGACTGACCGATGATGTAAAAGAGTGCTTTAATGCATATGGTGTTATGACTTACGTAGATATGCTCGGAACGAGCCCTGCACCGGGACCGTGGTATCCGATGTACACCTTCTCCCAGACAATGACAACCGATACCGAGGGTGGTACCGCTTGGCTGAAGATGGGTGAAGTAAAACATGAGTATCTGCCGAAGGTTGTCATGGCTGACGACTTTGATGCAGGCTGGGCTGAGTACATGGAGGCATACAATGCATGTAATCCGGATGCATTTATCGCTGAGATGCAGGTTGAGTTAGAGAGAAGAATCGCAGAGGCAGCAAAATACGAGTAAAAAGTAATAGAAAATGAAATTAACAGACGGGCAGATGATGTAGGTTAGATTTCATCTGCCCGTCTTCATGAGAAGGAGTGCGGTATGGCTATTGCAAGGAAAACAAAGACGGCAGTACAACAGGTGAAGCCCCGGATCACGTGGGCGGAAGTCAAAAAGCAGAAGGCACTGTTGATCTGGGGCGGACTCATTTTTGTCTACGGTTTTATCTTCTGCTATCTCCCTCTGGTAGGCTGGCTAATGGCATTTCAGAATTACAAGCCGAAGGATGGATTGCTTCATTCAAAATTTGTGGGATTGGCAAAATTCAAGATGCTGTTTTCGGATGAGGCCTTTTTGCGCGTTATCCGAAACACGTTGGCGATGGGTGTCATCAATCTGGTTGCCACCTTCGTTACAGCGATTGCGTTTGCGATCCTATTGAATGAGATCGTGAGCAAAAAGGGCAAAAAGACGGTTCAGACGATCTCTTATCTGCCTCACTTTTTATCATGGATCATCGTTACCGGTATCCTGCATGATGCGTTGTCCGGAACAGGTATCATCAACGAACTTTTGATGAATTTTCACCTGATCAGTCAGCCCATCAATTTCTTTGCGCATGAAAAATATTTCTGGCCGATCGTTGCGTTTGCCAACGTGTGGAAGGAGACCGGTTGGAATGCGATCATCTATCTTTCCGCGATCACATCCATCGACCCGTCACTCTATGAGGCGGCGGCGATCGACGGAGCCGGAAGATGGGGCAAGATCAAGCATGTGACGCTTCCCGGAATCAAACCAACGATCATTATCCTGCTGCTCATGAATGTAGGAAACGTATTGAATGCAGGTTTTGAGATCCAGTACCTGTTAGGAAACGGTCTGGTTCAGAAGGTTTCCCAGACCATCGATATCTATGTATTAAAATGGGGTATCAGTCAGGGTGATTATGCACTCGGAACTGCCGCAGGTATCTTCAAGAGTGTAGTAAGTATTGTACTGATCGTGATCGCAAACCAGATTGCAAAGAAAAATGGCGAAGAGCGGTTGTTCTAAGGAGGGCGTATGAAGATTTTAAAAAGCAAACATAGAAGAAAGAAATCCGTGTCAGATTGGATCTTTGTGATCTGCAATACGATTTTCATGATTGCCTTCGTGGTTATAACCCTGTATCCGGTATTAAATACGCTGGCAATCTCGTTTAACGACGGAACCGATGCCCTGCGCGGCGGGATTTATCTGATTCCAAGAAAATTTTCGCTGAAGAATTATTCCACCGTACTTCAGAAGGACAACCTGATCACCGGTGCGATCGTTACGGTGGCACGTACTGTGATCGGTACGATCCTTGCACTGATCAGCAATGCGATCCTTGCATTTGTTGTCAGTAGAAAGAACTTTTTATTTAAAAAGCAGCTGTCCCTGTTCTGGGTCATCACGATGTATGTGAACGGTGGATTGATCCCGACCTTCCTGCTGTATAAGAATCTGCACCTGACCAACAGCTTCTGGGTCTATGTGATCCCGGGTATGGTCGGCGCATTCAATATGCTGGTCATTCGGACCTATATGAACGGACTCCCGGACAGTCTCGAGGAATCCGCACAGCTTGATGGTGCCGGATATACAACGATCTTTGTAAAGATCATTTCTCCCTTATGTAAACCAGTATATGCAACCGTCGCGCTGTTTGTGGCAGTCGGTCAGTGGAACTCCTGGTTTGACGCAATGTTGTACAACCGAATGAGTGACAAGCTGACCACCTTGCAGTACGAGCTGATGAAGCTGCTTTCATCCGTGACGAATCAGGGAACAAGCGCCGAGGCAATGAAGAACTCTACAGGAACCGTAACGCCGACTTCGGTACGTGCGGCAGCAACCATCATTACGATGTTGCCCATCATCTGTATTTATCCGTTCCTACAGCAGTACTTTGTAGCCGGACTGACACTTGGCGGTGTGAAAGAATGATCTGTGAAAGTTGCTGTATGACCGGTTGGATAAGTACTCATCGGTAAAAAACGGCTTGAAAGGATGAAATGAGGAAGGTATAATCATACATAAAAAAGGAAATTTTATGTATGATTAAAAATAAGAAATGTTTTCTGAGCATTATTTTAATATTGGTACTCTTGGGGCTTTGGATCGGTGTGAAGCCCTCAGATGAGGAAAAGAGCTGTGACGTGAAGACGTTTACGGCTTTTTTCTCTGTCAACGGAGAAGCGAGAGATGCAGATAACGATATCATGGAACTGATCGCAGACCGGACCGGGGCACGCTGTGAGGAGTACTGGCTCTCCGGACAGACTGTGGAAGATGCCACGAATGGTTTTATTGCGAGCGGAGAGTATCCGGATTTCATTTCCGGCGGACGGGAACTATATGAGGCGGGAGCTCTGATTCCCATCGACGAGTATTGGGATGCGTATCCGAATATTTACAATTACCTGAGTGCGGAGGAGTGGGACACACTCAGACAGGAGGATGGTCATATCTACTGGATGCCGCAGTTTGGAGTGCTTGGCGGTGAAGATGTGGAAGTCATACATACGGGTGAGGCATTCTGGATCCAGACGCGGGTTTTGAAATGGGCGGATTATCCGGATATCCGTACCGTGGATGAGTATTTTGATCTGCTGGAGCGATACATGGAGGCAAATCCGGCCATGGAAGACGGACAGGCGAACATTCCGTTTACGATCCTCTGTGATGACTGGCGATATTTTGTTCTGGAGAATGTGCCACAGTTTCTGGACGGATACCCGAACGACGGCAGCTGTATGGTGGATCCGGAGAAGATTCGGGTTATGGACTATAATACGACTCCCACAGCAAAGCGCTATTTTAAAAAGTTGAATGAAGAATGTCATAAGGGGATGATCGATCCGGAATCCTTTACAAGTACTTATGCAGAGTATCTGGAAAAGCTGTCCACAGGGGCGGTACTTGGCATGGTGGATCAGTGGTGGCAGTTTGCTTATGACATCGGACCGGCATTTGAAGAGATCCGCGCAGGAGAGATGGGTTACAATTATGTGCCGCTTCCGGTTACGATCTCGCGGGATGTAAAAAATCAGTGGCATGTCAGCCGGGCGAGCGAGTTTGATATTTCTTCCGGCATCTCAGTTACAACATCCTGTCAGGATATTGAAGGTGCATTTCAGTTCCTTAATGATCTGCTGGAGGAAGACGTTTTAAGATTGCGATTTTGGGGCGTAGAAGGAGTGGATTATGAGGTGGATGAGAATGGTCAGTTTTATCGCACGGAGGAGCAGAATGTCCGTGCCAATGATGCAGGGCTGATCGCATCTCATTATTGCTATTATTCCTATTTTCCGCGAAAAGAGGGATTGTCGAAAGATGGGATCAATGCCTATATCCCGGAGGATCAGCAGAGTGAAACATACAGCAATCTTCCACCGGACGTGATCGAATGTCTGAACGCATACGGTTGTCAGACTTATGTGGATATGCTGGGAAACAATGACAAGCCGGGGAATTGGTATCCGATGTATTCCTACTCAGATCAGCTCACCTATTCAACGCAGGCAGGAAGTGTCTGGAAGAAAATGATCGCGGTGAAGCAGGATCAGCTGCCGAAGGTGATCCTGTCGGATGATTTTGAGCAGGCATGGGAGGATTATATGCAGATGTATCAGTCCTGTGACCCGAAGATCTTCTTTGATGCGATGCAGCAGGAGCTGGAGCGTAGGGTGAACGGACGGTAACCGGATACGTGTTAACGATTCAGCCCATATTTCGAAAATCATACAAATTTTCCATATATTTTCTATAGTTTCACCCGCTGAAAGGCGGGTGTTTCTTTGTTATCATGGGAACACGCATGAAGATGCGAAACTATGACGGGAGGTTTTTATTGTGAAGAACAGAACTTATCGCAATGTATTTTCAGAGCTCGGTCTGTCACAGGAGGTGATAGACCGGCGCGTAAAGGAAACATTTGATGAAATATTTTACGGAGAAAACCGGTTTTTCTTCTTCTCACCGGAGGATGATACGATGGGGTACATGGAGGATACGGGAAACAACGACGCGCGGACAGAAGGCATGTCTTACGGTATGATGATGTGTGTCCAGACGGATCACAAAAAGGAATTCGATGCACTGTGGAAATGGGCGCGCACTTACATGTATATGGATACGGGCGTCAATTCCGGGTATTTCGCATGGTCGGTTGCACCGAACGGAGAAAAAAATGCCTACGGCCCGGCACCGGACGGCGAGGAATTTTTCGCGATGGCATTGTTTTTTGCATCCCATCGATGGGGTGACGGAGAAGGAATCTTCAACTATTCCAAGGAGGCGCGTGAGCTCTTACATACGTGTGTTCATAAGGGGGAGGACGGCGTCGGCCGCGCGATGTGGGATCCGGACAATCATCTGATCCGTTTTATCACGGAGTGTGATTTTACCGATCCTTCGTACCATTTGCCGCATTTTTATGAGCTGTTTGCACAGTGGGCGAATGAGGAAGATCGCGGGTTCTGGCAGCAGGCTGCTCAGGCGAGTCGTGCATACCTGCAAAAAGCATGTCATCCGGTGACCGGATTAAGTGCAGAGTACAGTACCTTTGACGGGCAGCCATACAGCGGCGATCAGGAGATTTTCGGACGGCATGACTGGTATTACAGCGATGCATACCGAACGATCGCCAATATTGCACTTGATTATGAGTGGTTTGCAAAGGACACGGAGCACGGATCATGGTGCGAAAAAACAGCAGAGCATCTGCAGACATTTTTTGAGGAGACCGTCGGGGAGAAAGACCGCGCAGTCTATACGATCGAGGGAGAGATCCTGGACATGGATGCGCTCCACCCGGTGGCGATGACTGCGGTCAATGCACAGGCATCACTGGCTGCGAAAGGTGAGTATGCGTTGACATGTGTCAAAAAATTCTGGGATACACCGCTTCGAACCGGTGAACGGCGTTATTATGATAATTGTCTGTATCTGTTTGCGATGCTGGCACTCAGCGGCAATTACCGGATCTGGTGATATTACAGTAAGAATGGGGAGACAGGCCTTGAGGGGGGCTCTGTCTCCTTTGCGTACGAGCAATAGGGGTGAACGGAACAGGGGGGAGTACTTGCAATGAAAAAAAGAATAGCTGTTTTTTCTACAGCATGGAATGGTGAACACATTGGCGGGATATTAAAAGGAATGTGTAAAAAAATAAAAGAGACACAGGATGATCTCTATATTTTTAATACATATGGTGGCTTCGAATCGGAAAAGGAATATAACGAATGTGAATACAATATATTTCACCTGCCGCTGGATTCGGATCTGGATGGTGTGATCATACTTTCCAATAACATTGATTCCATAAGCAGACTGTCTGTTATCATCCGGACATGCAGGGAAAAGAAGATTCCATGTATCAGCGTTGAATTGGATATCCCCGAGGTGCATTTTGTCGGAACAGACAATTATTCTGCCATGGCAGCTTTGGTGGAGCATCTTTTGACAGAACATCAATGCAGGACATTGAATTATGTCGGAGGACCGGAGGATCATATTGAAAACTGCCAGAGAAAGCAGGCATTTCTTGATGTTCTGAAAAAGCATGGTATTCCTGTTGAAGAAATGCGTATGCGGGCTTATGATTTTACTGTAGACGGTGGAGAACAGGCATTTTGGGACTTTTACAGTGAAGGCCTTGCATTTCCGGATGCAGTCGTATGTGCCAATGATAACATGGCGATTGGTTATATGGAAGCGATGGAACGTCAGGGATTTCATGTGCCGGAGGATGCGATCGTAACCGGATTTGATAATCTTTTTGAGGCGAAGTACCATGTTCCGGGTATAACAAGCGTAGGCAGAAGCAAGGAAAAGCTTGGAGAGGTCTGTGTAGATCAAATTCTTGGAATGATCAATGGAAAAGAGTATCCCCGCCATGTATTTGTACCATGTGAATTAAGTTTGAACGAGAGCTGTGGCTGCAATATTTGTTCTGATAATCTCAAAATAGTCATCAAGAGATTAGGTGACAGAGTATCTCAAAATCATTTGATCAGATGGCGTATGAATCTGATACAGAAACGGTTGCTTGCATGCCGGACCGTGGAAGAATTGAACCAGGCATTGTACGAGGAACTGCAAAGTCTGGGTATTCATAAATTTGCAATATTGATCAATGAGGATGAATACGCGCAGTATTTTACTCCGGAAGGCGGTAAAACAAAGTGTGATCAGAGCTTTTCTGCACAGATGAGAGTCTTGTTTGATGGAAAACCGCATGATAGTGCAAATGTGTTGCGCACATTTGAAACGAAAAAGCTCATACCGGACGATTTCTATGAAGACGAAAAGCAATCAAACATTTTTATGTTTATGCCGCTGCACTTGAATGGAACAAAATACGGCTATTGCATTATGGAGGAAAATATTGACTATATCGAAAATGAAAACCTCTTTTACTGGATCAGTATCATGAATCTTGTAGTTGATAATGTGAGGCAAAATACTTCGATCCGTCTGCTCAACAAAAAACTGAGCCGCATGTATATACAGGATGCGATGACAGGTATCTATAACAGATTTGCTTTGAAAAAAATAGGAGAACCATTGATCGAACGAAATCGTACGGAGGGAAGAAGAACACTCTTTCTGTTTGCGGATATGGATGGGCTCAAAGAGATTAATGATACATATGGGCATGAGATCGGTGATCTCAGTATCAAAACAATGGCGAAAGTGATGCAGCAGTCATGCCCGGACAGCTCCTATTTTTGC
The DNA here is from genome assembly GCA_051879675.1 of Lachnospiraceae bacterium. GTDB lineage: Bacteria > Bacillota > Clostridia > Lachnospirales > Lachnospiraceae > W0P33-017. The sequence continues at coordinate 54,669 of JBJEML010000040.1, read as the reverse complement.
ATTCGTTACGGAGGGGATGAGTTTCTGATGATGGGGACGTGTGACAGCGAAGAAACAGCCGCTTCCATACAGTGTGATATGGAAAAGAGAATCCGTGCGTCGGTTCCGGCAGGTGATGTTCCGGTGAAACTGTCTGCGAGTATCGGTTACATCCTTACTTCACAATCTGATACAGAACGAAGCCTGGATGAGTATATCAGTCAGGCTGATCAGATGATGTATCGGATCAAAAAAAAGCGGAAGCATGACAGGAGATAGAAAGAAGGAAAGGGCGTACAATTATCCGATCGACATGGAACTTTCGCGATAATATTTTGATTTGTGGGAACGGATATGTATCATCGTTTCAACGGAAAAACGCTCAGTGAGTATGAAGATTTGTATTTTGGCAGATGCAGACAGTTGTCGACATCGCTCTTGGTACAGAATACCAGTCAGGTCGATGAGTGTCAGATCGCCCGGTTAGAACTTCTCAAAGATAGGATAAAAAAGAGAGAGTACAAGAATTTTTATTATATATAACCTGTTTTGAACAGATAAATTACTGTAAACTATGAGGAAAAATGTTTGATGAATATTTATTTAAGTGAAATTAATAATGAAAACTGGCTTGAAACTGTGAATCTGTCAGTTTCAGAAAAACAGAAAGAAATTTTTCCAATCCCGAATATATACTGGATCGGAATAAGCAGATATGAAGAACACACGACTCTTTATGCGATCATGCTGGATGACAACATTGTTGGACTGATAGGACTTGGTTATGATGAAGATGGTGTTTCTGGTTTTATCAACCCGCTTATGATTGATGAAAAGTATCAGGGAAATCATTACGCAAAAGATGCAATGCACATTGCCATTGATATTTTACAGAATCAATATGATGTTGGCGAAATTCATCTTGGTCATCGAAAGACGAATACCACTGCAGCAAAGCTGTATGAACAGTTGGGATTTCAAATCGTGGGAGAAGATGAGCAGGATTATTTTAGAGTAAAAGTTTTATAATTCTTATGAAGTTTTCAGAGGTGATTACCGGAATCCACCGATGCGAGAGATGAGATGCAGCATAGCGACAAGGAAGAAACTGAAATTGCTTTACGATTATAATGCGAAATACATTCATTTGAGCTATGGAACTATGAGTTACGTTGACGAGGGCAGTGGCGGAGTCATTCGTTCTGTTCATGGTATCTTTGGAGGTTATGATCAGGCGTTTGATACATGTAAAGACTTTGTTTCGGAATATCGGATACTTGCGCCGTCAAGGTTTGGCTATTTGGATAGCGATATTTTGGGAAGTGGAACACCCGCTGAACAGGCAGCTGCATATGTGGAACTGCTGGACAAATTGGGAATAGACAAGGTATATCTGCTGGCAACATCAGCCGGCGGGAGCATCGCAATACGATTCGCTCTTGATTATCCGGAAAGGACAAAAGGATTGATTTTATATTGTTCTGCAGTGCCACTTGCCACGAAACCTGTGAAATATGCGGAATATGCGGGCCCACCAGCCTTTTTATGTAACGATTATGCGATGTTTTTGTTGAGCCCATTATTCGAACCTGTTATGGGAATGGATTCATCAACAATTTACGGTATGCTTCCTATTGGAGAACGTAAGGCAGGTGTGGTTTTGGATGCTTCCATCACAAATCCCGATATGGCGAGAAATTATGATTCTTATATCATTGAGAATCTGCAGATACCAACGCTTATTTTACATGCGAAGGATGATAAGCTGGCAAGCTATGCGGATGTGGAAAAAGCGCTGTACAGATTCCCGAATTGCACCTTTATTTCTTTTGAAACAGGTGGGCATCTGATGGCGGGGCACGAGGAAGAAGTAAAAAAAGCCGTGATGGAGTTTGTTAAGATGTAATAATGTAACTTTTGAGCCCGTATGGAAGAGGGTAATTCGGAATGGCTTGAGGCGGTCTGTTATGAAAAATACCATAAGCAAGTCACCGTATTGGCGGATGAAGATTCAGGTGATAAGGAGAATGTACAATGAAAGTATTTATGACGAGTTCTATAGGCGGCGCAATAAAGGAAAATGGCAAGCGGCTGCCGGCACCGTTGTTTTGGTACAATGGATTTTTGGAAAAACTTCAAAGCGAGTGGGTTGATAATTCTAAGGTTATGATTATTGCTGCCTCGCCCGATGATTATGAAAAGAATGATGAAGTTTGTGAATGTTTGAAACAATCGTTTCCGATGAGCGGGCTGAGTGTTTCGTATATGGAGATATGCGACCATAGAAACGAAAATCTGGTGGACAAAATCGAGGAAATGGATGTTATACTACTAGCGGGAGGACATGTGCCAACACAAAATGCTTTCTTTGCAAAAATTGAACTGAAAGAGAAATTGACGAATTTTGATGGACTGCTCATCGCATGGAGTGCGGGTTCCATGAACTGCGCAGATATCGTGTATGCAGGACCCGAACTTGAGGGAGAAGCGATAGATCCTGATTACAAACGGTGGATTGGGGGTCTTGGTCTTACGGATGTAAATATTTTCCCTCATTTTCAACGGTTAAAGGATGAATGGCTGGATGGTTTCCGGCTGATCGAAGATATCACATTTGAGGACAGCATGGGACATGAGATCATTGCCATAAATGATGGTACTTATATAACGATCGAGGATGGGGTGCAGAAACTTTTCGGAGAAGCATATCGGATAAAAGACGGAACGATCGAAATGATCTGTCAGCATGGCGGGTCAATAGACCTTATGACACGCTCGTAATCTATAAAGAACACACATTTACCTATAAAATGTGCCTGTCAGAAGCATCAGTTTTTTCCTATAATATGCATATGCAGCATTGCTGCATGTGCATTTTTAGTCAGGGGGATAAAACGTATGAAGAAGATCAAGAAAGTAACAGGCATCTTAGTGGTAGTGGTACTTATCGTGCTGGCAGGGGCGATCATGATCTTTCGAAATGAGATAAGAACACTTGCATCATTCAAAAAAGTCGATGATTACGGAATGTATCAAATGACATATTATGGAGATTACGGGCTGGATGAGCTTTTACAACAGGGTTTTTCATCGGACAAAGAATTAGAAGATTTTATCATTCGCAGACTAACACACGGAATTCCCGTGGATATTGATGTGACCGGCGGCGGGTGTACGTCATTTGTATATACGGATGAAAAAGGTGATACGATTTACGGAAGAAATTTTGATTTTACCTACTCGCCGTCGTTGCAGGTATTTACATATCCGGAAAATGCTTACGCTTCGGTATCTACTGTGAATCTGGCTTTTGCCGGATATGGGGAAGATTTTCTCCCTGACACGATACGGAATCGTTTTCTTACGCTGGCAGCGCCGTTTTTAACGTTTGACGGTATGAATGAGAAGGGTGTAGCGATTTCTTCTCTTGCAGTCCCGGAGTATGATACAGGAAATCAAGGTAAAAGGATGGTTAATACGTCCGTCATCATGAGATTGGTGTTAGACAAGGCCGCAAATGTGAATGAGGCAATCGAGCTGATGAAACAGTATGACATTTATTTTTCCGGAGATATACCCTGTCATTTCCTTTTGGCAGATCGCAGTGGAAAATCCGTGATCATCGAGTACTATGACGGTGGTCTGCAGGTTGTGGAGCCAACGCAGGAATGTCAGGTTGCAACCAACTTCATTGCATATCAAGGCCTGAATATCGGAGAGGGATTTACGGAATTTGACCGATATGATATGGCAATGAATACCATTCTCGAAAGTGGATGCAATCTGTCAGAGAAAGAAGCTATGGAACTGCTGGCTAAGGTTGGTGTTATGGATGGCGGGACAGATAAATTGCAGTGGTCCGTTGTCTACAATTTAACTGAACTCAGTGGGAGTATATTTGCCCATCGTAAAACGGAAAATGCGGTTCAATTTGAGCTGAATAGGTAAAAATGCGTAATGACAATGTATTGACGCAAGGTTATGCTATGATTGAGGAAAAGGAATTGGAGGTACATGGTTGAAAAAGTTCTTGTAAAGTAGAAAGAAAACTGTAACAAATCACAAATAAAAAGCATGAACGGATAGAGAACGAAAAAAGAAAAGGGAAGGAGGCGAAGGAATGCAGTCAATGGATGAAATTTATCAGACTTATGCCAGGACAGTCTATAAATTCCTGCTGTCAAAGACACAAAATGAAGATATTGCGGAAGAATTGACACAGGAAACATTCTATCAGGCAGTCCGGTGTATTCACCGGTTTGATGGAAGCTGTAAGCTGTCTACGTGGCTTTGCGCAATTGCAAAAAATCAATTGCAGGCATATCAAAGAAAGCATCCGATCAAAGAATCAATCGATGATCATGAAGATCTGACCGGGACAAGTGTTGAAGCGGAGATTTTCGGTCAGATCGAACGAGTAGACCTTTTGAAAAAACTGCATTTGTGCCCGGAACCTTATCGGGAGATCCTATATCTTCGGATTTTCGGAAATCTATCCTTTCGTGAGATCGGTGAGATCATGGGAAGGACGGAAAACTGGGCAAGAGTGAACTTTTATAGAGCCAAGGAAAGATTGAAAAAGGAGATGGAAGAGAATGAGTAAAATTCCGTGCGAGATCATACAGGATCTGTTGCCGTCTTTTATAGATGAGCTCACCAGTGATGTTACTAATAGAGAAGTGGAAGCACATATGATGGAGTGCGAAAAATGCAGGAATGTATTTGAACAGATGAGAACGCCGGATATCGAAACGGCAGAAACAGAAGTAAAAGAGATTGATTTTTTGAAAAAAACAAAAAAGAAGCATCGGAGGAATCTGATCCTCTGTGTAGCGGTTGTCTGGGCGATCGCGGTACTGTTTTTTGGTGCAAGATATTATTTGGACGGACAATATATGAATACCGATTATCTTTCGTACAATCTGGATGTTTCGGGGGCAGAACTGTCTGTTGCGGTAAACAGTACCTCGGAACAGGGAATCCAGAACATAGAGATCAACGAAGCGGAAGGTGTGGTAGAAATAACTGTTCGTTGTGTGCCAAAGAGCATTTTCTATCAGACGACTGCAGAGGAATGCTATACTGCATCAGAAACGATCCGTCAGGTCTGGATCGGAGACCGGATCATCTGGGCAAACGGAGAGATGATCTCGCCGCTCACTTCCGGTCTGTATGCAGTCTATAATCCTTACATTGGAAATATGCCGTCCAATGGAAAAATAGTCGATGTGCTGAATATGACTGCCTATACCGGAGGCTTTACCAATGAACTCCAGACTGCTCAGGAACCCTATTCCTGGAAAATGATCTTTCAAAATGATTTTTCTGCCGGCAGGCGGGATGCGTTTGAAGAAAGATTAAAGCTTTATGCATATATTTACCTTGCAGAGGTAGGAAATCTGAGTGAAGTGATCTATGAATATAAAGTGGATGGCGAAAAAAAGACGCTTTCCGTTACAAACAGTGAAGCATCCGAATATGCAGGTGAAGATATCAAGTCAATCGGAACAGATATCAACCGACTGGAACAGTTAGTCAGAAAGACCGGACTGTCCAACGTTGTATTAGGCGGCGCGTCTGTGGAGTCCAATTTGCAGGTGGATCCTTCTTATCGTAATCAGGTGGAGGACGTAATGGAATTTACAGTCATCAACTACGCAGAAGATGCAGTTTACGGCATGAACATCAACGTAACGTGCGGAAACGTATCAGGACATCAGTCCATGCGCGAGGCAAATGAAGAGGCATTGCAGAGTGGATTAAATGTAAATTTCCAGCTTATACCGGAAGACTTTGCATCAGAGATCGAGGATGGCTCTCAGGCAACGATACGGCTGAAAGTCGTGGATCAGGACGGAAATGCACACGAGGTACAGGGAGAGGTGTACGCGGACTTGTTCTGGGGAAACAAGTACAAACTCAACCTTTCCGGAAATGCAAAGGATGGATATTATTTGGGACAATAATGTAGTATTACCTGAAAAATTGACACATATCGTTGAAAAAAATGCCTATACGCAGGACAATTTCACATGTAGAATATCAGTAAGAACCGGAGCTGTGAAATTATTGAACAGATCCAAAAATACAATAACATATATGGATTCATTGAAGGAGGTACATAAGAATGAGAAATATGATTGCATACTGCGGGTTGGATTGTGAAACATGCGACGCATATCTTGCAACAATCAATGATGATCAGGCATTGCGTGAAAAAACAGCAAAACTTTGGGCGGAGTTAAATAATGCGCCCATTCTGCCTGAACATATTAACTGTCAAGGCTGCCGTATGGATGGGATAAAAACTGTATTCTGCGATAGTCTTTGTGGTATTCGCCAATGTGCGTTGAAAAAAGGCGTGACAACATGTGGTGATTGTCCGGACATAGAAAAATGTCAGATTGTTGCAACGATTATCGCCACGAATCCTGAGGCTCTAAATAATCTGAGAGGATAAACTATAGTAGAAACTCATCTATGTTGTCAGAGCAGTTTGGAAATAATTGCTCTGACAAGTTTATATTCACATTTGATAAAGATTTTGGAGGTGGCTCTCTTGTCACGGCTGAGCTCGTTGTTTGGCTTACAGCAATTTGCATTATGTTCGCCGCAAGGTATGTTTGGAAAAGAGAATAAATTCAATGTTGCATTTGTATATTTGACAGTATATACTATGTATATACTGTCAAATTGGAGGTGTTTATATGCAGGCACAGGTGAAACCTTGGGGGAATAGTCAGGGAATCCGGATTTCGAAAGATGATCTGCAAAAAGCAAACATAGCGATTGATGATATTTTGGATGTTCAGATTTCTGATGGAATGATTATATTGATGAAACCATTCAGACATAAAACATTGGAAGAAAGAGCTGCCGAGTTTGGAGGACAGTTAAACTTGGATGGTGAGTTTGACTGGGGCAATCAAATGGGAAGAGAGGTCTGGGAATGAAGGAACCGGTACATCAGGGAGATATCTTAAAAGTGGAAAATATAAAAAGTCCTGTGCTTGTTACAAGCAAGGACTTTTTCAATCAGTCGGGCGAGGTTATCGGATGTCCAATTTCAAAAAATGGAGAAGCCGGTGCGTTACGTATTTTTGTGAAGGCAGGAAGCATGGATGGATACGTTCATTGTGAAAAGCTGGCATTACTGGATCTGAGAGCCAGAGGTTATTCCAAAATCGATCACATACATATGCCTGACATTATGAATATTACGGACGCGATTCAGGGCATTTTTGATTATGTTTGACACATATGGATGAAGATCTCTGACTGCGGTTGATTTTTACCGTAGATTCGGTTATCAGTATAAAAACAATGTAACGACATCGGATGAATTCGGCGTTGTCAGACTTGAAAAAATTCGAGTGTGAAAGGAAGAAACTTTGAAAAAGAAAATTTCGATACCGAAAATTAATTCCGTACATTACGGAGGAATATGGATTGGAAGCGGATTATTGACAGGTGGTGTTGTGCCACTTTTTGTCTGGTACGTGTTCCATGTATTTCTATGGCCGCTATGTTTGATTGGTGGGATGATTCTTTGTGCTTTCGGAATTCTTTTCGCGATCGAAATGCATCAGGATTTTGGAAAAGTGCCTTATTATGAAAAGCATCTGGTAGAGACAATACCATTTGATTCCGGCACACAATACGCGGTGATAAAATCCTCAATTTGTACAGGCGAGCAGATTGCCGGTTTCAAAAACAAAGAGGATGGAAGTTTCACAGAGGTGCTGTTGATCAAGTCAGACAAGGATCTGGAGTACTTCAAAAAAATATATGGAATTGAAGATATCAAAAAGGAGTATTAATTCGAGGAGCTAGCTGCTATTTACAGGGAGAGAAAATATAAAAGAGAAAAAGGGGTATTTGAAAAAGAAAAAGATTGGATTAGTCGGTGGAACTGATTCGATAAAAATGGTCACATTCTAAAAGATATTTTGGTTAAAACTGACTGAAATTTCTTGCAAAATCTTGATAAAAAGATATTTGCAGAGTATAATGGAAGAAATTTCAGGAAAAACTAACCAAAATATCTTTTAGGAGAGATTGGAATGGAGAAAGAGATTAAGAGAGACTACTATCTTGAACAACTGGTAAAGCGTAAAGATAATGGGCTGATTAAAATTGTAACGGGAATTAGAAGATGTGGAAAATCCTACTTGCTGCGCACACTGTTTAAAAAGCATTTAATAGACAGTGGTGTAGAAGAAAGTCATATTATTGAAATGGCATTTGATTTATTTGATAATATAGAATATCGAGATCCGAAAGTTTTTTATCCTTGGGCGAAAGAGCAGCTGAAGGATGAAGAAAAATATTATTTTCTTTTGGATGAAATACAGCTGTTAGATGAATTTGTAAGTGTTCTTAATGGTCTGGCTGACAAAAAGAATTGTGATGTCTTTGTAACCGGAAGTAATGCAATGTTTTTGTCAAGAGATATAGCAACAGAATTCGGAGGCAGAGGTGACGAGGTTCATATGTATCCGTTGAGTTTTGCGGAATTTATGACAGTGTATACCGGAAATCGATATGATGGCTGGAATGAGTATATTACTTATGGTGGAATTCCGCTTGTCGTTTTGGCTGAAACAGAAGATCAAAAGATGGCACTCTTGGATACTTTGTTCAAGGAAACTTACATCAGCGATATTGTGAAACGAAACAAAATCAGAAATATTGGCGAGATGGAAGCGTTGCTGGATGTTCTCTCATCGACAATCGGTGCATTGACCAATCCAAATAAGCTTCAAAAAACATTTAAAAGTGTGAATAAATCAAAGATTACTGCGACAACCATCACAAAATATATTGAGTATCTGGAAGATGCATTTCTGATTGAAGAAGCATGCAGATATGATATTAAGGGGAAATCCTATATTGGCACACCTTTAAAGTATTATTTTATGGATATGGGACTCAGAAATTCACGAATCAATTATAGACAAATTGAAGTAACGCATTCCATGGAAAATGTCATATATAATGAACTCAGAATGCGAGGCTTTCGTGTAGATGTTGGCAATCTTACGATTGTAGAAAATGGCAAAGAGGGTAAACCTGTAAAGAAGCAGTTGGAAGTTGATTTCATTTGTAACAAAGGCTCTAAAAAGTATTATATTCAGTCGACATATATGATTGGTAATGCGGAAAAAATGGAGCAGGAAATGCGTCCGCTTTTAAAAATCAATGATTCATTTAAGAAGATTGTCATTACATCAGACACTCCGAAGCCATTTTATAATGATGATGGTATATTGATAATGAATGTGTATGACTTTTTGTTAAATACAGATTCAATGGATCTATAAATGTGCGAGGGGACATTTTTGATTATGTTTGACACATACGGATGAATTCGGCGTTGTCAGCAATACTTCTTTTGTCGATCTGCATTTTATCACTGTACATTCCTGTGTAGGCGAAGCGTGTGGATGCGATTGAGAAAGCAGTATCAGATTATTTGTCAGGGTTTGAGATGTATTAGCAAATATCCGTGTGTTAGAAGAGAACATGGGAGAACGTGAATATGGAGATAAAAAAGATTGCATATGACTTTAGTGTTTGTAAGGTTGAGGATTATTCTCTCGTCAATTTGGACACAGAGTATTGCTTTGTTGGAAAAACCGATGAGGAAAAGTCGCTTGTTTGCTTGACTTGCGATGTTCCCGATAATGTGACAGACCGGGATGACGGCTGGAGGGCTTTTCGTATTCAGGGTGTTTTGGATTTTTCCCTGATCGGAATATTATCGAAGATCTCAAGTGTTTTGGCGGAGAATGAGATTGGTATTTTTGCAATATCAACCTTCAATACGGATTACATACTGACAAAGAAAGAGAACTACGATAAAGCGATTGATGTATTAAATAGGGCGGGGTATCAAATCACGGAATAAAAATACTAAAAAGGGGAGTTTGCTATGAAAGAAAAGATTCAACTAAATGCCAATGCGCTGAAAGTCATTGCAATCATTGCGATGACAATCGATCATTTTACGGACATTTTTTATCCGGGATTTCCAAGCAGCCCGGCACCGCTGGCGCTTCATTTTATCGGCCGACTGACAGCGCCGATTATGTGGTTCTTTGTGTGTGAGGGATACTATTACACAAGAGATGCTAAGAAATATTTGCAAAGACTGGGTATTTTTGCAGTTATTTCACACTTTGCATACTGTTTTGGATTTGGCATCAGCTTGAATCCCTTTGAGGGAGGAATCTTTAACCGAACAAGTGTCATGTATCCGCTTTTTATCGCAGTACTCATTTTGTACATCTCTGACCACGGACTTCCGGTTGCCAAGTGGCTACAGAATGTGATTATCTTTCTGCTTGTGATCAGTGCGTTTCCGGCAGACTGGAGCTGCATCGCGGTTCTTGCAATCCTTGGAATGTATCCAAAGAGAGGTAATTTAAAGGCACAGATGTGGCAGATTATCCAGTGGACCTTCTGGTACGGACTGGTTTCCTTCCTATTTGTGAGCAAAACTTATGCGTTAGAACTGGTTGGTGTTCTGATGGTGTATCCGGTATTGTATTTTTACAATGGCGAACGGGGGAAAGCAAAATGGATGAAGTGGTTTTTCTACCTGTATTATCCGGCGCATCTGATTTTGTTAGGAATTCTGCGTGTTATGATTTATGGAGACATCAATCTGACAGTCTAGGTCCGGAGCGTATGGATCGTAAGGTGTGTATGGAAAACGGAAGGAGGCTTTATTCCCAGTTCATATTCCGGAATTCCGTAGGTGTGCAATCCTTTACGATCTTAAACATACGGATAAAAGATGACAGACTGGAAAAACCGGACTGAAGAGCGGCTTCGGTGATCGATATTTCGGGATCGATCAGGAGCCGTTCCGCATGTTCGATTCTCTTTTTGTTCAGATATTTATAAAAGGAATATCCGGTAAAATCTTTAAACAATCTTGTAAAATGATACTTGCTGAAGCCGGCAAGATTTGCCGCATCGTCGAGAGACATGTCCTCGGTGCAGTGCTCTTGTATGTATTGGCATACATAGATAAATTTTGCGGCGTATTCCTTTTGTTTGCTATGTGTCACTTCTGCCTTGATGCCTTCGCCGGTATATTTTCTGCCGACCAGTACAAGTATTTCCAATAAATGAGAGTAGATGGAAGTGGCGGACAGGATGTTTCCGCTGAAATATTCCTTCTGGATGCGTCTCATCAGATGGTAGAGCTGATCGTGGATATCCGGAGCATTTTCGGGAGTAATGTGCAAAACCGATGGAATGCTGGAGAGAACGGCTTCGATCTCTGATATATTCTGCAGCATGGACAGGTCTGTCTGGAAGATGAGACGCTCGCCGGCAGCTGCGTTCATTCTGTGAATAACACCGGAATTCATAAGGAAAAAATCACGCTCCTGAAGAATATGGGTCTCATTTTTGCAGACGACTTCATAACTGTTTTTTAATGGAAGAATGATTTCCAACGCAGTGTGCCAGTGATCGGGATATGGTTCATAGTCTGTATTGTCAAAAAGCAGAAATCCCTTGATCTGCTTATAGTTGACCGTTTCTTTTATGCCGTTTAATGTTTCAATCATAGATCCCGTGTCCTTTCGCTTGCTTCCAAATGTTGCTACCATTTTATCAAAAATTGCTGTTTCTTGCAAGAGAAAGTAGTGAAAACAACCAAAAGAAAAACAACACAAAATAGAAAAATGGGCAAAATAAACATAGCATGTGTTTTGAATATAGCAATTATTGATATATGTCAAGCAACTATTTTAAAGAATGAACAGGCATATTTTGATATGATTTATGTGTAATAAAAATACAACCAAATTTTTAAGGGAGGGTATTGAAATATGAAGAAGAAAGTATTATCAGTTTTACTGAGCGTTGCGATGATGTCTACACTTCTGGTTGGATGCGGAAGCAGTTCTTCTGGCTCTGCTCCGGCAGATGGCGGATCAGCTGGTGGAGATGCAGTTGCAAGCGGCGAGGTTGAGGAGATCACATGGATGTTCTGGGATGACCTGAACGCTACCGAGGATCTGATCTCACTTGGCTACAAGGATGTTGTTGAAAGATTCAACAAGGATTATGAAGGCAAATATCACGTAACTCCGATCACCACAAATTTGGAGGAGTATTACACAAAGTTGAACGCATTGGTTGCTTCCAATGAGACTCCGGATGTATTTATCGTAAGTCCCGGACCGAACCTTGACACTTATGTTGAGCCCGGTGTAGCTGCTGATCTGACAGAGGATCTGAAAGCAGACGGATGGCTTGATACATTCAATGGTGGTGAGGGTGCATTCTCACAGCAGACCTACGATGGAAAGATCTATGCAGTTCCGTTAAATATCGCAGCAGCTTGTGTATTCTACAATACAGAGATGTTTGAGAAAGCAGGCATCACAACAATGCCTACCGATTGGAACGGAATGCTTGATGCATGTAAGAAGCTGAAAGACGCAGGATATACACCTCTTACCATTTCCGCAGGTACTGCATGGTGCTTATCTATGTTAGGCGGATACCTTTGCGACGCAGAGGGTGTGGATCTGGATGCGATCAATTCAGGTGATGCACACTGGACAGATGCAAACGTTGTTTCAGCAGTGAACAAGCTCCTTGAGATCTCTCAGTACTTCCAGGAGACTGCAGCAGGAGATACCAACGATGTTGCTACCGCAAACTTCTACAACGAAGAAGCTGCTATGCTGATTCAGGGATCATGGGCAATTGGTCAGATGAACGGAGCAAATGCTGCTATCGAGGATAAGTGTGGTGTGTTCGCATTCCCCGGAACAGACGGAAGAGTTATTGCAAAGTCTGATAGTTTAGCAATGAGCGCAAATACAAAGCATAAAGAGGCAGCACTTGCTTTCATGAAATACTTTACCGACGACACTGCACAGAAGTACACCGCTGAGGTTGGTGGAAAGATTCCTGTAACTAAGGTTGAGTACGATGCTGACAAGGCTCCTGCACAGCTTGCATATGTAATGGATGTATTCAGCAATGCGAAGTCTACTTTCGGTTTCTACAATGAGTCACTTGCTTCTACTGAGGCCGGATCTACTTTTGACGATGCACTGGTATCTATCTACCTCGGACAGAACTCTGTGGAGGACGGCTTACAGATCATTGAGGACTTCTACGTACAGAATGTATGGAAATAATCTGGTATTGAACATGTAAGTACTGACTGCGGGATCGGAGAGAACCGGTCCCGCAGTTTCTAAAGTAGGGGAGGTTTTTATGGACAAATTATTGAGAAACAAAAAGGCAATTGTATTTTTTATTGCACCTGCTTTTCTGTTATTTACCTTTGTTTTGTTTATTCCGATTTGTCAGTCAGTTTATTTTTCACTCTGTAACTATGATGCACTGACAAAACCGGAGTTTATTGGATTAGAAAATTATAAGCAGTTGCTTTTTCACGATAAAACAATGCGGATCGCATTAAAGAACTCGCTGTTCTTTATGATCTTTTCCTGCGTGTCACAGCTGATCATAGGTCTGCTGTTGGCTGCGTTCCTTACGAACATAGAAAAAGGCAGAAATTTTTTTAAAAATGTGTATTATCTGCCCTGCGTACTGTCGTCTGCTGCATTGGGACTCCTGTGGATGTTCATTTTCAGCCCGAAGCTGGGTATCAACCAGATCCTTGCAACATGGGGTATCAAAGGACCGCTCTGGTTGATGGATGTGACCGGATTTATCAATCTTCCGATGAAGGTCATTGCATTTGTAGCGCTATGGCAGTATGTCGGACAGTCCATGATGCTGTATATGGCGCAGATTTCCGGTATCGACAAGAGTCTGTACGAGGCCTCATATATTGATGGCGCGACAAAAAAACAGGCATTTTTCCATATTACACTGCCGCTGATCCGGCCGATGGTAGCGACGGCGATGTCCCTAAACTGTATCGGCTCCCTGAAGTTCTTTGACCTGATCTTCAATATGACGGAGGCGGGACCGAACCACCAGACAGAGGTGCTGGCAACTCATTTGTATACACAGGGCTTTAAGTTTTTTAAGTACGGATATGCAAGTGCGATCGGTGTGATACTCTTGCTGTTGTGTCTGATCATGACATTTATCATCAATAAGTTCGTGAAAGTAGATTCTTATGAGATGTAGCATACAGAAAGGAAATTTGGGGCAATATGAAGAAATCACATAAAAAGATTCATCTGTCAAAAATATTGATTTACATATTTTTAAGCATACTGGCGTTTATTTATCTGGCACCTCTTGTGTGGATGTTTTTCGTCTCCCTGAAGGATAATGCAGAGATTTTTACATCGCCGTTTGCCTTACCGCAACGGGTCCAGTGGGAAAATTATACGTTTGCATGGACAGCCGGTTACCTTGGAAAAGCAACCTTGAATTCAACGATTGTCTGTGTTACGGCATTGATCCTGAGTCTGATCATTGGATCAATGGCGGCATTTGCCATTGCCAGACTGCGTTGGAAATTTTCAAAGCTGATGATGACATACTTTTTGATCGGTATGATGGTACCGATTCATTGTGTATTGATTCCGCTGTTTAAGACTTTTTCGAGTGTCCATCTGTACAATAATCTGATCGGTCTGATCATACCGTACGTGACATTTTCACTTCCGATCACGATCTATATCATGGAGGGATTTTTTGAAAACATGCCACAGGAGATCTTTGAGGCGGCATGTATTGATGGCTGTTCCATTTACAAATGCTTTACGTCGGTTGCAGTACCTCTGTCAAAGACCGGTCTGTTTGTTACCGGACTGATGTCATTTGTGGCAAACTGGAACGAGCTGTTGTTGGCCATGGTATTTATTTCCGATGATCTGAAAAAGACACTTCCGGTGTCACTTTCAAAATTCGTCGGGCCGTACAATACGAATTATGTGCAGATGTTCGCAGCGATCATCATTGCGATCATTCCTACAATTATCGTATACTGCTGCTTCAGTAACCAGATCGTTGACGGTCTGACCGCCGGTGCAGTGAAAGGTTAATGAAAGAATACATAGAAGAATATATAGAAGAAAACGTAGAGAGCCGATTACTAAAAAGTAGTCGGCTCTCATTTTGTGCATCATTTACAGATTCTAATTTAATGCCGTAATCAAATCCAACAAAAACATATTGACAAATGTCTATGTATGAGATATTGTATTAACACATAGACATTTATCAATGCGAGGTGGCAGAATGTCAGATAAAAAAAGAATGGCGGTAATGTTCAAGGCATTTGCTGATGAGAACCGAATACAGATTCTGGAATTGTTGCGGGACGGAGAGCGGTGTGCATGCAGGCTGCTGGAGGAAATGAAGATTACCCAGCCGACACTGTCGCATCACATGAAGATCCTGTGTGATTCCGGCATTGTAGTCGGAAGAAAAGAAGGAAAGTGGATGCATTATTCCATTTCAGAGGTTGGTATGAGGGATGTCCGGAATTATCTGGACGAGTTGATGGCGAATACAAAGATGGGGGATGACAGCCCAGAGTCGTGTTCATGAACACGGCTTCCTGTTTTGCATAAGATATTGATACATTTCAATTTTTGAATCTGAGAGGAACAAGATGATGGTGAAAAATATTTGGGATTTTTTCCAGAATGAGATTCTGGGAATGAAATGGCTGAACAGACTGATCGGAAGCGGCTTGGAAGCAGCCGGATTGGATATGGGTAGCAGAATGGGCGGAAGCATCCGGTTTTTTATTTATGATACGATCAAGATCATGGTACTGCTGGGCGTTCTGATCCTTCTGATTTCCTATATTCAAAGTTATTTTCCACCGGAAAGAACCAAGAAAATATTAGGGAGATTTAAGGGTATATGGGCGAATATCATCGCTGCTCTTCTTGGAACGGTCACGCCGTTCTGTTCCTGCTCATCCATACCATTATTCATTGGATTTACCAGTGCGGGACTTCCGTTGGGTGTTACCTTTTCGTTTCTGATCTCCTCGCCGATGGTGGACCTGGGTTCGCTCGTGCTGCTGATGAGTATTTTTGGATGGAAAGTTGCAATCGTGTACGTGGTTGTCGGTCTTGTGATCGCGGTCATTGGCGGAACATTCATTGAAAAGATGCATCTTGAGGATCAGGTGGAGGAATTCATCCGAAACGGGAAAGCGATAGATGTGCCTCAGGAAGAACTTACAAAAAAAGATCGACTGAAATATGCGTGGGATCAGGTTGTATCAACAGCAAAAAAGGTAGCACCTTACGTGCTGATCGGTGTCGGTATCGGTGCAGTCATTCATAACTGGATACCGGAGGAGATCATTATAAAGGTATTGGGTACAGGTAATCCCTTTGGCGTGATCATTGCCACGATCGCAGGAGTGCCGATGTATGCGGATATATTTGGCTGTATTCCGATCGCGGAAGCGCTGCTTGCAAAAGGGGCAAGGCTGGGAGTCGTACTTTCCTTTATGATGGGCGTTACCACACTTTCTCTGCCGTCTATGATCATGTTGAGAAAAGCGGTAAAACCGAAGCTGTTAGGAATATTTGCTGCAATCTGTACGATCGGAATTATAGTGGTTGGTTATTTTTTCAATGCGATCCAGTATCTGGTAGTGTAATAAAACATAGGCAATTGCGAAACTATTTACGTTATGTTTTTGGGTCATGTGAGCACATGTATGGCTGGCACGCTCCCGCTACTTGTCGCTGGCAGTGGTACATAAGTGACCAAAATACGGTCACTAAGTACCAGCCGCTCCAAAGTGCACTGCCTGATACATTGTGTCTCACATTCCCTGTTCACAATATGAATAAGTTTCGCAAACGCCTAATAATAAATCAAAATATAAGGAGGACTTAAAAATGGGATTATTTAATTTTGGGAAGAAGAAAGAAGCACAGGAGCCTGTCTGTGCGTGCAATGCACAGGTAGAAAGTATCAAGGTGCTCGGAGCGGGATGCAAGTCCTGTCATGAAATGTACGAGAACACAAAAGAAGCAGTAAAAAATGCAGGTCTCTCCGTGGAGGTGGAATACATCACCGACATGGAAAAGGTCATGGGATATGGTGTGATGAGTATGCCGGGTCTGGTTGTCAATGAGAAAGTCGTTTCTATGGGGAAAGTGCTCAAGACAGCAGATGTAGAAAAACTGCTGGGAGATCTCTCGTGAGGGATGGGCACTGGCATTTTATCAGTGGTATCGGGGAACTCGTTTTTTACGGATTCAGGAAGCGGTGCCGATTGGGGTTGTCTGCGGTATGTATGCAACAATGCATGAGGCTGATATCATGAAATTTGTTGCAGTCATGGATGAAAAGCTGAAAGCATTTTACCAGGACACAAATTTGAAAAGAATGCGAAAAAATGCAGGATACTCGCAAAGGCAGCTGGCAGAAGAGACCGGTGTACCAATCAGACAGATTCAGTTGTTTGAACAGCGCAGGAGAGATATTAACAAAACACAACTGGAAACGGTGTTTAAGTTATCAAGGGCGTTGGGATGCAGAATGGAAGATCTGGTGGAGCAAAAATATTAGTATGGTTAATTTTATGCTTTACGGAATTGCGAAGGGAGAGAAATAAAATGATCATATATTTATTACGTTGGAACGCGACGCTTGCAATCGCTTTTGTTGCAGGAAAACTGATGGCAAAGATCAAGATGCCTGCAATTTTGAGCTGGCAGGCGAGATAGAAAAAACACAAAAAGGAATAACATCATGAAGAAATTTGCGGGGGTATTGATCTTAATAGCCGGAGTCCTGTGGGGGAGCATGGGACTGTTTGTACGCACATTGAACGCAGAAGGACTCGTATCCATGGAGATCGTGGGGCTTCGCGCAGCGGTCACGACAGTAGCATTGTTTCTGTTTTTGCTCGTGTTTGACCGAAAAATGTTTCGGATTCGATGGAAAGACCTTTGGTGTTTTATCGGAACCGGAATCTGCAGTATCGTCTTTTTTAATTACTGTTATTTTAATGCGATCACACTGACCTCCCTTTCCGTGGCGGCGATTTTGTTATATACGGCACCGGCGATCGTGATGGTGCTTTCCTATTTTTTGTTTGGAGAAAAGCTGACAAAGAGGAAACTATTGTCACTGGTGATGACTTTTGTGGGCTGTGTGCTGGTGACGGGCATACTGACGGAGAAGGGATCTGTTTCAGCCGGAGGGATTCTGGTCGGACTCGGCGCAGGGCTTGGCTATGCACTGTATTCCATATTCAGCCGTTATGCTCTTGAAAAAGGCTACGCTTCGTTGACGATCACGTTTTATACGTTTTTGATCGCTGCGATCGCCTCCTGCTTCCTTGCGGATATGGGAAAGGTGGCGCGGGTGGCTTCGGACAGCGCGGGCAGTTTTTTCTTCTGTCTTGCGTTTGGCGTGCTGTGCACGGTGGTCCCCTATCTGACCTATACATTAGGATTACAGCATGTAGAGAACACAAAAGCGTCCATCATTGCATCCGTGGAGCCGGTGACGGCCACACTGTTGGGAGCGCTTTTATTTCATGAAAAGCTTACGGTCAGCGGAGTGTTTGGCGTGGTGCTCGTGCTGGCTGCGCTGGCGTTGTGTAGCGACAAAAAATAGATGTAGACGAAAAAACGCAGGCTGTACTACAATATGAGTAGTATAGCCTGTTTTGCATATAGATATAAAAAAGGAGTGACAAATTATGATCCGGGAACGATTACAACAATTAAGAGAAGCCATGAAACAGGCAGGAATTGACTGCTATATCATCCCGACTTCGGACTATCACAACAGCGAATACGTGAGTGAATTTTTCTGCGCGCGCAAGTATTTCAGCGGGTTTACGGGTTCTGCCGGAACACTGGTCGTGTGGGCGGATACAGCAGCGCTGTTTACCGACGGACGCTATTTTATCCAGGCGGCGGCAGAGCTTTCCGGAAGCGGAATCACACTGATGAAAATGGGTGAAAAGGGTGTGCCGAAGCTAAAAGAATATGTGGAGCAGGAATTGAAGGAAGGTCAGACGATCGGTTATGATGGCAGAGTGGTGACGGCGAGCGATGGTATGGAATATGAAACGATCGCCCAGAGGAAGGGCGGACGTGTGATCTGGGATCTTGATCTTGCGGACGGTATCTGGGAGGACAGACCGACACTTCCTTCAACCGGGGTTTGGTGTTTGGAGGAAGCCTACAGCGGGGAACCTACAGAAAAGAAGCTGGCGCGGCTTCGTGAGAAGATGGAGCAGGAAAAAGCAGATGTGCACATCCTGACAACGCTGGATGATATCGCGTGGCTGTTCAATCTGCGCGCGGATGATGTGGAGTGCTGCCCGGTTTTGCTTGCATACGCAGTTATCACCGCGAAAGAGGCGTATCTGTTTGCAAATGAGTGTGCTTTTTCAGAAGAGGTGAGAGCATATCTGTCAGACAACGGGATCACCCTAAAAGCGTATGATTTCTTCTATAAATATGTGGCCGCATACTGCAGCGCACATGAGGATGCGCGATTGCTGCTCTGTGAGAAGCAGATCAATTACCGGCTGAAAAAAGAGATCGGGGAACAGGTGCGGGTTGTAGACCGCCCGAATCCCACAACGCTCATGAAGGCGGTGAAAAATCCCATCGAGCAGGAAAATCTGCGAAAGGCGCATCTGATGGATGCGGTTGCAGTGACAAAGTATATGTATTGGCTGAAGACATCCGTGGGGAAGGTGCCGATGACGGAGGTAAGCGTTGCAGACAAGCTGGAACAGCTGCGCAGGGAGCATCATTCCTTCATCGAGCCGAGTTTTCACACGATCAGCGCGTACGGAGCCAACGGTGCGATCGTCCATTACAGCGCTGCGCCGGATAACTGTGCGGACATCGGGGCAAAAGGCATGCTCATGATCGACAGCGGCGGCCATTACTATGAGGGAACCACTGATATCACGAGAACATTTGTGCTCGGTGAGATCACGGACCGGATGAAACAGGACTTTACGCTCGTTGTGCGCGCGATGCTGCGGCTGAAGGACACGCGGTTTTTACATGGCTGCACCGGAGCAAATCTGGATCTGGCAGCGCGGGAAGTGTTCTGGGAAAAAGGCCTGGACTACAAACATGGCACCGGTCACGGTGTGGGTTATCTCTTGAACGTGCACGAAGGCCCTAACAGCATCCGCTACAAGGTATCTGACGCGCCGGAAAGCTGGGTGTTTGAGGAGGGTATGGTGACAACCGACGAGCCCGGCATCTATATCGAGGGCAGCCATGGTGTGCGCATTGAAAACGAGCTACTCTGCCGCAAGGGCGAGGAAAACGAGTACGGACAGTTCATGTATTTCGAGAACCTGACCTATGTGCCGATCGACCTTGATGGCATCGATCCTTCCGCAATGGAACAAAAAGAGATCGATTCTCTCAACCGCTATCATCAGGATGTGTATGAGAAACTGGCGCCGTATTTTACAGGTGAAGAGCTTGTATGGCTGAAGAAAGCAACAAGAAAAATATCATAGGTTTTCAATGCCCCCTCAGGTCAGATGTATTGATGTCTGGCATGCGGGGGGTTTTTCAAAAAGTAGTCGATTTGTCAGTTGAAAAAACAGATGCTCAATGCTATACTTAAAACGCACATGTGTGCCAAAATGTATAAGAAGAAATGCCCTGTGGGGCCTCATAACAGGAGGATCTGATAAAATGGAAGCTTACAAGAAAGAATTTATTGAATTTATGGTGGACAGTCAGGTATTAAAATTCGGTGATTTTACGTTAAAGAGTGGACGGAAATCGCCGTTTTTTATGAATGCGGGTGCTTATGTGACAGGTTCACAGCTCATGAAGTTGGGTGAGTATTATGCAAAAGCCATTCATGAGAATTACGGGGATGATTTTGATGTGTTGTTCGGACCTGCATACAAGGGAATTCCGATCAGTGTTGTGACAGCGGTTGCTTATAGCAAACTGTACGGAAAAGAGATTCGTTACTGTTCTGACAGAAAAGAAGAAAAAGACCACGGAGCAGATAAGGGAAGCTTCCTGGGCAGCAGCTTAAAGGATGGCGACAGAGTCATTATGATCGAGGACGTTACTACTTCCGGTAAATCCATGGAAGAGACTGTTCCAAAGGTAAGAGGTGCTGCAAATGTCGAGATTTTAGGTCTTATGGTATCATTAAACCGCATGGAGGTAGGGCTCGGCGGCGAGAAGAGTGCGCTGGACGAGATTCAGGAGAAATACGGTTTCCGTGCCTGTGCGATCGTGACTATGGCAGAGGTGGTAGAAGCACTTTACAACAAGCCGGTAGGAGGAACCGTGCTTATTGATGATGAATTAAAAGCGCGGATTGATGAATACTATGAGAAGTACGGTGTAAAGGAAGTATAAGTATTCATGAAAGACCGGCAGGTAGATGATGGGACATATGTTGTTGGCTGGTGCATGTTTGTAGTGTATCTTTTGTCACTGGCATATTTTTTGTTTTTCGCGGAAGCGACCGGACGGACCTTTACGGAGCGAAACTATCAGTATAATCTGATACCGTTCCATGAGATCCGGCGTTTTCTGATCTATCGCAGGCAGCTCGGATCTGCGGCAGTAGCCCTGAATCTGGTGGGTAATGTCGTGGCCTTTGTTCCCTTTGGGCTGTTTTTGCCGTTACTTGTGAAACGGGTGCGATCTCTCGGAAAGACACTGCTGCTCGGCTTTGAATTCTCACTGCTCGTGGAAATCGTGCAGCTTTTTGGCAAAGTAGGCAGTTTTGATGTGGATGATATTTTGTTAAACACGCTGGGTGTAGTTGTCGGATATATGTTGTTTCAGCTGATGCGTATTTTACACTCGCATAACAAACGGAGATGAGTTGGCACATGAGACGTAATAAAGATGTAAAGTTTACAAATAAAAGCTATTCTAAGATAGGAATCGTATCACTGGCATTGTCTGTGTTTTCGCTGGTCTGGCTGGTATATGCGGTCTGTCGGACATTTCTGATCGGGGATGCTGCGGGCAATGTGCTGGGAGGCGTGGGTATGCTGGCACTGGTGCTGCAGATTTTTGCACTTGTGTTTGCAGTGCGTGCACTGCGTGAGGATGATGTATTCAGGGGTATACCAAAGGCGGCAGCGACAACTGCCGCCATACTGCTTTTACTATGGGCAGCAGTCTATGGTTTGGGAGTATATTCTGTTTTAGCGTGATTGAGATGGGGCTGAATAGTTACTATTTTATTTAGGAAGGAAATGATAGGATGGGTTATCGTGAAGAATATCAGGAAGCGAATGAGGAAGTACGGGAGCGCTATGAGTTGGTGATGGACCGGATTTTGGAGCTTCGGAGCGAGCATAATGTGGAGGAGAAGTACTGGCCCTATTTCCGCAGGCTTGCCGATATTTTTGTGATGGTAGATGAGACCTTAAAAAAAGAGGAGACCGGGGCACTGGACCACAGGGATCTCTCCGAGTGTGAGGAGATGAGCTGGCAGTTTTATTATGAGCTGCAGGAGGGAAATTATGACCGGTGCTATGCGAATCCGACGGTAGCAATGGAGCTTCTGGGCGAGGAATTTGGTCAGATGCTCTGCTTTTTATATACGGAGCTGCGTGCGGCGATCCCGTATGCCTTTGAGGGCAGAAAGCGGGATATCACGATCTTGTGTGAGTTGTTCGTGCAGATCTACAACTGCTTTGAGGATGAGGAAGGGGCAGATAAAAAGGAGATCGAGCAGATCATCTATTGGTTTTTCCATGATTACAGCGAGATTTTTGTGGAGCAGAGTGTGCGGGAGATGCTTGATCCGTCGCTGGATTTCTTTACAAAGATCGTGATGGAGTCGGATCTGACGGATCTCAGCTACCTGTATCGTTACGGCGAATATATCAGCAGCAGTGAGCTTCAGGTGGCGGAATATTTAAATTCGCTGCCGGAGGAACAGATCCAGTCGATGGCGGATACCTATACGGAGGGATATCGGATCGGGTTTGAGGTGACCGGAAAGGATCTCAGCAAAAAGAAAACGGTCGATGTGCGTTACCCGATCGGTTT
Source organism: Lachnospiraceae bacterium (assembly GCA_051879675.1). Classification (GTDB taxonomy): domain Bacteria; phylum Bacillota; class Clostridia; order Lachnospirales; family Lachnospiraceae; genus W0P33-017. The sequence goes on along the minus strand of JBJEML010000040.1, from coordinate 31,714 downwards.
TGAACGTATGGTGCGCGCTGCGATCAAAAATTTTGAAAAGATGGGGTTGAAACCGGTCATTTACCGTGACAGTATCAATTCCATGGGCAATCGCGGAAATGGAAAAAAGGGCTGTTTTGTGAAGTCGGTCAACCGTCAGTTTGATTATGATCACAAGTCCGACCGCGCGTATTATCTGGACAAAGCATTCGTGGAGCGGAGACTGGAGGTGTTGCGTACCTCTTATGAAAAATACAAGGATCTGGCGGCAGTATACGCAGGCCCTGCCGTGATCGAGACCTTTGGCGAGACCCCGTTTACGCCGAAAAACAAACCGGCTGCTCTGAATTATACGGATAAGCAGCAGGAGCTGAACGTCTACAATGCGAGTGCAAGTGCACAGATCACGAACCGGTATATCAAGGGTGAGGAGCGCAGCTTTACGATCATCGCATATCCGATCCCCGCGATCGGCAGAGATTTCAAGGAAATCTTTGCCCGGACGGTGGAGATCAATACACTGGATTATATGCGTTATCGTGACATGCAACAGAAGATCATTGATGTGCTTGATCTGGCGGATCATGTGCATATTAAAGGAAAGGGAAAGAATCATACCGATCTGACAGTGAAGATCCATCAACTGAGCGATCCGACGAGCCAGACGGCATTCGAGAACTGCGTGGCTGACGTGAATATTCCGGTCGGCGAGGTGTTTACCTCCCCGGTGCTGGCAGGCACGAACGGAACACTGCATGTGACAAAGGTATTTTTGAATGAACTCGGATATGAGAACCTCTCACTGACGTTTGAGGATGGTATGGTGAAGGAATACAGCTGCAGCAATTTTGCGAGTGTGGCAGAGAATCGGAAGTTTATTCATGAGAATCTGCTCATGCATCACGATACGCTGCCCATGGGTGAGTTTGCGATCGGAACGAATACGACTGCCTATCGCATGGCACGTGATTTTGACATTGCCGATAAGCTGCCGATCCTGATCGCAGAAAAGACCGGCCCTCATTTTGCGGTGGGCGATACGTGCTATTCCCATGCGGAAGATACATCTGTGTATAATCCGGACGGCAAGGAGATCATCGCCAGAGACAATGAGGTTTCTATCTTACGCAAGGAGGATCTTTCCAAGGCATACCTTAATTGCCACACAGATATCACGATCCCCTATGATGAGCTGGATTCCATCATCGCCATCGAGGCGGACGGCACAGAGCATCCGATCATTCTGGACGGACGGTTTGTCGTGCCCGGCACGGAGGAATTGAACCGGCCGCTGGGGTAGGGAAGATGCAGGGAATGATGAAGCAGTGATCATGAGCCGGGTATTCTGATCGGTGTTTTGTAAAAAACTCTTCCCCTTGAAAAAGGTGTATGCTAGAATAGTAGCAGTTGTGTGAAAAATGAAAATCATTACCTATAGAAAAAGGAGAACAATCATGGCAAAAGTAGGAATTGTGATGGGCAGCGACTCAGATATGCCCGTTATGGCAAAGGCAGCAGATATTCTGGACAAGCTGGGTATCGACTATGAGATGAACATCATCTCTGCCCACAGAGAGCCGGAGGAGTTTTTTGCGTATGCAAAGACTGCAGAGGCGCGCGGCTACAAGGTCATCATCGCAGGAGCGGGCATGGCAGCTCATCTGCCGGGTATGTGCGCGGCGATCTTTCCGATGCCGGTCATCGGAATCCCGATGCACACGACATCTTTAGGCGGCAGAGATTCGCTCTATTCCATCGTGCAGATGCCCACCGGAATTCCGGTGGCAACGGTAGCTATCAACGGTGGTGCCAATGCGGGACTTTTAGCAGCAAAGATTCTTGCGACAAGTGACGCGGCACTTTTGGATAAGCTCAAAGCGTATTCCAAGGAGCTGAAGGAGCAGGTTGTGGCAAAGGATGCAAAGCTGCAGGAAGTCGGATATAAAAACTACTAAACGGTTCTGAACAGTTATATGAAAATACACGAATATTTTACAAGATCAGGAGGAATGTAAAATGGATTACAAGCATTCAGGAGTGGATATCGAGGCCGGCTACAAGTCCGTCGAGCTGATGAAGGAGTACGTGAAGGGAACCATGCGCCCGGAGGTATTGGGCGGTTTAGGCGGATTTTCCGGTGCGTTTTCACTGGACAAGATCAAGGAAATGGACGAGCCGGTATTGCTTTCCGGAACGGACGGCTGCGGAACGAAGGTAAAGCTGGCGTTTCTTATGGATAAGCATGACACGATCGGTATTGATGCGGTGGCAATGTGCGTCAATGATGTGGCGTGCGCAGGCGGTGAACCGCTGTTCTTCCTCGATTATATTGCATGCGGAAAAAATTATCCTGAAAAGATCGCGACGATCGTCAGCGGTGTGGCAGAGGGCTGCAAGCAGTCCGGATGCGCGCTGATCGGCGGAGAGACCGCTGAGCATCCGGGACTGATGCCTGAGGATGAGTACGATCTGGCCGGTTTTGCAGTGGGAGTTGTCGACAAGAAGGACATCATCACCGGCGAGGATCTGAAGGCAGGCGATGTGCTGATCGGTATGGCATCCACCGGTGTACATTCCAACGGTTTCTCACTGGTGCGCAAGATCTTCAAGATGGACAAAGAGACGTTAAATACATATCATGAGGAGCTTGGAAAGACGCTGGGAGAGGCACTTTTGGCTCCGACCCGTATTTATGTGAAGGCTTTGAAAAATGTAAAGGAAGCCGGCGTGCGCGTAAAGGCGTGCAGTCATATTACAGGCGGCGGCTTCTATGAGAATATTCCCCGTATGCTTCCGGAAGGAAAACGTGCAGTCATTGAAAAGAACAGCTATCCGATCCCTCCGATCTTTACCATGATGGCAAGAGAAGGTGATGTGGAAGAGCAGATGATGTACAACACCTACAACATGGGTCTTGGCATGATCGTAGCTGTTGATCCTGCCGATGTGGACAAGGCAATGGAGGCAATGAAGGCAGCCGGCGATACTCCGTATGTAGTAGGAAAGATCATCGATGGAGAAAAGGGAGTGATCTTATGTTAAGATTAGCAGTCTTAGTGTCCGGCGGCGGCACCAATCTGCAGGCGATCATCGACGCGATCGACGCGGGAACCATCACCAATGCAGAGATTGACGTGGTGATCAGCAACAATGCGAATGCATACGCCCTGGAACGGGCGAAAAACCACGGGATCGAGGGTTTGTGCATTTCTCCGAAATCCTATGAGAGCAGAGAGCAGTTTAACGATGCGCTGACACAGGCCATTATAGACCGGGACATCGATCTGGTGGTTTTGGCAGGATATCTCGTGATCATTCCGCCGCAGCTCATCGCGGCTTATAAAAACCGGATCATCAACATTCACCCGTCACTGATTCCGTCTTTCTGCGGCACAGGCTATTACGGTTTGAAGGTGCACGAGGCGGCGTTAGCGCGTGGCGTGAAAGTGACCGGGGCAACGTGCCATTTTGTTGACGAGGGCACGGACACCGGTCCGATCATCTTGCAGAAAGCGGTAGAGATCCTGCCGGATGACACGCCGAAAAGCCTGCAGCAGCGTGTGATGGAGCAGGCAGAGTGGGTCATCATGCCGAAAGCCATCGACCTGATCGCAAACGGAAAGATCCGTGTAGAGGATGGCATTGTAAAGATAAAATAGGAGGCAAATACCATGAAGGTTTTAATCGTAGGAAGCGGCGGACGTGAGCATGCCATAGCGATGGCAGTTGCAAAGAGTCCGAAGGTAGATAAGATTTACTGTGCACCCGGAAATGCGGGTATCGCAGCACAGGCAGAGTGTGTGCCGATCACGGCGATGGAGTTTGAGAAGCTGGCAGATTTTGCCCAGGAGAATGAGATCGATCTGACGATCATCGGAATGGATGATCCCCTCGTGGGCGGTATCGTGGATGTATTTGAGGCGCGCGGGCTGCGTGTGTTCGGACCGCGAAAAAATGCAGCGATCCTGGAAGGATCCAAGGCCTTTTCGAAGGAATTGATGAAAAAATACAACATTCCCACTGCAGGCTATGAGACATTTGATGATGCAGATGCAGCACTGGCATATTTGGAGACTGCAAAACTTCCGATCGTTTTAAAGGCGGACGGATTGGCTTTGGGCAAGGGAGTGCTGATCTGCAATACCTTAGAGGAAGCAAAAGCTGGCGTGAAGGAGATCATGCAGGATAAGAAGTTTGGAACCGCCGGAAACCGCATGGTTGTGGAAGAATTCATGACCGGACGTGAGGTATCTGTACTGTCCTATGTGGATGGAAAGACCATCAAGATCATGTCCTCCGCGCAGGATCACAAGCGTGCAAAGGACGGCGATCAGGGACTGAACACCGGAGGTATGGGAACCTTCTCACCCAGCCCGTTCTATACAAAGGAAGTCGATGAGTTCTGTAAAAAATATATTTATCAGGCAACGGTTGACGCGATGGCATCAGAGGGCAGACCCTTCGTGGGCATCATTTTCTTCGGCTTGATGCTGACAGAAGACGGCCCGAAGGTACTGGAGTACAATGCCCGTTTTGGTGATCCCGAGGCGCAGGTTGTGCTTCCCCGCATGAAAAATGATATTGTCGAGGTCATGGAGGCATGTATCGACGGCAAGCTGGATACGATCGACCTGCAGTTTGAGGATAATGCGGCAGTCTGTGTGGTACTGGCATCTGACGGTTATCCGGTCAGCTACAAAAAGGGCTATCCCATCACCGGATTTGAGAAGTTTGAGGGCAGGGATGACCGTTTTTGTTACCATGCAGGAACAGCCTTTAACGACAAGGGAGAGATCGTCACGAACGGTGGACGTGTGCTTGGCATTACGGCGACCGGTGCAGACCTGAAGGAAGCCCGTGCCAATGCGTACGCAGCGACCGAGTGGATCTCCTTTGAGAACAAATATATGAGACACGATATTGGCAAAGCAATTGACGAGGCATAAATATGAGTTTAGCAGATGAGCTTTTTATCGCAATGTGCCGCGACATTTTAGATAACGGCACGAGCACGGAGGGCGAGAAGGTGCGCCCGCACTGGGAGGATGGCAGCAGCGCCTATACGATCAAAAAATTCGGCGTAGTAAATCGTTATGATCTCTCAAAAGAGTTTCCGGCACTGACCCTGCGCCGGACTGCGATCAAGAGTGCCACCGACGAGATCCTCTGGATCTGGCAGAAAAAATCCAACAATATCCATGATCTTCACAGCCATATCTGGGACGAGTGGGCCGACGAGCACGGTTCCATCGGAAAGGCATACGGCTATCAGCTTGGCGTGAAGCATCAGTATAAAGAGGGTATGATGGATCAGGTGGACCGTGTGATCTACGATCTGAAAAACAACCCGTTCAGCCGCCGGATCATGACAAATATCTATGTGCATCAGGATCTGCACGAGATGAATCTCTATCCGTGCGCCTACAGCATGACGTTCAATGTGACGCAGAAAAAGGGTGATGATAAGCTGACCTTAAATGCAGTGTTAAACCAGCGCTCTCAGGATGTGCTCACGGCAAATAACTGGAATGTATGCCAGTATGCGGTACTTCTGCACATGCTGGCGCAGGTGTGTGATATGCGTGTGGGTGAGCTGGTGCATGTGATCGCGGATGCGCACATTTATGACAGACACGTGCCGCTCGTGGAGGAGCTGATCTCCCGTGAACCGCATCCGGCACCGAAATTCTGGCTCAATCCGGATGTCAAAGATTTTTATGAATTTACACGGGATGATGTCAAACTCATCGACTACGAGACAGGCCCGCAGATCGAGAACATCCCGGTAGCTATTTAAGGAGACGATCATGAATTTAATTGCAAACGTAGACGCAAACTGGGCGATCGGAAAAAACAACCAGCTGCTCGTAAAGATCCCGGCGGACATGAAGTTTTTCCGCGAAACGACGACCGGCAAGGTGGTCGTCATGGGGCGCAAGACGCTGGAGAGCTTTCCGAACGGACAGCCGTTAAAAAACCGCACGAATATTGTGCTCACGCATGACCGGAGCTATCAGGTGAAGGATGCGATCGTCGTCTATTCGATGGATGAGCTGCATGAGGAACTGAAAAAATATCCCTCCGAGGATATTTTCGTCATCGGCGGTGAGAGTATTTACAGCCAGCTCGTGGACGAATGTGATGTGGCACATATCACAAAGGTGGATTATGCCTATGACGCGGATGCGCATTTCCCGAATCTGGACGAAAAGCCGGAGTGGCAGATCACGCAGGACAGCGAGGAGCAGACCTACTTTGATCTGATCTATCATTTTTATAAATACGAAAAAAACAAGTAGAAGATAACAAACATTTACAGCAACCGGAAACGTATATTGCTGAGAATGTAAAAACCGATCTAGCTATGGAAAACTTTATATACAGTATCAACGTCACCATGCCGATCTTTCTCGTCATGGTGATCGGTTGGTTTTTAAAGCAGCGGGGCATGTTGGACGAACACTTTGTCTCCGTGGCGAACAAATTTAACTTTCAGGTGACGCTGCCGTTTCTGGTGTTTAAGGATCTGTCGGCAGTCGATATCAAGGCTGTTTTTGACCTGAAATATGTGTTATTCTGCGCACTGGTCACCACCGTGTGCTTTTTTGTCATATGGGGTGGGGCGAAGTTGTTTTTGAGGGATCAGACGATGACCGGTGCGTTTGTACAGGCATCGTTTCGCAGCAGTGCAGCCGTGATGGGGCTTGCCTTTATCGAAAATATTTACGGACCCTCCGCGATGGGGCCACTCATGATCATCGGAGCCGTACCGCTCTACAATATCTTTTCAGTCATCGTCCTTACTTTTGAGGCGGAGGATGACGGTGGGAAAAAGGATATGAGCAGGCTCAGACAGGCTACTATCAATATTTTAAGGAATCCGATCATTATCGCGATCGTCCTCGGGTTGATCGTTGCCTATTTCCGGATCGATTTCCCAACGATCGTGGACAATACGGTGAATAATATCGCAAAGATGGCAACTCCACTGGCACTGATCGGCATGGGTGCGGGCTTTGAGGGACGTAAGGCGCTTGCGAAGCTGAAACCGACGATCGCGGCATCACTCATTAAGCTGGTAGCGCAGCCGCTTGTATTCATTCCGCTTGCCGTGGCACTCGGTTTTACCGGCGAGAAGCTGATCGGAATACTGGTCATGCTGGCTGCTCCCGCGACGCCGAGCTGTTATATCATGGCGAAAAATATGAAAAATGACGGTGTGCTGACGGCAAGTATCGTGGTCACAACGACGCTGCTTGCGGCATTCACCTTGACAGGATGGATTTTTGTGTTAAAATGCTTACAACTTATCGGTTAGCGGGTGCTTGCTGTGTGAGTTGTCAGATGAGAATTAGGAGATGAAAAGCATATGGATATTACCGGAAAAAAATTGTTTGTAAAGGCAATGCGCGAGGAGGGCGTGGATACGATCTTCGGCTATCCCGGAGGAATGGTCACGGATCTCTTCGATGAATTATACAAGGCGGACGACATTCATCTTGTCCTGCCGCGGCATGAGCAGGCGCTGATCCATGAGGCGGAAGGCTATGCGCGGGCGACCGGAAAGGTGGGCGTGTGTATCGTCACGAGCGGTCCCGGTGCGACCAATATCGTGACCGGACTCGCGGACGCACACTATGACAGTATTCCGCTTGTCGTGATCACCGGACAGGTGCCGTTAAAGCTGATCGGAAACGATGCGTTTCAGGAAGTGGATATCGTGGGCATGACCCGCAGCATCACAAAGTATGGTGTGACGGTGCGCGATCGTGCAGACCTTGGAAAAATCTTAAAAATGGCATTTTTCATTGCCAAGAGCGGAAAGCCCGGACCGGTGCTGATCGATCTGCCGAAGGATATCCAGAATGAGATCGGTGATGCGGAGTATCCTGCAAAAGTATCGATCCGCGGTTATAAACCGAATACCTCTGTCCATGTCGGACAGTTGAAAAAGGCATATAAATTATTACATGCGGCAAAAAAACCGCTGATCCTTGCGGGCGGAGGCGTACATATTTCGGGAGCGGAGGATCTGCTGTGTGAGTTTGCGGAAAAAACACATGTGCCGGTGGTGACGACTGTCATGGGCAAGGGCGTGATGCCGGTCGGACACCATCTGTATGTCGGCAACTGCGGTATGCACGGCAGGTATGCGGCAAACAAGGCAGTCAGCGAGTGCGATGTGCTCTTTTCTATCGGAACGCGCTTTAACGACCGCATTACCGGTGATCTGGAAGAGTTTGCGCCCAACGCAAAGATCGTTCATATTGATATTGCCACAGCCTCCATCTCACGAAATGTTGTGGTAGATGTTCCGGTGGTGTCGGATGCGCGTCTGGCGCTGGAGACGATGATGGAGTGGGCAAAGTCCCGCAGCACCAAGGCATGGCGGGATACGATCGCGGCGTGGGAGCAGGAAAACCCGCTTTGCATGCGTGATGACAAGGGCATGACCCCGCAGATGATCATGGAGGGGATCAATCAGGCATATGATTCCGGTATCGTGGTCACGGATGTAGGACAGCATCAGATGTGGGCATCGCAGTTTTTGAATTTCGGTCCGGAAAAGAAGTTTATCACATCCGGCGGGCTGGGCACGATGGGATTTGGTTTTCCGGCGGCGATCGGAGCAAAGATCGGTGCTCCGGACAAGGATGTTGTCTGCATTTCCGGTGACGGCGGCATGCAGATGAATATTCAGGAGCTGGCAACGGCGATTGTCGAGGAAATACCGATCACGGTATGTATTCTGAACAACTATTATCTTGGCATGGTGCGCCAGATGCAGCAGCTTTTTTACGGAAAACGCTACAGCGCGACCTGTCTGCGGAAAAGAAAGAGCTGTCCGGCAGAGTGCAAGGGACCAAACAAAAATTGTCCGCCCTACGAGCCGGATTTTGTGAAGCTGGCGGAGAGCTACGGCGCGCACGGTATCCGCGTGACGAAACCGGAGGAGATCGCGCCTGCGCTCGCACAGGCAAAAGCAAACACGGATGCGCCTACGATCATAGAATTCCTGATCGCCACGGATGAACTGGTACTTCCTATGGTAAAGAGCGGAAATCCCATGAGTGAAATGATTTTAAGGTAAAGGAGGGCGGTATTATGATCGATCGAAGCATGAAGAACCGATGGATTGCACTGTATGTGGAAAATACCGTCGGTGTTTTGGCAAAGGTGTCCGGGCTTTTTTCCGGAAAATCCTATAATCTACAGTCCCTGACCGTAGGCACGACAGAGGATGAGACTGTGTCGCGTATGACGATCTGCGTGACGAGCGACGACGTGACGTTTGAGCAGATCAAAAAGCAGCTCAACTGTATGATCGAGGTTATCAAGGTCATTGATCTGACCAATGTGCCGATCCATATGAAAGAGATCCTGTTTGCGAAGGTAAAGGATATCACGGCAGAGGAAAAGCTGGAGGTATTCCAGATCGCGCAGGTATTTGAGGTGAAGGTCAAGGATATCGGAACAGACAGCGTGCTTTTGGAGTGCATGCTCACCGAGCGTCGCAACAATGAGCTGATCGCGCTGCTCCGCTCGAAATTTAAGAATATTGAGATCGTACGAGGCGGTGCAGTGGCTATAGAATCAATCAGTACCTCGTGCAGATAAAATAAAAGAATATAATTTGATATCAAATGTTTGGAAAAACAGAAAAGCAAGAAATAACCAGTAAGATCAATAAAAAAGGAGATGTGTTTTCTGTGCTTTTGTGCGAGCCTGTTAAGGCGAAGTGCAGCACAGAAAATATATCTCCTTTTGCAATGATTTTACGTCCGGTTTTGCAATGAT
>JBJEML010000040.1:0-21837 GCA_051879675.1 Lachnospiraceae bacterium | reverse complement strand
TTTTGCAATGATTTTACGTCCGGTTTTGCAATGATCTTACGTCCGGGATCTCGTAACCTGTTCTTTTACATTGATCTTACGTCTGGGATATCGATCTATCTGGCGAGAATTTCAGTCACTTCCGCCACGTACATCGTGTGATAATCCTTGTCCTTGTACCATGTGCCGTCGATGGTGTCATCGATAAACTGGTCGGGCAGGATCTTTGTTGCAGACATCTTGCGGCAGATCAGTACGAGATTGCCCTCATCGATATAGGGAGTTCCGTCGGATGCGTAGTCCACATGCATTTTTGCGTTGGCGATCTTGTCCTCGTTGCGACCGGAAACAGCACCGAAATATTTTAGCGCAAGTCTGGTTTCCTTGTCCTGCGTGTCGAAGAAGGTCAGCGAGAAAGTGTCGTGGCTGTCGATAAATTCCTTTGTGTAGCGGCTATCGCGGATAAAGACGCTGACAACGTTTTTTCCCCAGAGCACCCCGATCGTGCCCCAGCTGGCGGTCATGGTGTTTGCTTTTTTATCGTCACCGGCAGTGACTGCCATCCATTCGGTTCCGATTTTGGTGAACGGATTTACTTCAAGAAGATCTACCGGATAAGGTTGAAATGTATGCATAGAAATCGCTCCTTTTCAAATAGAATAGATCTGCTATTCATATAATAGCTCGTTTATTACTATTAGAATAGCATAATCGCGTCATACATGCAAAAACTTTGTACAAAAAGTAGAATATTTCAGAAACATCTTGCAAAATGTGCCAACATTGTGTAGAATGAAACAAGTAGTGGAATGTGTGTGAGTGTGCAGTTTCACGTTGATCGGATAGAAACAGATCAGAAAAAGAGTATCAGCAATACGAATTAGAAATAGTAAAGGATGGATAAGACATGGCTAAGAGAATCTTGATCGCAGATGATGCAGCATTTATGCGGATGATGTTGAAGGATATTTTGACCAAGGGTGGTTACGAGATCGCCGGAGAAGCGGCTGACGGTAACGAGGCACTTTCCAAGTATAAGGAGTTGAAGCCTGACCTGGTAACGATGGATATCACGATGCCGAACTGCGACGGAATTCAGAGTCTGAAACAGATCAAGGCGGCAGATGCAGGTGCAAATGTTGTTATGTGTTCTGCAATGGGACAGCAGGCAATGGTTATTGAAGCGATCCAGAGCGGTGCAAAGGATTTTATTGTAAAGCCGTTTCAGGCTGACCGCGTATTGGAGGCTATTAAAAAGATCCTCGGCGAGTAATACATAGGTAGAAAAATGTATAGAAAAGCGTCCGTTTTTACGGACGCTTTTTTTACTGTACAGGACTTTTCTTATACCAGCTCCGCGATGCGGCTGACGGCAACATAGATCTCTGAAATCTTATACCAGGTCGGATAATCGACGATACCGGTGGCAGGCAGACCGAATACGGACTGGAATTTGCGGACGGCATCGCGGGTGGAAGGACCAAAAATGCCATCGGCTGTAACTGTGGGGATGGCGGGGTAGTTCTGATGGATGCGGTTTAGCTGTTGCTGCATCTGGCGCACCTTTGAGCCGCTGGAGCCGACGGAAAGATCGTAGCCCGGCCAGGAGGAAGGAATACCGGAAATCTCGTCGGCGGTATTGATATAAATACTGCTACCATAATAGTTGCGCAGGATCTGGATTGCCGAGTAGCCCTGGTCGCCCAGATATTTGGAGCCCCACTGGGACAGCCAGTTCGGGCAGATGACATTCCGACCGTCACAATATTGCGTTAGGATCGGCTGGATGACATTGGGGCGTGAGAGATAATTTTCGAACATCTCATCTACAACACGTGAAATCGGGTCATAGATCGTGCGTCCATACGACCACTTCTGGTCGTAGGCAGTCGAGGAGGTGATCGTAAAGTTGTAGCCTTTATTCCGATACCATTCCGTGAACACGCGGTTTAGCGTGAATGACATGATCGCCAGTACATTTGCACGGATCGTGGAATCAGGCCAGGTGGCATAGATTTCGCTGGAGGCGACATTTTTGATATAATCCTTGTAGCGTACATAGTAGTCGTTTGCACGTGAGTCAGTGGGCGGGCCGTCGTGGACAACGACAAATTCCGGAATGACGACACGGCTAAGAACAATTTCGCCGCTCTCCTCCATGGGCTTGATCTCTGCCTCTTCGATCTTCGGAGGATAATCTCCGAAAAGTGTATTGACCGGAATATCGATGCTCTCACGGAACCTGCCGGCATAGTCCAGCGGTGTCATGACCGCGTTCTGGATGGCCTTGATCGTGGAAAATACTTCGATGCCGGAAATGTTTAACGGCTGATAGCCCTCGGCACGTATTTGGATCGTATACAAAGAAAACGGCTGGTTTTCCTGTGCGGAGTCGAAGCTGTATTCGACGGGCGGTGCATCCAGTGTGAGTGTCTGTGTCTGACCGGATTCGTCAGTCTGTACCGACTCCAGTGTGACATCCGGATCTCCGGAATAGCTGAGTGTGATCGTAGCTCCCTTGATCGGCGTATTTTGCAGCCGGGATGTTACGTTGACCTGCAGGGAGCCGGTATCTGTGGCTTCCTGCATTGCATATAACTGTTTCATGCAAAAAACTCCCAAATGTCATTACTCCATTATATCCAAACGGTAAAAAAAGGTTCCGCGAAAAAAGGAAAAAGTGTAGCAATTTAAAAAGTGATGTGATAAAATATTTATAGATATGTTTAGGGGGGAGGTTGCCCTTGTGACAATTATTTCAAAAGTAAAGGCTATGATCTTTCAGGAACCTCAAAATAAAAATGAGTCACCTAAGGTGACGGTCGTATTACGCATGTCCTGTATGCTGTTTATGTTTTATCTTTTGGGTGCAGGTATTGGATTTGCAATCACAAAACATCCGTACCTTGTCATGTTCAGCGTGCTGTTTTTGGTTCTGTACGCGTATGGTCTATACTGCTCCTATCAGGATAAAGTGAAGCAGGCATATACACTGCTGAATGTGAATACGTTGCTGTGGGTGGTCATGTTCTATGTCATCTTTGGCGAGAGTACCGGCGTGCAGCATTTTATCTTTGCATTGATACTGGTGGATCTTTTGCTGGACAGGAAGCATCCGATTGTGATGATCCTTGGTCTCTATGTGGTGCGCTTGGCACTGTATTTTGGGCGGATGACCTGCCTGCCGATTGCAGGTGAAGGCATGTTAGGTGATCTGGAGATTTATATGTATGTGCTCAGCGTGGTGCTTGAGTGTGCCACGGTGCTTTTTACCGGTATTTATTTTACAAAGGATGCTTTCCAGATGGAGAGCAGGCTGCAGGAGTACAACAAGGAGCTTCGTCATGTTGCTTCCACGGATCCGCTGACGAAGGTGTGGAATCGCTTCCGGATGCTGGAACATGTGGAAAAATGCCTGAAAAAGTACCGTAAGGGCGAGATGCAGTTTATGTCGGTGGCAATCGGCGATATTGATTTTTTCAAACATGTCAACGACACATACGGGCATGAGTGCGGTGATGAGGTGCTGCGCTCTCTGGCACACCTGTTTGACACGGAGACGAGTGGAATCGGCGCAGTTGCGCGCTGGGGCGGCGAGGAATTTTTGTTTCTCTTTGAAAACATGAATGGCGATGAAGCGTGTACAGCGCTGTCGCTTATTCAGACAAAGCTGAACCGGCTGGACATTCCGTATGAGGGGCAGAGCCATCATGTAACGATGACCTTTGGTCTGACGGAATATGATTTTCATCTGTCGCTGGATGAGAATATTAAACTGGCAGATGATAAATTGTATAAGGGCAAAGAGAACGGTCGTGACCGCATTGTATATTAGTTTGGGAAGCATTTTGAGGGGAGTCTTTTGTGTGAAGGCTTCCTTTTGCTTTTTATAAGGAAGGTTTATGAAGAGAGAGGAAAAATGGGTGGTGCTGGCCAAATTCGCAGATTTTAAAGGGATCGGAGAAACCTACGGGGTTGATCCTGTGATCGCACGGATTGTGCGCAACCGGGAGGTTACCGGCAGAGAGGAACTGGATGCCTACTTTCATCCGGCGGTCAGTTGTCTGCATGATCCTGCGCTTTTAAAAGGCGCGAAGGAGGCTGTGTCACTGTTACGGCAGAAGATCAGGGAGCGGAAAAAGATCCGCATTATCGGAGATTACGATATTGATGGTATTTTTTCTACATATATTTTATATCATGGACTGTGTGCGTGTGGCGCGGAGGTAGATTACGCGCTTCCGCATCGAGTGAATGATGGCTATGGTCTGAGTGAAAAGCTGATCCGTGAGGCATACGAAATCGGTTGTGATACCATACTCACTTGTGATAACGGGATTGCGGCAGCAGCGGAGATCGCGCTGGCAAAGGAGCTTGGCATGACGGTTATTGTGACTGATCACCACGAGGTACCCCTGCACTGGGAGGGGGAGACATCGACGGTAGTGCTGCCGGCGGCGGATGCAGTTGTTGATCCGAAGCAGCCGGGGTGTATGTATCCGTTTAAGGGAATTTGTGGAGCGGTTGTGGCGTGGAAAGTGTTACAGCTGTTGCAACAGCAGATCGGAAGAAATGATGACTGGAAGCAGTATCTTGCGTGTGCAGCGTTTGCGACCGTGGGAGATGTGATGGAACTGCGGGGTGAAAACCGGACGATCACGTCGCTGGGCCTGGAGCAATTGCGACATACGGAAAATATCGGCCTGCAGGCGTTGATCCGCCAGAATGGCATGGAACCGGAAGAGCTGCGGGCGTATCATATCGGCTATGTCATTGGCCCGTGCATCAATGCCACCGGAAGACTGGACACGGCGAAGCGTGCGCTGGAGCTGCTGCTGGAGAAAGACCCTGCACGCGCGAGCCTGCTCGCACAGGAGCTGGTAGCTCTCAATGCGGATCGCAAGGCACTGACAGCGCAAGGATTTGAGGCGGCCGTGGAACTGGTGGAATCAAGGCAGCTGTGGCGTAAGCAGGTGCTCGTTGTGTACTTGCCCGAGTGTCATGAGAGTCTGGCGGGTATTATTGCAGGAAGGCTGCGAGAGCGCTATTATCGGCCGACTTTTGTGCTGACAAAGGGTGAGGACTGTATCAAGGGCTCCGGGCGGTCAATTCCGGCGTACCACATGTATGAGAAATTGAGCCGTGTGGGGAATCTGCTCCTGAAGTTTGGCGGTCATGCAATGGCGGCGGGACTTTCGCTTGCGGAAGAACAATTGCAACAATTTGAGGAGGCGCTCAATGCGGATGCCGGACTCAGTAAGGAAGAGCTGACGGAGAAAATATGTATTGATGTGCCGATGCCGTTGTCCTATATCAGCGAGAAGCTGATTGAACAGCTTGCGGTTCTGGAGCCTTGCGGAAACGGCAATGAAAAGCCTGTATTTGCCGATCGGGAACTGGTCGCAAGGCGTGCGTCCTATATAGGAAAGGAGCGCAATATGCTGAAATTGCAGCTGATGTGCGGCACCGGATGCATGGATGCACTCTACTTTGGCGATGCGGAGGAATTTTTGGATTATTACCGTCAGAAGTATGGCGCTGATCAGGTGGATGCGCTGCTGTGTGGCAGACCCCAGCAGATGCGATTTGCATTTATCTATTATCCGCAGATCAATCACTATCAGGGCAGTAGTTTCCCTCAGATTGTGATCACGCATTACGCTTAACGGCTGACAAGAAAAAATAGAGGTTGACTTTTTCGGGGTTTTAGTTCAAAATACCTATGCATACCGGATGATTGGGTATGGCAAACGAAAACTGTGGATAAAACAGGAGGCGTCGCATGATAAGAGAGGATTTTCATTTTTTATCAAAGGATGCAAAGACAAAAATGCATGGTGTGCGTTGGCTGCCGGACGACGGTGCGGTTCACGGCGTGATCCAGCTTGTACACGGAATGCAGGAATATATCGGACGTTATGAGGAACTGGCAGAGTTTTTGACCGGACACGGGTTTCTGGTGGTGGGGCATGACCATCTCGGGCATGGACAGTCTGTGCGTGACAAGCAGCATCTTGGCTATTTTTGCAAGCCGAAGCCCTCAGATGTGCTCGTGGCAGATATCTATCAGGTGACTGCGATCACAAAAAGAGGCTATCCGGGACTGCCTTATTTTATCTTCGGGCACAGTATGGGTTCGTATCTGTTGCGAAAGTACCTGACCGTTTACAGCGGCGACGTGGATGGTGCCATCATCTGTGGAACCGGAAGCGTGCCGGATACTGCCTGTCACTTCGGTATGGCGGTATGTGCATTTATCGCGATGTTCCGCGGATGGCATTACCGCAGCAACTTTGTGAAGAAGGCGGCTTTTGGAAAATCCTATGCGAGCTTTTGCATGGATGGCAGTGATCCGGAAAACAGCTGGCTGTGCAAAGACACAGAGCGTGTGAAAAAGTATTACAACGATCCGCTGTGCACCTTTGATTTTACCTTAAATGGATTTTATGGACTGTTTTCTACCGTGTCTTATGACAATCAGGAAAAATACGTGAAACAGATCCGGGCGGATCTGCCGATATTCATCATATCCGGTTCTGAGGATCCGGTGGGTGATGCCGGCGTTGGAGTCAAAAGAGTTTACCGGCAATATAAAAAAGCCGGTTTGAGAGATGTTACAATGAAGCTGTACGAGGGCGACCGTCATGAGCTTGTGAACGAGCCGGATCGCGAAATCGTATATGCGGACATATGGGAATGGGTAACTAATAAGTCAGGTCAAAGCATTTGTAGCTGAGACCGCAAGAACAGGAGTGTAAAAATGAAGAAGAGAAGTTTGAAAAAATGGTTGGCAATGCTGCTGACCGCAGTTACGGTCTGTTCACTTGCAATGCCTGTGACAGCCGCACAAGTGGAAGGTGAGATCACGGAAGAAGATGACGCTGATGATGTGGTAGAGGGAGAGATTACCCCTGTTAACGAGGATGACGATCAGGTTGTCGGTGAGGTAGAGACCGGCGTGAACGCAGACGATAATGTGGTGATCGCAGAGGATGACAAGCCGTATCTGGCACTTGGAGAGAACCTTTCCGCAGACCAGAAGGCGACAGTGCTGAAGCTTATGGGCATCAATGCTGCAAACCTGGACGACTACAATGTGGTTTCTATCACAAACAAAGAAGAGCATCAGTATCTGGATGAGTATCTGCCCGCTGAGAAGATTGGTACAAGGGCGCTTTCCTCAGTTGTGATCGTTAAGAGAGAAAAGGGTAACGGACTCAACATATCTACGAAAAATATCAACTACTGTACGGTCGGTATGTATAAAAACGCGCTTGCGACGGCAGGACTTGAGGATGCGGATATCATCGTGGCTGGACCGAGCCCGATCTCAGGTACGGCGGCTCTGATCGGTGCCATGAAAGCGTATTCCCAGATGACCGGTGAGCCTGTTGATGAGGAGAGTCTGGATGCGGCAATGAATGAGATCGTTGTCACCGGAGAGCTTGCAAATCTCATCGCCGGTGCGGATGACGGTGAAGTGGAGGAATTTATCGCTTATGTGAAGCAGAAGGTTTTAGAGGGCGGTTTAAAGGACGAGAGCAGCATCCGTAAATGTATTGATGATGCATTGAAGAAATATGATTTTTCCATGACCGACGACGAGAAAAATGAACTGACAAGCGTACTGTTAAAGATCAGTAAGCTGGACATCGACGTGGATTCCCTGCTTGACCAGGCGAAGTCGCTGTATGACCAGATCAAAAACTCTGATGATGCGCAGGGATTTTTCGCGAAAATCTTTCAGGCGATCAGGGATTTCTTTAAGAATCTGTTTAATTGGTAATATTAGATTTTTTGTTTGAGAAATGCGATCAAACCATCCGCAAAGCGTGTGACACCGGGCATTGCCTGCACCGCTTTGCGGTTTTTTTCGTTGAAGCCCACCAGAATGTTGTGGTTTGCCTCAGAGAGATAGTCGATGATGCCGTCGATATCGGATTTCATATTTTTCGGAAACTGAATATACAGGTGCTTGTTTGCGGTAATGTGCAGCGTATAGGATATGCTGAAATGATACCACAAAATATTATGCAGAGTGGAATATTTGTAGATCCACACAATTTCGTTGATCGGAATAACAGTTACGGATTTGTTGGCAAAAGCGATAAAAAAGTGTTCCGTAATATACATATCCTCGGTTGCGAGCTGGGGCAGGGTTGCCAGTTCTTCCTCGGCCTGTGCCAGAAGCTCGCTGCGTTTGCCGTACAGACCGAGCTGGCGGCTGGCGGGAGAGAGCAACGGAAACAGCGCGTACAGTGTGAACAGCACAATACTGAGCAGTGCGTAAGCGCCGGAGACAAAAAAGCACATCAGCAGGATGAAGCTGCTGATCCTGCCAAAACCGGGTTCTGAAATGATGCAGTCAGAGACGGTATCGTAAAAGCCCGCAGTCGTCCAATCCAGATCGTCGGCAAGCTGATCGGCCAACAGTGCATAACTTTCCGGCCGTCTGCGGATGCTGGCGCGGATCGATACTTCCCTGATCTGCGGCAGACCCTCTTCGCAGGTGCGGGGGCTTAGAGTGACCAGATAACAGCCGTCATCCCGCATGGTGTAATAATAGTAGCCTGTGACAAAGCCGAGGCGGCTCTGTGTATAGCCGGTAAAATTCAGATTGTGCAGAGTGGTTGAAATATACTGGCAGCCATCGTCCGCAAGTGCCTCAATCTGTGCCTGTTCCGAGATTTCCAAAGGGTGCATGAGTGACTGCATGGGAGTATAAAACCAGACGATCACAAGAAAGATACAGTATATGATCGGAGAAGCTACACGTCTGCCGTAGGTACTCCGGATTTTTTTTGTGATGAGATGATCTAATTGTTGCATGATATTCCTCCAATTCCTTATTAGTTTATCAAAAAAGCAGTTCGATTCCAAGTAATAGTAGAAAGTTTTCCTTAAAAATGCTATAGTAAGTAATATTATGAATGAAATGGCGAGGTGACAATATGGATGCGTACACCGGTTTTGCGAGTGTCTATGACCGGTTTATGGAGGATGTTCCCTATGAACAATGGCGGGATATCATTATAGATGAGTTGGAAAAAGCGTCTGTTTCGGACGGATTGCTGCTGGATCTGGGCTGCGGTACAGGAACCCTGACCGGGATGCTTGCGGCGGCGGGATATGACATGATCGGCATTGACGGTTCTGAGGACATGCTCATGGAGGCGCGGGAAAAATCCGACGGCACGGACATCCTGTATCTGTGTCAGGACATGCGTGCGTTTGAACTGTACGGAACCGTGCGTGCAGTCGTCAGTATCTGCGATACGATGAATTATCTTCTCACACCGGAGGATTTTATACAGACGGTGCGGCTGGTAAACAATTATCTTGATCCGGGCGGACTTTTTATTTTTGATCTGAATACGTTGTACAAGTTTCGTGAGATAATGGGAAATACTACGATTGCAGAGAGCGGCGAGGATGCCGCATTTATCTGGGACAACTTTTTTGATGAGGAGACCGGACGAAACGAGTATGATCTGACGTTGTTTATCAGGCGGGAGGACGGGCTGTTTGAACGCCGGATCGAGGTGCATGAGGAACAGGGCTATACCGTGGAAGCGGTAGAAGGTTTTCTCACGGCGGGCGGCATGGAACTTGTGCGTGTTTTTGATGCCGATACGGGAACTGAGCCGACAGACACCAGTGAAAAGATCTTTTTTGTAGCGAGAGAAAAAGGAAAGATGAGGGAATGATGATGAATGACTATATGGTAAGAGCGACGGCGGCAAACGGTGCGATCCGTGCCTTTGCGGTCACGACGAAAAATCTGGTGGAGTTTGCGCGTGTGCGCCATGATACAAGCCCGGTCATGACGGCAGCATTGGGACGCCTGCTTTCTGCGGGCGCAATGATGGGTGCGATGATGAAGGGCGACAAGGATCTCCTGACCTTGCAGATCCGGGGCGACGGTCCGGGCAAAGGGTTGACGGTCACCGCTGATTCAAAGGGAAATGTCAAGGGATATCCGGAGGTGCCTGTGGTAGCACTTCCGCCGAGATCGGACGGGCATCTGAATGTCGGTGGGGCGATGGGAAACGGCATGCTCCGTGTGATCAAGGATATGGGTCTAAAGGAGCCGTATGTCGGCGAGGTCAATCTGCAGACCGGAGAGATCGCGGAGGATCTGACCTACTATTTTGCGGCGAGCGAGCAGATTCCGTCGGTGGTTGGACTTGGCGTGCTGGTGGACAAGGACGGCAGCGTGCTGCAGGCGGGCGGATTCATCGTGCAGCTCATGCCCTTTACGAGCGAGGAAGTTATCAGTAAGCTGGAGGGGAGCCTTGCGACGCTGGAACCGGTGACAAAGATGCTCGAGCGGGGATTTACGCCGGAGGTCATTCTGGAGGAGGTACTGACCTTCTTTGATGTGGAGTTTAATGAGACGATGCCGGTACAGTTTCAGTGCAACTGCTCAAAGGAGCGCATCACAAAGGCACTGATCAGCGTTGGGAAAAAGGGTCTCAAGGAGATGATCGATGACGGGGAACCGATCCATGTCAACTGTCATTTCTGTAATACGGATTATACATTTGAAGTAGACGAGTTAAAGGAGATAGCAAAGTGCAGCAGGGTTTCGTAAAAGTGGCGGCGGTGACGCCGGATATCAGGGTGGCAGATCCCGTATATAACAGGGAGTCTGTGTTGGAAAAAATAAAGGAAGCGGCAGAAAACGGTGCGGTTGTCATCGTGTGTCCGGAGCTGTGTCTGACAGGGTACACGTGTAATGACCTGTTTTTGCAGGAGATCCTTTTGCGCGAGGCAAAGGAGGCACTGCTCTGGCTCATGGAGCAGACCCGGGATCTGAACGCACTGATCTTCGTGGGGCTGCCCTTTGAGCATCTGGGAAAGCTCTATAATGCGGCTGCTGCGATCAACCGAGGCAGATTGCTCGGGCTGGTGCCGAAGACGCATCTTCCCAATTACGGCGAATTTTATGAGAAACGACATTTCACGCGGGGAATGGAGCAGATGGTTCCGGTTTCCGTGACAAAGGATGTACAGACCTGTATGGGCACGAAGCTGATCTTCGAGTGCGAGGAATATCCCACGCTTCGCGTGGCGGCAGAGATCTGCGAGGATCTGTGGGCGCCCGATCCGCCCAGCACCTGTCATGCTCTGGCGGGGGCAAACCTGATCGTGAATCTGTCCGCGAGTGATGAGACGACCGGAAAGGATATTTATCGAAGAGACCTTGTAAAGAGCCAGTCTGCGCGTCTTTTGTGCGGCTATGTATACAGCAGTGCGGGAGAGGGCGAGTCCACGCAGGACATTGTATTTTCCGGTCACAATGTGATCGCGGAAAACGGTACACTGCTCGCGGAGTCGGCGCGTTTTACAAATGAGATCACCTATGCAGAGGTCGATGTGGAGCGCATGAGTGCAGAGCGTAGGCGCATGACGACCTTTGAGAGCAGAGGACAGATGGATTACTGTTATCTGGGATTTTCACTGGATGTGAAGGAGACGGAGTTGTCACGCCATATAGACCCGACACCGTTTGTGCCGAGTGATATGTATGACCGTGAAAAGCGCTGTGAGGAGATCCTTGCGATCCAGTCGATGGGACTGAAAAAGCGGCTTGCGCACACCGGCTGCCAGAATGCCGTTGTCGGCATTTCCGGCGGGCTGGATTCCACGCTGGCGCTGCTTGTGACCGTGCGTGCGTTTGATGCGCTTGGCATCCCGAGGGAAAAGATCACGGCTGTAACAATGCCGGGCTTTGGCACGACTGACCGTACCTATGACAATGCGGTGGGAATGATCCGGTGCCTGGGCGCGACATTCCGGGAGATCTCGATCGTTCCTGCAGTCAATCAGCATTTTGCGGATATCGGACATGATGCGTCCGTCCATGATGTGACGTATGAGAACTGTCAGGCGAGAGAGCGGACGCAGATTTTGATGGATATTGCCAATAAGAGCGGAGGTATGGTCATCGGCACCGGTGATATGTCGGAGCTGGCGCTGGGCTGGGCGACCTACAACGGCGACCATATGTCCATGTACGGGGTCAACTGCTCCGTGCCGAAGACACTTGTGCGCCATCTGGTGCGCTACTATGCGGATACCTGTGGAGACACAAGGCTTGCCGAGGTACTATACGATGTGCTGGATACCCCGGTCAGCCCGGAGCTGCTGCCGCCGGAGGACGGAAAGATCTCGCAGAAGACCGAGGATCTCGTAGGACCTTACGAGTTGCATGATTTTTATCTGTATCAGATCCTTCGTTACGGTTTCTCACCGGCGAAGGTGTACCGCCTGGCGAAGCGCGCCTTTGCAGGCAGTTACGACGACGCCACGATCCTGAAATGGCTGAAGACTTTTTATAAGCGCTTTTTCTCACAGCAGTTTAAGCGTTCCTGCATTCCCGACGGACCCAAGGTCGGAACGATCGCGCTTTCACCTCGAGGAGATCTGCGCATGCCGAGTGACGCATCAGTGAATGTGTGGATGCGGGAAATAGAGGAATTGTAGTATTTCATTGTCATATAAATGAACGGAGAGGGTCAATCCTCTCCGTTTTTATCATCGGATGGATCCTCACATTCCGGAAGTATAGCATCAGGGTTGCACAGCGCCTGATGGGCAATGATATTTGCCAGCATATCACTGAGGACAACAAGGTCTGCGGAAAGCGAAGCCAATTCTTTTTCTGACAGACATTCACTGAGCTTGCAGGCAACCGAGGAGAGATAAAAAAGATTGGAACAGCTGTTCATAAACAGATCTCCCGAAAGGGCTTTCTTTATCATATGCGGGTAGAGAAGACACCGTGCTTTCTAAGAAAGAATTCATTAGGGAAGGGGAAAAGTGGATTTCAAATCATTTTTCCGTTTTAAAAATATTTAAACTTTTCCTTGACATCCATTCGTTCATTTGTTATTATAATACGGTCGCGAGACAGTAGTGACAGATGCGGAAGTGTCGGAATTGGCAGACGAGCAAGACTAAGGATCTTGTGACCGCAAGGCCGTGTGGGTTCAAGTCCCATCTTCCGCATGAAAAGAACCTCAGGTTATTCCTGAGGTTTTTCTGTTTTTGCGGTATGGATCATAAACAATTAGAGAAAGGCGATCACTATGGTAGCGATGGATATGCAGAAAAATCTCATGTTAGCTAAAAAGTATATGGTGGAAAGTATCTTCCGAGCTGCTAATGTAGAAGGAATCGGTGTCACATTTCCCGAAACCCAGGCTATTTGTGACGGAATGAGTGTTGGTGGGCATAAGATTGAAGAAATTGAAGCGGTAGTGGATTTGAAGCATGCCTGGCAATGGTGTTTTGAAAATCCGATGGCTGAAATAAATTTAGAAACATTGCAGACGATCAATCGCATTGCCGGAAAAATGACAGTCATTAATGCCGGATGTCTGCGCGATCAGTATGACACACCGATCCATGTCACGCTCCGCTATGGCGAACGTTATGTACCGCCGCTTCCGCAGGCAGACATGATCATCCAAGATCTTATAGCCATTGCAGACGCAGATGTCGCTATAGATCAGGCACTTGAATTGTTTTGTTATGTAGCAAAAGGGCAGTTTTTTAATGATGGAAACAAACGTACAGCCACCATTCTGACAAACTTGTATATGATCCGGAACGGACTGGGCATTTTTTCCATTCCACCGGAAAAGAAACTGGATTTTTATAACTTTCTCACAGATTATTATGGAAATGATGACTGTAAGGATGTACTGAAGCGTTTTCTTGCCGCGCACTGTCTTACATTTGCCCCGACAGAGTAAAATGATCTTCATGAATTTTTTGAAAAAAATTTGAAATTATGGTTGACAACAGAGGCGAAAAAAGATAGAATAGCATTTGTCAGTTCGACATGCAGAAGTGGCGGAATTGGCAGACGCGCAGGCTTCAGGTGCCTGTGGTAGCAATATCGTGTGGGTTCAAGTCCCATCTTCTGCATTATAAATAGGAAGTCAATATGACTTCCTATTTTTGCGTGAAAGGAGAATTCATATGCAGTATCGCGTGAATCAGAAAAACGGAGATCAATTGTCTATTCTTGGTTATGGATGTCTGCGCTACACAAAAAAGGGCGGGGCAATCGATCAGGAGAAAGCAGAAAAGGAGATGGCACTGGCGGTTGAGCGGGGTGTCAATTACTTTGATACCGCGTATACCTATGGAGGGAGCGAAGTATGTCTGGGCAAGTTCCTTGCAAAGTACGGCTGTCGTGACCGCATAAAGATTGCTACCAAGCTGCCCCATTACTATATAAAGAAGATTGAGGACATGGAGCGCTATTTTGCAGAGGAGCTGGAGCGGTTGCAGACAGATTATATCGACTATTATCTGATGCATATGCTCAATGATCCGGCTACCTGGCAGCGCCTGACAGATCTGGGTATTCAGGACTGGATCAGGGAGAAAAAAGAGTCAGGTGCGATTAAAAATATTGGCTTTTCTTTTCACGGAGGAACTGCAAAGTTCAAGGAACTGATCGATGCCTATGACTGGGATTTTTGCCAGATTCAGTACAACTATATGGATGAATACACACAGGCGGGTATTGATGGATTAAACTATGCACATGCGAAAGGAATCCCTGTTATCATCATGGAGCCGTTGCGCGGCGGCAGACTGGTGAACCAGCTTCCCGATGCCGCAAGGAAAGAGTTTGCAGCAGCTGACAAGGAGTGGACCCCGGCAGAGTGGGGATTGCGGTGGATCTGGAATCACGAGCAGGTGAATGTGATTCTTTCCGGCATGAACGATGTGGCGCAGGTGGAGGAAAACTGCCGCATTGCATCCGAGGCACGGGCAAACGAGCTGACGCAGGCAGATATGAAAGTATTTGACCGTGTCAAAGCAGTGATCAATAAAAGCGTGAAAGTAGGCTGCACCGGTTGCGGCTACTGTATGCCGTGCCCGCAGGGTGTGGATATCCCGACGTGCTTTCAGGCGTACAACCGCAGCTACACGGACAGCTGGTTTGGCGGTATGATGGCATACTTCATGTGTACAACGCTGCGTCAGGACAAGACGGTTGCATCGAAATGTATTGGATGCGGTAAGTGTGAGCAGCACTGTCCGCAGCAGATCCATATCCGCGAGGAACTGAAAAATGTGAAGCGGCGCATGGAGAGCCCGGTTTACAAAGTGGCGAAAGTGGTCGCAGATAAGATTTACAAATATTAGTAAAAAGGAAATTTGTCAAAAACGCGGAATATATATACTAGGTAAATTGGTTGTTGTTTATGATGTTCTGACATTTCAAGAAAGGAACAACGAGCATATGACAATTCGGGAGGAACTGGAACGACGCCAGCATACGATGCTGAGTCCCTATGCTTGCCTGGATGAAAATTCCGTCGGCAGGGACAGGGAAGAACCGCAGTGTGATATCCGTCCGGTCTTTCAACGGGATCGTGACCGTATTCTGCACAGCAAGGCATTCCGTCGTCTGAAAAACAAAACGCAGGTGTTTCTGACACCAAAGGGGGATCATTACCGCACGAGACTTTCACATACGTTGGAGGTATCACAGAATGCGCGCACGATTGCCAAGGCGCTTCGGCTGAACGAGGATCTGGTGGAGGCGATCGCGCTCGGACATGACCTGGGGCATACGCCATTCGGGCATGCGGGAGAACAGATCCTAAACGAGTTATGCGAGGGAGGATTCTCGCATAACGAGCAAAGCGTGCGCGTGGTAGAATGTCTGGAAAAGGATGGAGAGGGACTGAATCTGACATGGGAAGTCAGAGACGGTATCCGCAACCATCAGACGAGTCTGATGCCTCATACCCTGGAGGGACGCATCGTGCGACTCTCAGATAAGATTGCCTATATCAACCATGATATTGATGATGCGATTCGGGCGAAGATCCTCGTGGAGGAGGATATCCCGATCGAGTACCGCGAGGTGTTGGGAAATTCGACCAAGGACCGGCTGGACACGCTGGTACATAACATCATCATCAACAGCATGGATAAAAACGATATCTGTATGTCACCGGAGGTGGCAGAGGCGATGACGGGTCTGCGCCAGTTTATGTTTGACAACCTTTATCGCGGATCTGTGGCAAAGACAGAGGAGGCAAAAGCGAAGGAACTGTTGCGAAAGCTGTTTTATTTCTATATGGAGCAGCCGGAGATCATGCCGGAGCAGTTTACCCGGATGATCGATGCAGGTGAGAAGCAGGATCGTGTCGTCTGTGACTATATTGCAGGTATGACGGATCAGTATGCGATCGCGAAATTTAATGAGTATTTTGTACCATTGGCATGGCAGGTGAATTAAAATGCCCTTTTATTCCGATGATTTAGTTGAGGAGGTGCGTTCACGCAGTGATATTGTGGACGTGATCTCGCAATATGTAAAGCTGCACAAGCGGGGCAGCAACTATGTGGGGCTGTGCCCCTTTCATAATGAGAAAACCGGTTCATTTACGGTATCGGCTTCCAAGCAGATGTACTATTGCTTTGGCTGCGGTGCGGGAGGGAATGTGATCACATTCCTCATGAATTATGAGAATGCAACGTTCCCGGAGGTATTGCAGGAACTGGCAGACCGGACAGGTGTGGAGCTTCCGAAGCAGGAGATGTCCGCAGAGACTAAGCGACAGGCGGACAAGCGCAGCCGCTTGCTGGAGGTGCAGAAGGAAGCGGCAAAATATTACTACGCACTGTTGCGTAATCCGCGCGGCAGACAGGCGTATGAATATTTTCAAAAAAGAAAGCTTTCCGATGAGACCATGCGCAAATTCGGGCTCGGTTACTCGGATAAGTTCAGCGATGACCTGTACCGCTATCTGAAGAGCAAAGGTTATGAGGATGAACTGCTCAAAGAGTCCGGACTGGTGACCTTTGATGAAAAACGCGGCGGGCATGACAAATTCTGGAACCGCGCGATGTTCCCAATCATGGATGTGCGCGGTAAGGTCATTGGATTTGGCGGGCGTGTCATGGGAGAGGGGGAACCCAAGTATTTAAACTCTCCGGAAACGCTGATTTTTGATAAATCCAGAAATCTCTATGCGCTGAACATTGCACGTTCGACAAAAAAGCCCCAGATGCTCTTGTGCGAGGGTTACATGGATGTGATCGCGCTGCATCAGGCAGGCTTTGACAACGCGGTGGCATCACTCGGAACCGCCTTTACGACGGGACATGCCGGTCTTTTGAAGCGCTATACAAAGGAGGTCTACCTGACCTTTGACAGTGACGGTGCCGGTATCAAGGCGGCGCTGCGCGCGATCCCTATCTTAAAAGAAGCGGGGCTGACCGCGAAGGTCATCCATATGGAGCCGTACAAGGATCCGGATGAATTTATTAAGGCACTTGGCGCGGACGAGTTTCAGAAGCGTATCGATGAGGCGGAAAACAGCTTTTTCTTTGAGCTGCGGGTGCTGGAGCAGAATTATGATATGCGCGATCCGGAGAGCAAGACGGCGTTTCATAATGAGGTGGCACGGCGGCTGCTTGGTTTTTCTGAGGAGCTGGAGCGGGAAAATTACATTACGGCCACGGCAGAGCATTATCATATCGCTTATGAACAACTGCGAAAGCTGGTAAACACACTTGGCGCAAAGGGTGTGGGGGCAAAGCCCGCGCATGCGGATGATTCACAGCCGAAATCCGGTATGAACCATAAAAACAAGCGGGAGGACGGTAATCATCAGGCACAGAAGCTTCTGTTGACTTGGCTTGTGGACCGGCCGGAGCTCTACGAACAGGTAAAGCATGAGATCAGGCCGGAGGATTTTACGGAGGAGCTGTACCGGAAAGTGGCGATACTGTTATACGAGCAGTATGAGAACGGTACGGCGAATCCGGCGCAGATCATCAGCACTTTTTCTGATGAAGAGGAGCAGCGCACGGTGGCGGGACTGTTCCATGCAAGACTGCCGGAACTGACATCGTCACAGGAGCAGGAGAAAGCACTGCGTGATGTGATCGCCCGCATGAAGAGGGATAGTCTGGAGGCAAAAAAGGAGCAGGTCGATGTGACAAGTCTGGAGGATATGCAGCGTTTTATAGATGCGGCAAAGGCGAGCAAACGCTGAAATACATAATATTCTCTAAAACAGGACAGTATATATATTAACCATGAGAGGATGGAAACAAAATGGAAAACAAGAAATCTACGAAAGCAAAAACTGAGAAAGAAAGCGCAGAGGCAGCAGTTGAGGCGGCAGCCCGGCAGCAGTTTTTTGCCAAGCTCAATGACTTGCTGGAGATGGCAAAGAAAAAGAAGAATATGCTTGAGTATCAGGAGATCGGTGATTATTTCAAGGATATGAATCTGGGTGCCGAGCAGTTTGAGGAGATCCTGGAGTTTATGGAGGCACATAATATTGATGTGCTGCGTATTTCCGATGATGACGACGAGGACATCCTGCTGGACGATGAGGACGAGGTAGAGGTAGAGCAGATCGATCTGTCTGTGCCTGACGGCGTCAGCATCGAGGACCCTGTGCGCATGTATTTAAAGGAAATCGGCAAGGTGCCGCTGTTGTCCGCAGAGGAGGAAATCGAGCTTGCAAAGCGCATGGAGCTGGGCGACATGGAGGCAAAGAAGCGTCTGGCGGAGGCAAATCTCCGACTCGTTGTCAGCATTGCGAAGCGCTATGTGGGACGCGGTATGCTGTTTCTTGATCTGATCCAGGAAGGAAACTTAGGTCTGATCAAGGCCGTGGAGAAGTTCGATTACCGTAAGGGCTATAAGTTTTCCACCTATGCGACCTGGTGGATCCGTCAGGCGATCACCCGTGCCATTGCGGATCAGGCGCGTACCATCCGTATTCCGGTCCACATGGTAGAGACGATCAACAAGCTGATCCGCGTGTCCAGACAGCTGCTGCAGGAGTTAGGGCGTGAACCTACCCCCGAGGAGATCGCAGCGGAGATGAACATGCCGGTAGAGCGCGTCCGTGAGATCTTAAAGATTTCTCAGGAGCCGGTATCCTTAGAGACTCCGATCGGCGAGGAAGAGGATTCCCATCTGGGTGACTTTATTCAGGATGACAATGTGCCGGTGCCTGCGGACGCGGCGGCATTTACGTTGTTGAAAGAGCAGCTGGAGGAGGTCTTAAGCACGCTGACCGAGCGTGAGAAAAAGGTGCTCACCCTGCGCTTTGGTCTGGAGGATGGACGAGCAAGAACGCTGGAGGAGGTCGGCAGAGAGTTTAATGTCACCCGTGAGCGTATCCGCCAGATAGAGGCAAAAGCATTGCGCAAGCTGCGTCACCCCAGCCGCAGCAGAAAATTAAAGGATTATCTGGAGTAAGATGAACCGTTTATCAGAGCGCCTGATGCATATAGCAGGACAGGTGAGTGTCGGGCAGACGCTGGCAGATGTGGGTTGTGATCACGGTTATCTTCCGATCTATCTTGTGCGAAAGGGCTGCATGCAGCGGGCCATTGCAATGGATATCAATGAGGGACCGCTGCAGCGTGCGAGAGAGCATATTGAGCGGGAGGCGCTGGGGGCTTACATACAGACGAGGCTGTCAGACGGACTGGAAAAGCTGTGTCCCGGCGAGGCGGATGCGGTGATCATCGCCGGAATGGGTGGAAATCTGACGATTGATATTTTAACACGGGGGGAAGCAGTTGTCCGGACACTGGATCAGCTGATCCTTGAGCCGCAGTCGGAGCTGGCTGCGGTACGAGCCTTTTTACGGGAAAATGACTATTTCATAGAAGCGGAGGATCTGGTGCTTGAGGACGGAAAATATTACCCGATCCTTCGTGTGTTACCCCAAAAATCCTCGGATGCTTTGGCATTTTCCAAGGAAAGCGGTCTGTCAACCGGGGTGCTGGACGCCTATGGACACCGCCTGCTGGCAGAGCATCACCCGGTGCTTCTCTCGTTTCTGAAAAAAGAGAAGCGTCAGTGTGAGCAGATTCTGGCGGGACTTCCGACGGAAGGTGCAGAGTCCGGGCGGATCGCGCTGCGCAGGGCAGAACTTGCGGAAAAAATGGAGCGCAATCGGGCTGCGGAAGCATACATGGCGATATAGCAAACATGCGTGTTACAAACGAGTCCGAAATGTATTAAGTGTAGGAAAAGCACACGAGAGAGGGCGGATGATACTATGATTTTAGGAGATCTTATTGAGCAGTTACAGAAAGTGACACCGGAGGACTTCGCGCAGGATTGGGATAATGTAGGGCTTCTAGTGGGAGACCGGAAGCAGGATATTCAAAAGGTATTTATCGCACTGGATGCAGATGAAGCTGCCATTCAACAGGCAAAGAGAGTCGGGGCCCAGCTTCTGCTGACGCATCATCCGTTGATCTTTTCACCTCTCAAAAAGGTCAACTGTGATCATTTTATCAGTGCGCGCGTTGTGGAACTGCTGCGCTCACAGATAAGTTGCTATGCGATGCATACCAATTTTGATGTCGCAAAAATGGGTGAGCTGGCAGCAGCGTGTTTGGGATTGAACGTGGAAGCGCCGCTTGCGGATATTTTTACGAGGGACGGAAAAGATTACGGCATCGGTGTCGTGGGAAGCCTGAAGGAGACAGAGACGATCGGAGGTTTGTGTGCAGTGGTCAAGGAAGCTTTCGGGCTGGATACCGTGAAGCTGTTTCGCGCGGAGGCTGAACGGATCAGCCGCGTGGCGATCTGCCCGGGCTCCGGAAAAAGCACCATCGCGGACGCGATCGCTGCCGGCGCACAGGTGCTGATCACCGGTGATATCGACCACCACAGCGGTATCGATGCGGTAGCGCAGGGGTTGTCTGTGATCGATGCGGGGCATTATGGGATCGAGCATATCTTTATCGGTTATATGGAGCAGTATCTCAAGGAGCATTTGCAGGGAGTGGAGATTTTTGCGCAGCAGCGCAGGGATCCGTTTATTGTATTATAGGAGTCATTGGGGCTGGTCAGGCGTTGACTGCCTGACCGTAATCAGAGAATTCAGGGGTGTTAAAAATGAGTAAAATAGTGATTAATGGTAAGGAGGTCGTATACGAGCAGGGTACGACTTATGAGCAGATCGCAAAGGATTATCAGAAGGAATATGAGCAGCAGATCGTTCTTGTATTTTTCAACGGAAGACTTCGGGAACTGAATAAGGCCGTGAAAGAGGACGGAGCGCTGACCTTTGTGACGGCAGCAGATAAGCCGGGGGTAAAGGCGTATCGGCGCACGGCCGTGCTCCTCATGCAAAAAGCGTTGGATGATCTGTACGGCGATAAAGGTGTGGGTGTGCGTGTGCTGCAGACGACCGGAAATGGTCAGTACTGCGAGTTGACTGGCACGGACATGGAAGTGACCGATGAGATGCTGCAGGCGATTGCCGCTCAGATGCGTTGTCTTGCGGATGCAGATCTTTCCATCAATAAGGAAAATCATTCCACAGCGGAGGCAGTGAAGCTGTTTCATGAGCTTGGCATGACAGATAAGGAAAAGCTGTTTGGTTACCGGCGCAGTTCCCGTGTGAATATCTATGAACTGGACGGTTACCGCGACTATTTTTACGGCTATATGCTGCCTTCGACCGGCTATGTGAAAAACTTTGACCTGATCCGATACAGCAACGGTTTTGTGTTGCTGTATCCCGATCCAAAGACCGGAATCGTCAGCGAGTATCACCCGTCCGACAAGCTGTTTTCCACACAGCGTGAGAGCAGCAAATGGGGCGAAAAGATGGGCGTGAAAAATATCGGTGAGCTCAATGAGGCGATCGCCACCGGAAGGATCCAGGATATTATCCTGATGCAGGAGGCGCAGATGGAGGCGCGTATCGGGGAACTGGCAGATATCATAGCAAATGCCGGAAATAAGAAATTTATTATGATTGCCGGTCCTTCTTCTTCAGGAAAAACAACGTTTTCCCATCGGCTTTCCATCCACCTGTCCGC
>JBJEML010000039.1:0-65158 GCA_051879675.1 Lachnospiraceae bacterium | reverse complement strand
TGCGTATCCGATCGCGTTCTCATCGCCTGCTACAGTTGTCATCATGACCTCAGTGCTGTTTGTGATGATCGCCTCTACAGTAGTAAGATCAGTCTTCTCGCCATTCTCATCCTTCTGCTCGACACCAGTCAGTTCGATGAACGCACCACGTGTTCCGGAACCATCCTCACGGGATACAACGGTGATCTCATTTCCTGCCAGACTGCCTCCTGCGTCCTCTGCGGGTGCCTCTTCTGCAGACTCTTCTGCCGGTGCCTCAGCAGGCTCCTCTGCGGGTGCCTCTTCCTTCTTATTTTCATCAGTCGTTGCCGTAGTATCGGTTGCTGCGGTTGAACCGCATCCGGTCAGTGTTCCGATGGCAAGTACAGCCACCATCATTGTTGCAAGTAATTTCTTTTTCATCAGTAATTCCTCCATGTTCTGATTTTTATAATTTGTTTTACATGACCTATCATAGGCATGCCATGTAAAATCAAAAACCGTACTTTGGTAAAATTACTGTAAAAAGGACGTAAAGGAATCCCGAAAAAATATGCAAAAAAACGCTCTTCCCTCGGGAAATCCCCTCCGGAAAAGCGTTTTTTGCTTTTACATAGTCTCTGCATTACTGCTCATATACTTTTTCTCGTATTCTTCAACCTTCATCGGTCTCGCAAAGAAGAAGCCCTGGAAGATATCACAGCCGATCTGCGTCAGAAAATCCACATGATCCTTCGTCTCGACACCCTCTGTGATGACCGGCATGCCAAGCTCCTTGGACAGGGCAACGACTGTCTTCAGGATGGTCCGGCTGCGCTCCTCACTCTCACTCTGGCGCAGGAACTCCATGTCAATCTTGAGCACATCCACCCGGATATCCTTCAACATATTGAGCGAAGAATAGCCGCTTCCAAAATCATCCATCTCCACAATGAAACCGGCTTCCCGCAATTTTTTGATCAGTGCAAGCTGCTTGGGCAGATCTGTCATCATTGCTGTCTCGGTAATCTCAAGCTTGAGATTTCTCGGGCTGATGCCGTAACGTCCGACCAATGTCGTAAACTCCTTGTAAATATCGACAAAGAAGAAATCCTTCGGCGAAATATTGACTGAAATATATCGGTCAGCAAAGCCCTTGTCCTTCCATTCCCGAAGCTTTCTGCAGGCTAACTCCCACACGTGCAGATCCAGCTTGACAATCATGCCGTTACGCTCAAACGATTCGATAAATGCCGCAGGCAGGAGCAATCCCTTTGTAGGATGATTCCAGCGCACCAGTCCCTCGCCGCCCAGACATTTTCCGTTCGCTGTGATCTGCGGCTGGATGTACAGTTCAATCTCACCCTCACGGATCGCACGGTCAAGCCCTGCCGCCAGTTCCTGCTCCTGAAGCACGTTATAGCGAAGCTTTTCATCATAGTAAGCAACCTGCTTTTGATAATCCCCTTTGATCGTGCCAAGCGCCAGCATCGCGCGATCACACATCATAGAAATCGGCAATGACGGATCATCAATCTCATATACACCAAGATATACCTTCAACGGATAGGAAACATCGTTTGCAATCTTCATGACCTCAGCAGACTTGTCAACCAGCTTCATCTCGCGATAATCACGCTTTCGCATCATCAATGCAAAACGGTCATTGACCAGCCGTCCGTAAACCTCACCGCCGATTGCCTGACTGCGGATCGCTTCTGCCATGTCGATCAGAAGCTTGTCTGCAGCCTCCGTTCCAAAAATCTCATTGATCATTTTAAAGTTTCGGATATCCGAACAGATCATCAGATACCGCTCATCCGGGTGAAGACGAAGGCATCTCTCCGCCTGCTTATAAAAATATTCGCGATTGTATAATCCGGTCAGGAAATCATGTGTTGCGGCATAACGCTCCTGCAACAGTGTCTGAATCTCGTCTGTACGCTCCTGTATGTTGAGGTAACAACCCAGATATCTTTCGTTCTCGTCCAAAAGCCTGCGATACTGAACCTTCAGATATCTCTTCTCGCCGTTCTTTTGTTCCAGCGTCCAGTCATAAATGAAATTCTCCTCCGGTGACTGATAGTGCTTTCTGCACCACCGATCAAAATTCTCCCCGAAATTATCCGCAACAGCAACATCCAGATGAAGCATCTCCTTGACACAGTCATTCGCATAGATCGCCCGATTCTCTGCATCCGCGATGATCACGCCGTCCAGCATCTCATCCACGGTCAATCCCAGCGTCTTATTCACAAGTGCGCGCGGGATAAACTCCACTGCGTAGTAGTAGATCGCAATTGCTGCCAGCTGAAATCCCAGAACAGAAAAATCTATGATCGTTCCCAAAACCAGATGCAGCGCATCTAAAAGCACAACCGCACTGAGGATCAACAATACGTCCCGGTACTTGGGTCGGTACATCGCGGGCATCTTCATCGTCTTTTGCAGCAAGATTCCACAGATCACCGCAACCAGCACATACGACCACAACAGATGAATCTTAAATGCACCCAGCGCATCATAAACCCAATATCCCTCACTGCCATTCATCGCAAGGCGCATCGTGTATGCATGCCGCAGAAGCGGATTGAGCATAAGCTGAACCGAATCGATCACACAGATCGCAATAAAAATCCACGGTTTGACAAAGCGCTCAATATGAGACTCACAATAATCGTTACAAAAACCCACGATCGCTGCCAACAGCCAGTCAATCGACACAAAAAACACTCCATAGGCAATATCAGCAACCAGACGCTGCGCTGTCACAAGCTGCGCAATACTCGCCCATACGCATATACAGGCAAACCCCATCACCCACGTGATATGTCTTGTAATTTTTTTCTTCTGATAAATGGCGCGAATAAGAAACAGGATCAGCGCCAGCGAAACAAATATGTACGCGATTACAAAACCAAGCCTCATTATACCACTCCTCTTAATTCTTCTGTCTTAATTTTATCAGAAGAATTGCTCATTGTCTACAAATAGATACTGATCTGAGAGATTTATTTTCGATAAGACTTACCATTTTTCATTCGAGCCGTAAATCCCGGTCCCTCGTCCCACGGTCGGCACATTCCATCGATGCAATCCCATGAAAAGCAGATTTCCTGATCAAGATGATTCCGGCATCGCTCCACTCCGGAATTGCAGTCGATCACAGAAAAATGATAACCTTTACTGATACACTCCTCCATGATGTCGTATGTCATTCCGTTATCGTAGAGATGATAAAAATAGTCCTTGTATGCCGCATAGTCTTCTCCCGGAAACAGCTTTTGCATCGCATCCCGGTTATGTTCTGTCAGGTGCAGTTCGATCAGATCCAGATGATCCAGCCCCAGCTCCTCCAACATTGGCAGTCGCTCCAGAATTGCTTCCCGGTTGGGCGGATATGCCGGTTCTTCCACCGTGACGATCATGCCACGCGCTTTCGCGCACTTCATGTGCGCATACACTGCGTCAGAAAACCCGCTCGCCGACCAGTGAAAACGCACCTCCTGTACACCGATGCGCTGAAGCCGCTCCAGCATCGCGTCATCTGCCAGAATACCGTTCGTATATAAAAATGTGTACGGATGGATATTTTTTGCATAGATCAGCGGATAGATCTCCGCTGCGTACCGCTCAAACGTGTCGATATAGAGTAAAGTCTCTCCTGAAGAACAGAAAGATACGATTGCAGGACGATAGTTTTCCAGTTCACGCAGCTTATATTTTGTGAACTCGATCTCCTTTTTTTCCTGCTCTTCGTTTAAAAGGATTTCTTCCCGCGTAGGGTTATAGTAACAATACGGACAATGACACATACACTGTGTGCCGTGAAATAAATTAATGGACTGCTCCCCACTGAAGCAGTCCCTGCATCCAAAGGAGATGCTGCCGTAATGAAAGCAGTGTCCGTTCGCATGGACCTCTGCACCCATGGCAAGCAGCTCCTTTTGTCTCTTAAATTTTTTTTCCAGTATTTCCTGATAGGTTGCGATCCTCATGGTCGTTATCCTTTTTATTCGTTAGACAGATGCAGCACGCGCTCCTGAATCTCCTGCGTGCGCCCCTGATTCCAGAACTGCGTACCGATGTATCCGCAGGTACGGCGCGCCACAAACATCTTCTCCTGATCGCGGTTCCCGCAGTTGGGACATTCCCATACCAGCTTTCCGTCATCATCCTTTACAATTCTGATCTCGCCGTCATAGTTACAGCACTCGCAGAAATCACTCTTTGTATTCAACTCTGCGTACATGATATTGTCATAGATATACTTCATCACCTCGAGCACAGCCGTGATGTTCTGCTGCATGTTCGGCACCTCAACATAACTGATCGCACCGCCCGGAGACAGCTTCTGAAACTCGGACTCAAACTTCAGTTTGGAGAATGCGTCGATCTTTTCGGTCACATGCACGTGATAACTGTTCGTGATATAGTTTTTATCTGTCACGCCGGGGATGATACCGTAACGGCGCTGTAAACATTTTGCAAACTTGTAGGTGGTGGACTCCATCGGTGTTCCGTACACGGAATAGCTGATATTTTCCGCAGCCTTCCACTCTGCACACTTGTCGTTGAGCTTCTGCATCACAGCCAGCGCAAACGGCTTTGCCTCCGGGTCTGTATGCGACTTTCCGGTCATGCGCACACACATCTCGTACAGTCCGGCGTAGCCGAGTGAGATCGTCGAATAGCCGCCGTAGAGCAGCTTGTCGATGACTTCTCCCTTTTCCAGGCGCGCCAGTGCGCCGTACTGCCACAGGATCGGTGCCACATCAGAGGGCGTGCCGAGCAGACGCTCATGTCTGCACCTCAGTGCACGGTGACACAGCTCCAGACGATCCTCCAGAATCTGCCAGAAACGATCCATATCGCCTTCGGAAGCACATGCGACATCCACCAGATTGATCGTGACAACGCCCTGATTAAAACGACCGTAAAATTTGTAGCTTCCGTCCCCGTTCTTCTGGTTTTCCTCCACGGTGAGGAAAGAGCGACAGCCCATACATGTATAAACATTGCCCTTTTTCAGCTCGCGCATCATCTTTGCGGAAATATAGTCCGGCACCAGACGCTTTGCGGAACACTTTGCGGCCAGTTCAGTCAGTGCCCAGTATTTGGAATCCTCATGGATGTTGTCCTCATCCAGCACATAGATCAGCTTGGGGAAAGCCGGTGTGATCCAGACACCCTTCTCATTCTTGACACCCTGCATCCGCTGCTTTAGAGTCTCCTCAATGATCATCGCCAGATCATCCCGCGTACGTCCTTCCTCAACCTCATCCAGATACATGAACACAGTCACAAACGGTGACTGTCCATTACATGTCATGAGTGTGTTGAGCTGGTACTGAATGATCTGAATACCCTGCTTGATCTCGCGTGCGAGACGATGCTCGGTCACCTTGCTGATCACCTCCGGATCCATGGAATCGCCACATTCACGGCGCTCTGCCTCAACCTGTGCACGGATCTTTTGGCGGGTAATATCCACAAACGGTGCCAGATGTGCGAGTGAAAACGATTGTCCGCCATACTGATTGGATGCCACCTGTGCCACGATCTGTGTCGTCACATTGCAGGCAACAGAAAAGCTGTGCGGTTTCTCAATCTTTGTACCGTTGATCACGGTTCCGTTCTCCAGCATGTCCTGCAGATTGATCAGATCACAGTTGTGTTCCTTCTGTGCAAAATAATCCATATCATGAAAGTGAATGATACCCTCATTATGTGCCTGGATGATCTCCTCCGGAAGCAGAATACGGCTGCTCAGATCCTTGCTGACTTCGCCTGCCATATAATCGCGCTGTGTGGAGTTGATCACCGGATTTTTGTTGGAGTTCTCCTGCTTGACCTCCTCATTGATACGCTCCAAAAGAGCCAGGATCCCGTTATCCGTGGAATTTGCCTTACGTGCCAGCTCTCTCGTATAGCGGTAGCGCACATACTTCTGCGCCACCTCATAGCCGCGCATCTGCATGATGCCCTTCTCGACCATGTCCTGAATCTCCTCGACACTGACCGTATGCAAGGACTCTGCCACTTGATTTTTTACATTATTTGCGATTGCCCGGATCTGGCAATCACTCAGTTTGTGAATATCCTCTATCTCATGATTCGCCTTGCAGATCGCATTTACGATCTTCTCCTCCTCAAAATCCACTTCTTTTCCGTCTCTTTTGATAATCTTGTAGTTCGCCATCGTTCTTTCTCCACCATCTGTTTTCGCGTTATCGATTCACCCTCTGCCTCTCTTCCGGCATCCGGTGCATACTTTACCACTGATCACTATCTACTATAACGGATTTATCTGCAAAATGGAAGACCCAAATTGCAAAATATTGAAAAATTTTTCATTAAAACCACTAGATGTTGTGTTTCATCATTTTAATCCCATATTCTCACATCTCATCATGTATCATCTCGGGAATCGTCCGGCAGGCTCACAGTCTTACAACATCCACGACCAACAAAAACTCCTCCCTCACAGTAAAATGGATATCATACCCTGCATAGGCAATCTTGTAGATCTTCTGCGGATCCTTATGCACCGCCGGACGCGGATCCTGACGCAGAAATGCAATTGCACCGGCACGTTTTTCCTCCGGCAGTCGCGCCAGAAGATCTTCCGGAAATGTGACTCCCAGCACATGATCCTTCACACGGTCGCCAAAACCGCCCCGGGCTTCGGGATGCGCATCCACATACGGCAGATACGGCTTCACATCATAGATCGGCGTCCCGTCCATCAGATCAACGCCTGCCACCACAAGCACCGGGCCCAGCATCTCGTCAAAACGCAGTTCCACAAGCCGCACGCACGACAATCCAATCGGGTTCGGGCGAAACGGCGAGCGCGTCGCAAACACGCCCATACGCTGCTTCCCGCCGAGTCTCGGCGGCTTGACCGTGGCAGACCAGTTTTCTCTTTTTGCCTCGGAAAACTCCCAAAGCAGCCACAGGTGAGAGTATTCCTCTATCCCGCGAAAGGCCTCAGGCTGCCTGTACTCCGGCTCAAAGATGATCTCCCCCACCAGTTCCTCCGCGAGGCAGCTCTGTCTGGGAATGCCGAATTTTGTGGGGAAGTCGGTTTTGATGTGTGCGATTGGTTTCATATTACCACCTTTCCATTTTACTACTCACGAGTAGTATACTTTAGAGTAGTATCTGCAAACGGCAGATTTTTCTCGCCCTTCGGGTACTCCTTGTTCAGGTATTCCTCGCGGATGACGCGCTCCGCAGCCCGGATCTCCAAAAGCAACTCTGCCGACGACATGCGCAGCGCTCCGCCGGAGCTGACGGTCAGCTGCTCCAGCCCGTCTGACGTGGCGACCGTCACCTTCACCTTCTTGCCGAGGGATCGAACAAATTCCTCAATGTACATATCCGCCGTCTGTCCCTCACGGGTGAAAACAAGATGGATATTGTGATAATCCTGCTCGCTTCCTGCACCGCCTTTACGCTTATAGGCATCATAGACAACAATGAGGTGGCACTGTTTGTAACCCTGATAATTGCACAGAATGTCGTTCAGCCGATCGCGCGCTCCGTCCAGATTTTCTGCCGCGATCGCCTTTAACTCGTCCCACGCGAAGATCACATTGTAGCCGTCCACGATCAGATATTCCTCCGGCGTTTTCACTGGCTTTCGCGGATACTGTGATTCCTCCGGACGACGCAACTTTGATGCATAGGAACGTGTTTTTTCGGACGTTCCCCGCTCATAGCCGAGGTTCGTATCACTTGCTCCGGTGCGCCGTTTCACCTCACCGAAGGTTCGCGTAAAGATCTCCTCCAGTTCCTTTTCCCCCGCATATCCCCCGGAATAAGTACTGCTTTTCGAACGTGCCTCTGCCTTTGCAGCGGCCGCTCTTGCCTGCTCCTCCAGTCTTTGCTGCTCATAGGCCTGCATGTCCACCTGTCCTAAAATATGCACACCACTCGATGCATCCGCCGAAAAACTACTCTCCAGATGCATATATTCCTCCACTTCATACCACGGCACCACAAATCCTGCGCCATGGGCACAAAAGACGGATCCCGTCGGATGATCCAGATCGCTCTCACTATCGTAACCGATCTCTGCCACGATCTCCTCCTGCCTGCTCTCGTCCACCGGCTCATAGCCGGACAGTTCCAAAGACAACCGTCCGCAGCCTCTCGTGTAAGCATTTACTTCGGAGAGATATCCCTGCATCTGCTCCACGGGAGCAGTTCCGGTCAGTCTTGTCATCATGCCGTCCGCGGCTGTCTCAGGAGAATCAAATGCCCCCTTCATCCGCTGAATATCCGCCATGGCACGCCCGATCTGCTCTGTCGGCACATCCAGAATAAAACGATAATACGGCTCCAGCAAAATACTTTTTGCCTTCTTCAATCCCTGACGGATCGCTCGGTAGGTCGCCTGACGAAAATCGCCTCCCTCCGTATGTTTCAAATGTGCCCGTCCGGTCAGAAGCGTGATGCGCACATCCGTGATCGGTGCTCCGGTCAGCACGCCCGGGTGCTCCTTCTCCTGTACATGAGTAAGGATCAGCCTCTGCCAGTTACGGTCCAGGATATCCTCCTTGCACGCTGTCCCGATCTCGATCCCGCTGCCGCGCTCACCCGGCTCGATGAGCAGATGCACCTCCGCATAATGACGCAATGGCTCATAATGTCCCACGCCCTCTACCGGAGCAGCGATCGTTTCTTTATATACGATACGACCTTCCGCGAATTCCACTTCCTCATGAAAACGCTGCCAGATCAATGTCTTCAATACCTGTGTCTGCACCTCTCCCATAAGCTGCATATGGATCTCCCGCGCACGCTCGTTCCAGATCACGTGCAACAGCGGATCTTCCTCCTCAAGCTGACGCAGCTTGCCGAGAAAAACAAATGCATCACACGTTTCCGGCAATACGAGACGGTAGGTCATGACCGGAGCAAGGCTCGGTGCCGCCAACGCCGGTGCTTCGCCCAGACCGTCCCCTGCCGCTGTATGGACAAGCCCCGTCAGTGCACACACCGCACCCGTCCGTACCTCATCGACAGCCTCATATTTCGTCCCGGAATAAAGCCGGATCTGGTTCACCTTCTCCGGTTCATCCGCCCCGGTGTCCAGAATATCCTTCACACGCAGAACTCCCCCGGTCAGCTTTACCCATGTCAGGCGACTGCCTGTTTCATCGCGGGATATTTTGAACACACGCGCGCCAAATTTCTTGTCATAAACCGGCTCCGGCAGAAAGCGCTCCATACCGTCCAAAAGCTCCCGCACACCTATGTCCTTTAGTGCTGCACCAAAAAAGCAGGGGAAGATCTTCCGCCCCTGTACCTGTTCTGCAATCTGTATATCATGCAACGTATCCTGTGCAAAAAAGGAATCTAACAACCCTTCCTCGCACATGGCAATATTTTCCATCCAGTTTTCATCATAAACGACAGAAAAATTCTGACAGCCTTCAGACAACTCTGCCTGCAGCTGCGTCATCAATCCGTCCGCATCCGTCTGCGCCAGATCCATTTTATTGATAAACAAAAATACCGGCACCTCATAGCGTGCAAGCAGCTTCCACAGTGTACGCGTATGACTCTGCACACCGTCCGTACCGCTGATCACCAGCACCGCCGCGTCCAGAACACCGAGCACACGCTCCATCTCACCGGAAAAATCCACATGTCCCGGTGTATCGAGGAGCGTGATCTCACGCTCCTTCCAGACAAAGCGCGCCTGCTTGGAGAAAATTGTAATACCGCGCGCCCGTTCCTGTTCGTCCGTGTCTAAAAAAGCATCCTTATGATCCACACGTCCCAGCGATCGGACCGCCCCTGCCTCAAAGAGCATGCCCTCAGACAGAGTAGTCTTTCCCGCATCGACGTGTGCAAGGATGCCAATACTTCTTTTTTTCATAGATTATGAATATGCGTTTCTGAAATATTCATTCAGATGATTCAAAGACCGAATCAAAATCGCCAGTTCCTCCTCTGATAGATTGGCTTTCGCATTGGCGATCATCTCCTCATGAAACCGCTTATGATGCTCATAGGCAGCCTTTCCGCGCTCCGTCAGTGTCAGATAGACGACACGCTTGTCCTTATCGCTGCGCGTGCGCACCACATACCCATGCTCCACCAGACCATCCACAGCCCGCGTGAGCGTTCCGGTCGTGACGGACATGAGCTTTGCGACCTCGGAGCTGCGCTTTGCCTCCCCGAGACCGATTGCTTCCACAATATGCATATCATTGTTCGTCATATCGGAAAATTCCTCTGTGATCAGACATCTTCCCTCTATATCCATCAAATCCTGAAAAAGATGGACCAGAATCTCGTTTAATGTCTCGTCTGTATTCATGTTCGGCTCCTTTACCATTGGATGACTGCGGCTCCCCACGTGAGCCCCGCGCCAAATCCAGCCAGAGCGATTCGCTCGTTCTCCTTTATTATACCATTTTTATTTAAAGAATCCAAGAGGATCGGCACACTTGCCGCAGAAATATTTCCGCAGTCCTGCAGATTCATGTGAAATTTCTCCATCGGCTGCTTCAAGCGCTTCGCCACAGACTCAATGATCCGCTGATTTGCCTGATGCAGCACAAAATGATCAATGTCGGTCAGAGAAAGTCCTGCCTTTTCTACTGCCTCAGTTACGACCTTCGGTACGGTACTCACTGCAAATTTATAAACCGCCTGACCATCCATCGTCACAAACTGGTTTTCCGGTTCATGACTCGCATACGGATGACAGACCGGCCGGTTTCCACACGCAAGCACACCACCGCGCGCACCGTCTGAATACTGCACAAAAGCTTTTAAACCACCGTCTGTTCCATCATCCGGAAGTTCTCTCAACACCGCAGCTCCCGCACCGTCACCAAACAGTACACATGTACCGCGGTCGTTCCAATCCATCATTTTGGACAATGTCTCAGCACCGATGACCAGTGCATTTTTATACACACCACTCTGCATATATGCTGCTGCCGTATTCATGGAAAACAGAAATCCGGAGCAGGCAGCGTGCAGATCAAATGCCACCGCTCCCGTTGCGCCGATCGCCGCCTGCACCTCACAGGCCAGGGTCGGCAGAATGTGATCCGGTGACAGTGTTGCTGCGATGATCAGATCCAGTTCTTCCGGCTTCACACCTGCTTCTTCCAGCGCCTGCTTCGCCGCCTGTACCGACATACCCGTGGTCGTCTCCTCCACTGCCAGATGCCTCGCCCGGATGCCGGTACGGCTGCTGATCCACTCGTCCGAGGTATCCATAATTTTGCTCAAATCGTCATTTGTAACCGACCGCGCAGGAAGAGCGCTTCCGGTTCCACATATCTTTATCATAAAAACTCCTTTGGTCTAAAACTTTCGGAATCTCTCATAGCGCGCTGCTGCCAGTTCCTCTCCGCTCTTTTTACGGTTCTCTTTCAGGAAACGCTTCAGCTGTTCCTTCATTGCCCACGCGATGGAATCCCGCGCAGCCTCGTCCGCACCGCCAAATTCCGGAATAATGCCGTCAATGACATGCAGTGCCAGCAGATCCTGTGCAGTGATCTTCATAACGGAAGCGGCCTCCTTTGCACGCTTGCCGTCCTTCCACAAAATGGAAGCAAAGCCTTCCGGTGAAAGAATGGAATACACTGCATGCTCCATCATCCATACCTCGTTGCTGACAGCCAGCGCAAGTGCTCCGCCGCTGCCTCCCTCACCGATCATGAATGTAAATACCGGCACGCGAAGTCCGCTCATCTCATAGAGATTTCTGGCGATTGCCTCACCCTGTCCGTTTTCCTCTGCCTCCATACCCGGATAAGCACCCGACGTATTGACAAATGTGATCACGGGGCGGCCGAATTTTTCCGCCTGCTTCATGAGACGGATCGCCTTGCGATACCCTTCCGGTGAAGGCATACCGTAATTGCGCGAAGCGCACTCCTCCATGGAGCTGCCCTTCTGGATACCGATAACCGTAACCGGCTGTCCGTCCAGCCATGCGATACCTCCGATAATTGCCGGATCATCCCTGAAATAACGGTCTCCGTGCAGTTCCATAAAATCATCAAAAATACTCTCAATATAGTCTTTCGTCTGCAGACGGCCCATCTGTCTTGCCTCGCGCACTTTTTCCCATGCGCTCTTTGCCTTTTCCTTGCTGGCGCGCTCACGCATCAGCTCCGTAGGTTCATAGATATCATTCTCACGCATCGGATCAAAGTTAGCAAATCCTTCATTTGCATGGCATTTTAAGATCTGGTACAGGGTAAGCTTTAAATCCTTACGCTCCACGATGCGGTCCACAAAGCCATGTGCAAGCTGAAATTCTGCTCGCTGGAAGCCCTCAGGCAACCGCTGCCCGATCGTCTGTTCAATGACACGCGGACCGGCAAACCCGATCAGTGCCCCCGGCTCAGCCAGAATGATATCGCCGAGCATGGCAAAGCTCGCGGTCATTCCACCTGTCGTCGGATCTGTCAACACGGAGATATACAGTCCGCCTGCCTCTGAATGGCGTTTTAACGCTGCGGAAGTCTTTGCCATCTGCATCAGAGAAATGATTCCCTCCTGCATACGGGCGCCGCCGGAGCAACAAAACAGAATGACCGGCAGCTTTTCTGCTGTCGCACGCTCCACTGCCTCTACAATCTTCTCTCCGACCACATGACCCATGCTTCCCATCATAAAACGTGCATCACAGACACCGATCACAGCATCCATTCCATAGATCTTTCCTTTTCCGACAGTCACACCCTCTGGAAGGCCTGTCTTTTCACGTGTCGCGCGCACCTTGTCCTCATAATCCGGAAAATCTAACGGATTCGCGATTTCCTCCGTATCCAGCTCGGTGCACCACGGTGTG
Organism: Lachnospiraceae bacterium; assembly: GCA_051879675.1. Classification (GTDB taxonomy): domain Bacteria; phylum Bacillota; class Clostridia; order Lachnospirales; family Lachnospiraceae; genus W0P33-017. Next base: position 52,362 of record JBJEML010000039.1, on the reverse strand, counting down.
AAAGTATCCTCATCTACAACCATTCGAATACGATTTTTCGTACGCACGCGGAAGTAATAGTTACACTTTGGACAGATATATTTCTTTTTGATGACATCCGCTTTGACAACATCCTCTCCACAATTCGGACAGGTGATCATGGCCTCCTGCGGCTGCTGATTCAAAACCTCATCTTTTTTCTTCTTTTTTAATAACGCTGCCATTTTTACACCTCACGATCAACCAATGGCAAAGGTAAGCTCTGCCTGACAAACTAATTTTCCATCCACATATGCCTTCCCGCTGCCCACGCCGATCGGACCTTTTTCCTTGATGATCTCGGTTTCTAACGTGAGCACATCACCGGGAAGCACTTTTTTCTTGAATTTTGCACTGTTGATTCCCGCAAAATACGCAGTTTTTCCTTTGTTTTCTTCCTTTGATAAGATCGCCACCGCTCCGGTCTGCGCCAGAGCCTCCACGATAAGCGCGCCCGGCATGACCGGCTCTCCCGGAAAATGTCCCGCAAAGAAAGGCTCATTGTAGCTCACACACTTTTTTGCTACTGCGCGCACACCAACTTCCATTTCCTCCACGGTATCGATCAGCAGCATCGGCTGTCTGTGGGGAATGATCTCCATGATTTCCTTTGTGGAAAGTAAAGACATTGCCTACGCCTCCCATCTCTTGAACAGCAGACTGCCGTTATGACCGCCGAAGCCCAGTGAGTTGCTCAGCGCATAGGGAACTTCCTCGGTATAGTCCTGTTTACAGTAGTTCAGATCCAGCTCCTCATCCGGTGTCTCATAGCCAACCGTCGCATGGATGTAGCCTTCCTCGATCTGCTTCACACAGGCAATCGCCTCAACTGCACCGGCCGCACCGAGCAGATGACCGATCATGGACTTTGTGGAATTGATCTTCAGATTTTTTGCATGGTCACCGAATACAAGCTTGATCGCACGGGTCTCAAACAGATCGTTGTGATGTGTTGCTGTACCGTGTGCGTTAATATAAGTTACATCCTCCGGTTTGATACCGGCATCCTTAATTGCATTTTCCATCGCGCGTGCTGCACCTGCGCCGTCCTCTGCCGGTGAAGTGATGTGGTACGCATCGGAAGAACATCCGTAGCCGACCAGCTCTGCATAGATATGCGCGCCGCGCGCTTTCGCATGCTCTAACTCCTCTAAAACAAGTACACCTGCACCCTCGCCCATTACAAAACCGCTGCGGTTTTTATCAAACGGCAGGGAACACTTTGTCGGATCATCCACCTCTGAAAGCGCAGTCAGCGCATTAAAGCCTGAGATTCCGATCGGAGTCACACTGCCTTCGGTTCCACCTGCCAGCATCACATCCGCATCACCGTACTGGATCGTGCGGAATGCCTCTCCGATGCTGTTTGTTCCTGTTGCGCATGCTGTCACCACATTAATGCTCTTTCCTTTTAATCCAAACTGGATTGCCACGTTTCCGGCTGCCATATTGCAGATCATCAACGGTACAAGCAGCGGATTGACTCTCGACGGCCCTTTGTCCAGAAGCTTTTTGTGCTCACGCTCCATTGCCTGAAGACTTCCGATACCGCTTCCGATCGCAGTCCCCACCATATAGGGGTCTTCTTTTTCCATATCCAGACCGCTGTCGGCAAGTGCCTCCTTAGATGCTGCGACTGCGTACTGTGAAAACAGCTCCATGCGCTTTGCTGCCTTGAAATCCATGTAATCCTTGCCGACAAAGCCCTTGACCTCTGCAGCGATATGGCTCTTATACTCACTGGCATCAAAGTGTGTGATCGGTGCAAAACCGATTTCCTTGTTCTTTATCGCGCACCAAAAACTGTCTACATTTAATCCGATGGGAGTAATGGCTCCCATACCGGTCACTACAACTCGTCTCATTCTCTCTATTCCTCTCTGAATCATGTTCTCACAGCCACTATTAGCTTAAAGAATTTTCCCACTCCGTGGGGTTCCTCCTTCAGCAACCAATACTCATGCCGCCGTCCACGGCGATCACCTGACCGGTGATATAGCGTGCACCATCTGATGCAAGAAATGCGACTGTCTCTGCGATCTCCTCCGGCCCGCCGATGCGCCCAAACGGGATCATGTCCGTCATGGACTCCTTTGCACTGTCTGTCATCGCTTCGATCATCTCTGTGCCGACAAAACCCGGCGCAACCGCGTTGACCGTGATCTGTCTGGATGCAAGCTCTCTTGCCACACTTCTCGTCAGACCGATCACGCCGGCCTTGCTCGCCGCATAATTTGCCTGTCCTGCATTTCCGAGCAAGCCGGACACGGAGGAGATATTGATAATGCGTCCGCTGCGCTGCTTCAAAAACTGTCTGCTCGTATGGCGGATCGTATTGAATGCACCTTTCAGGTTCGTGTTGATCACCGCATCAAACTCCGATTCACTCATTTTCATGAGCAGTCCGTCCTTTGTGATTCCCGCATTATTGACGAGAATATCCAGCCGTCCGTAAGTCTTGACCAGTTCCGTGATAAAGGCACCGCACGCCTCAAAATCACTGACATCGCACTGGCAGGCAGCCGCTTCGCCGCCTGCTGCTTTGATCTCTTCAACCACGCGCTCCGCACGCTCTTTTGATCCGTTATAATTCACAATGACAAAAATACCATCGCCTGCCAGTCTTTTTGCAATGGCTGCACCGATGCCCCTGGAGGCTCCGGTTACAAGCGCTATCTTTTTATCCAACATACTTTTTCAGATCCTCCACCTTGTCGATATTTGAGCATTTGATCTCGCGGTTGATCTTACGCAAAAATCCGCTCAGTGTTTTGCCCGGTCCGATCTCCACGAACTCGTCAGCACCATCAGCGATCAGGCGCTCCACAGTCTGCTGCCAGCACACGGAATGACATACCTGTAAAGGAAGCAGTGAACGGATCTTTTCCGGATCGGTCACATAGTCAGCTGTCACATTGGACAGATAACCGATCTTCGGCTCATAGATCTTTACGTTTTCAAGAGCAACAGCAAGCTTCTGTCCCGCCTCCTGAAGAAGGGGAGAATGGAACGGTCCGCTGACCTTGAGCGGTACGACACGCTTTGCACCCGCCTCCTTACAGCCTTCTGAGGCACGTCCCACGGCACTCTCCTCACCGGTGATAACGATCTGTCCGGGACAATTGTAGTTTGCGACAAATACTTCACCGATCGTCTCCTCACAAACCTTCTCGATGATTGCTGCATCAAGTCCAAGCACGGCTGCCATCGCACCGCCGGTCGGCACTGCGTTCTGCATATATTTTCCGCGCTTTCGGATCAGTGCAAACACATCCTTCGACTCCATTACTTCTGCTGCAAGGATTGCAGCGTATTCACCAAGGCTTAAGCCTGCTGCCGCGTCTGCACTCACACCCTCCTGCTGCAGTACTTTTAAGATGGCAGCCTCTGTGGTGAGCATTGCGATCTGTGTGTATTCTGTCTGATTGATCTTGCCCTCTTCCTCAAAACAAAGCTTTGCCACATCCAGCTTTGCAGCTTCTCCAGCCAGTTCAAAGACCTCTTTTGCTGCCGGGAAAGACTCATAAAAATCTTTTCCCATCCCAATATACTGTGATCCCTGTCCGGGGAACATAAATACTCTCTTGCCCATATTGCGCTCTCTTACTCCTATACCCTGCAGTCCGGAGACCGGATACGGCTCCGGACCGGTTGCCTGTTTAAAATTTTTTATTCAGTAACTGCTCTGCACCTGATATGATCTCTTCAATGATCTGTGCACAAGTATCCTCGCTCTTCACAAGACCTGCAATCTGACCTGCCATCACACTTCCGGTCATGACATCACCCTCGACAACTGCCCTGCGCAGTGCACCGAGTGTCATTTTCTCCAGTTTTTCCAGACTTGCGCCCTCTTTTTCCATGCGCAGATACTCCCGCGTCATCTTATTGCGCAGGACGCGGATCGGATGCCCGGTACTGCGTCCTGTCACTTCGGAATCAATATCCTTTGCTTTAATGAGCTTTTCCTTATAGTTTTCATGTACAATGGATTCCTTCGCGGCCACAAACCGTGTTCCCATCTGCACACCGCTCGCGCCCAGCATCAGTGCTGCAGCAAAGCCTCTGGCATCTGCGATGCCGCCGGCAGCGATAACCGGAATGTTCACCGCATCCACAACCTGCGGTACAAGTGTCATCGTCGTGGCTGAGCCGATATGTCCGCCAGACTCAGTACCCTCGGCTACTACTGCATCTGCGCCTGCGCGCTCCATCAGGCGTGCCAATGCCACGCTGGCGATGACCGGAATCACCTTTGCACCGGCCGCTTTCCAGCTCTCCATGTATTTGCCGGGATTTCCTGCTCCGGTCGTGATCACCGGAATCTTCTCTTTCACAAGAAGATCTGCAATCTCATCTGCCTGCGGATTCATCAGCATCAGATTCACACCGAACGGTTTATCTGTATGTTTTTTCATCTGCCGGATCTGCTCTGCGACCCAGTTCACATCTGCGCCGCCCACACCGATGATTCCAAGTCCACCGGCATTTGATACGGCGCTGGCCAGCTCCCATGTAGCGACCCAGGCCATGCCTCCCTGTATGATCGGATAGCGGATACCCAGCATTTGGTTGATCAGCTCTGACATTTATTCTTCCACACCTTTATTCTTTAAGTAATCCATTACATCCTGAACAGTTGCGATCTTATCCAGATCTTCAGAAGGAATCTCTACGCCGAACTCCTCTTCCATTCCCATGACCATCTCGAACAGATCCAGAGAGTCTGCATTTAAGTCATCCTTAAAATTTGACTCTGCCTTAACATCTGCTGCCTCGATTCCTAACTGCTCTGCAATGATCTCCTGTAATTTCTCTAACATCTTTTTGTCCTCACTTTCTTTTTTCATTCATCGTTTTCATTACTACATCAAGTAGTTTGATCCTCAAATATTTTGATAGTCAAATCATTTGATAATCAAACTATTTGGTAGTATAGTTCTCTTGGTATTATTTGTCAACTACTATTTTTGAAAATTTAACATTCATTCATCGGCGCTCCACATGGCAGCAGAAACGTCCCTGCAACTCAAGTGGCAACGAATTTTTTTGAAGTGGTAATAAAAAGTGGCAATCGTATGTCATCAAAATAATAAAAACAGAGAATTGATTGGTTGAAATCACCAATAAATCCTCTGTTTTCTTCGCATTCTATATGCTATCTTTGTTAAATCAGCACAATTTTTTAAATAAATTAGTAATTCATGATTATTAAAACTTTAGTTTTAATAATTTACGATCTTTCCAAAATCAGCCTTTAAGCTTGCGCCGCCAACCAGTCCGCCGTCGATATCGGGCTGTGCGAACAGCTCTGCTGCGTTGCCTGCATTTACAGATCCGCCGTACTGGATGCGAACTGCCTCTGCGGTAGCTGCGTCGTACATCTCTGCGATACAGTCACGGATGCCCTTGCACACTTCCTGTGCCTGCTCGGTAGTAGCGGTCTTTCCGGTTCCGATCGCCCAGATCGGCTCATATGCGATCACCATGCTCTTTACCTGATCAGCGGTAATACCAACTAAATCAGACTTGATCTGGAAACGGATCCAGTCCATGGTAACGCCCATCTCTCTCTGCTCTAAGCTCTCGCCGCAGCAAAGGATCGGGGTAAGACCTGCCTCGAATGCTTTCTTTACTTTCTTGTTCAGTAAAGCGTCATCCTCCTTGAAGTAATCACGGCGCTCTGAATGTCCGATGATGACATATTTTACACCTGCATCAACTAACATTGCTGCTGAGATCTCTCCGGTGTAAGCACCTTTCTCCTCAAAATACATATTCTCTGCACCAACCTCTACGTTTGTACCCTTTACTGCCTCTACGACCGGTACGATGTCGATTGCAGGTACACAGTAAACAACGTCTACGCTGTCAGACTTTACCAAATCCCTTAAATCTGCACATAATTTTACTGCCTCACTGGGAGTCATGTTCATCTTCCAGTTTCCGGCTACAATTTTACGTCTTGCCATGTTATTATCTCCTTTAAAAAATCAAAAGCTCTACTTATCCGACTCGACTAACCTCATCCGTCGCCTGCGGCTCGGATTCGCTAAGTCTCCCTGTATGATCTGCGCGGCTCGACTCGAAATTCTACGAATTTCTCGTGCGCGTTGCGCCCTCAAATGTCGTTCCACATTCCTCACCCATGCAAGCATGGTTCGTCATGTGAGCACGCCATTCTCAATCCGCTTGATCACGTCATTTATCATCAGCTGCTGCTACTCCGGGAAGTGACTTGCCCTCTAAGAACTCCAGGGAAGCACCGCCACCGGTAGAAATGTGGCTCATCTTATCTGCAAAGCCTAACTGATTGACTGCTGCTGCGGAATCGCCGCCACCAATGATGGTTGTAGCGTCGGTCTCTGCCAGTGCCTTTGCAACAGCGATGGTTCCCTTTGCAAGTGTCGGGTTCTCAAATACACCCATGGGTCCGTTCCATACAACGGTCTTTGCGGATTTCACTGCGTCTGCATACAGCTCAGCAGTCTTGGTTCCGATATCAAGACCTTCCATATCTGCAGGGATCTTATCAGCATCTACAACGGTAACGTCGATCGGTGCGTCGATCGGGTTCGGGAAATCTGCTGCGATGGTGGTATCGATCGGCAGTAACAGCTTCTTGCCGGCCTTCTCAGCCTTCTCCATCATTTCTTTGCAGTAATCGAGCTTCTCGTCATCTACTAATGACTTTCCGATCTCATATCCCTTTGCCTTTAAGAAGGTAAATGCCATACCACCACCGATGATCAGTGTATCACACTTCTCGATCAGGTTGTTGATCACGTTTAACTTGTCAGCTACCTTTGCGCCACCAAGAATTGCTACGAAAGGACGAACCGGATTCTCTACGGCATTTCCTAAGAAATCGATCTCTTTCTGCATCAAATATCCGACTGCACACTCGCCGCCCTTTGCACGTACAACATCCGTTACACCTGCAACAGACGCATGTGCTCTGTGGGAAGAACCGAATGCATCACATACATAAACATCACACAGATCAGCCAGCTCCTTGGAGAACTGCTCGCCGTTCTTGGTCTCCTCTGCGCCGCGGAAACGTGTATTCTGTAATAAAACAACATCTCCCTCTTTCATGGCTGCAACTGCTGCGGTAGCTGCCTCTCCGGTTACATTATAGTCTGCAACGAAGTTTACAGGCTGTCCCAGCTTCTCAGCCAGACGCTCTGCAACGGGTGCTAATGACTCACCCTCATTGGGGCCATTCTTTACTTTTCCAAGATGTGAGCAAAGGATCACCTTTCCTCCGTCCTTCAATAACTTCTGAATGGTGGGAAGAGCTGCTACAATACGGGTCTCGTCTGTGATCTTGCCATCCTTTAAAGGTACGTTGAAGTCGCATCTTACAAGGACGCGCTTGCCTGCTACGTTGATATCATCAACGGATTTCTTATTTAATCCCATGATTAAACCTCCAATTATTTTTTATGTAAAAAAGAGTCCGGTCCAAACTGACCGGACCCTTTTTGAGTCGTTTTGATCGTGAAATCTTATGCTAACTCAGAGAAGTACTTGATGGTACGAACCATCTGAGAGGTATAAGAGTTCTCGTTGTCATACCATGAAACAACCTGAACTAAGTTGTCCTCGCCAACCATGGTCTGGGTTGCATCGAAGATAGAACCATAGGTGCTTCCTACGATATCAGAAGATACGATCTCATCCTCATTGTAGCCGAAGGACTCGGTAGAAGCTGCCTTCATTGCTGCATTGATCTCTTCCTTGGTTACAGACTTCTCAACAGTTGCAACTAAGATCGTGGTAGATCCGGTAGGGGTAGGAACACGCTGAGCAGATCCGATCAGCTTTCCGTTTAACTCAGGGATAACTAAGCCGATTGCCTTAGCAGCTCCGGTAGAGTTGGGAACGATGTTTACAGCGCCTGCGCGTGATCTTCTTAAATCACCCTTTCTCTGAGGTCCGTCAAGGATCATCTGATCTCCGGTGTAAGCATGGATGGTGCTCATGATACCGGACTTGATGCCTGCCAGATCGTTCAGAGCCTTAGCCATAGGTGCTAAGCAGTTTGTTGTACAAGAAGCTGCGGAAATGATGGTATCCTCAGGCTTTAATGTTGTGTGGTTTACATTGTATACGATAGTAGGAAGATCGTTTCCTGCAGGTGCAGAGATAACAACCTTACGAGCGCCGGCATTGATGTGAGCCTGAGCCTTCTCTTTGCTGGTGTAGAAACCAGAGCACTCTAATACTACGTCTACCTTTAACTCACCCCAAGGGCAGTTGTTTGCATCGGGGAATGCGTAGATCTTGATTGTCTGTCCGTTTACAGTGATGGAATCATCGCCTGCAGAAACGGTATCAGCTAATGCGTACTTACCCTGTGATGAATCATACTTTAACAGATGTGCTAACATCTTAGGGCTTGTTAAGTCGTTGATTGCTACTACTTCATAACCCTCTGCTCCGAACATCTGTCTGAAAGCAAGACGACCGATACGGCCAAAACCATTGATTGCTACTCTTACTGCCATTTTGAATTCCTCCTAAGAAATTGATAATGTTGTTTTTGCAAATGGGACATGCCCAATCTGTTGTCATTGTACTAAATAATAAACAAAAATTCAACCCCCTATTCATAGTTTGTTAAATTTTTATCTATGTGCATCTTCTATTACTTGACATTTTGTGCAAAACTTTACACAATAAAGAGGAAATATAGCAACTGCAAGGTACAAAACAGTTGTGAAACACCAAAGGAGATAAAGAAATGCTGTGGGATACACATATGCACTGCCGGTTTTCCGGCGACAGCGAGGCTGACCCTGAAGACATGATAAAAGCCGCACGAGCTGCCGGGCTCGACGGCATCTGCTTTACCGACCATCTGGATTATGACTTTCCGTCCGATCCTCCGGATCTGTTTGTTCTGGATACGGAAGCTTATGAGCTGTCAGGCCACGCCCTGTCCGATAAATACAAGGACATTTTTCCCGTCCTGCACGGTATCGAAACCGGTGTCCAGCCACACCTTCACAAGAAGCTTCATGAGGTCGTCTGCACCCACGACTATGATCAAGTCATCTGTTCTTCCCATGTGATCGACGGTCAGGATCCTTATTATAAGACATTCTTTGCGGGACGCGAGGAGCACGAAGCATACCGGCGCTATTTTGAATCAATTCTCGAAAATCTGAAGGAATTTTCGGATTTTGACGTGTACGGACACATCGACTATGTCGTGCGCTACGGTCCGAACACAAACAGATTTTATTCGTATAATGCATATGCGGACGTACTTGATGCCATTTTAAAGAAACTCATTGACATGGGCAAAGGCATCGAGATCAATACCGGCGGTTTCAAATACGGGCTCGGACACCCGAATCCATGCGAGGATATTTTAAAACACTACCGCTCTTTCGGCGGTGAGATCATCACGATCGGCTCCGATGCACACGAGCCGAAACACGTGGCCTATGATTTCAAGAAAGTACCTGCCATCCTGCGGGAAGCCGGGTTTACACACTACACGGTATTTAAAAAGAGACAGCCTCTTTTTCTACCCCTGCCGGAGTAGTGTTTCTGCGCGATCACAACTGCAGCACAAATAATGAAGTAGAAGGAGATTTGCCATGAACAAGAATATCGCCACTTTTCCGCTGACAGAAGCTTTCCGCGCCGGAGATGAGTGCCCGTTTTGCAATCTGGAGCGCTCTGCGGAGCAGCACGCCATCTCTTTTATTTTAGGCTCTGCCTACATGGAGGATGACATCCGCGCGGAAACTGACGCGACCGGTTTTTGCAGACACCACTATAAAATGATGTATGATTATGGAAATCGTCTGGGCAGCGCATGGATTTTGAGCACGCACATGAAAAAGCTGAACGAAGAGCTCACAAAGGAACTGCAGGATTTTACGCCCGGCAAGACCTCCATGCTCAGCCGCATGAAGAAGACGGATATGTCCGGTAACGACACACCGCAGACTTCCATCGGCTGCTGGGTGAAGAAAAAGACAGACAGCTGCTATGTCTGCAACCATTTCAAGGAGATCTACGGTCGATATCTGGACGTGTTTTTCGACATGCTGAAAAAGGATACAGAATTTCAAGAGCTGTTTAAGCAGAGTAAAGGATTTTGCCTGCCGCATTTCGGCGATCTGGTAGAAGCTGCAGAAAAGCGTCTGAATGATACGCAAAAAAAGGAATTGTACCCGCAGATCTTTGCAATGATGCATGAGAATATGGAACGCGTGCAGAAGGATGTGGCATGGTTCGTGGAAAAAAATGATTATCGCAATAAGGATAAAGACTGGGGACAGTCGCGGGATTCCATCCAGCGCGCGATGCAGAAATGTGCCGGCGGCTATCCTGCCGACCCGGTATTCAAACTCGACCCATAACATTTTTCATATAGGACGCGCTTGTCCCGACTATGACAGAAAAACACCCGGTCATGCACTTACACGATCGGGTGTTTTAAATTACTGTTAAATATTGCCTGCTTCTCTTTCCAGCATATCCCAGCAGCCCCACATGTACATAATACCGAGGGCACGATCATAAAGTCCATAACCGGGACGACACTGCTCTCCCCAGATATGACGGCCATGATCCGGACGGATATATCCGTCAAAACCACAGTCATGATATGCACGCATGATCTCGAGGATCTGTGTATCACCATCACAGTCTCTGTGTGAAGCCTCGGTAAAGTCACCGTTGTCAAAATGCTTCACGTTCCGGATGTGAGCAAACGCGATACGATCGCAATAGGTGCGGATGATATCCGGCACATCATTGTCCTTGTTTGCGCCCAGCGAACCGGAACACAGACACAGGCAGTTGTAGGGATCATCCACCATCTTTAAGAAACGACCGATGGATTCCTTATCCACAAGAAGTCTCGGCAGTCCGAAGATATCCCACGGCGGATCATCCGGGTGGATCGCCATCTTGATGCCGGTCTCATGACAAACAGGCATGAGTGCCTCCAAGAAATACTGCAGGTTCTCCCACAGTTTCTCCTTTGTCACAGGACGGTACATCTCAAACAACTCGTCCAGCTTTGCCATACGCTCAGGCTCCCAGCCGGGGAAAGTCAATCCGTTCAGGTTATCTAAGATGTATTTTGCCATCTCCTTGTAATCCTGCTGGATCTTTGCTTTTTCATAAAAGAGAGCGGTAGAACCATCTCCCATCGGATGAAACAGATCGGTTCTCGTCCAGTCAAAGATCGGCATAAAATTATATGTCACGACCTTTACACCGAATTTTGCAAGATTTCGCAACGTCTGCTTATAATTCTCAATGTACTGATCTCTGCTGGGCAGACCAACCTTGATATCATCATGTACATTGACGGACTCAACGACCTCCATATTGAAGCCGTATTCCTCAATCTGACGACGCGCTTCTTCAATTTCGTCAATCTCCCAAACCTCTCCGGGCTGCTTGTCATGAAGCGCCCAGACAAGCCCTGTCACGCCGGGGATCTGCTTGATCTGTTCCTGGGTAATGCTGTCATTGCCTTCGCCATACCAGCGAAATGTCATTTGCATAAAATGCGCCTCCTTAATAAAGATTCATCAACTAACATTTACCAACCAACACATTTTATTCTCAACTAACATGTCAATTATCACATACTCTGCAAGATTAGTCAATTCATTTATCTATTTTTCTACCGGACAAAATGCGTGCATTGTCCTCTACCCGCTTTTTATTCAGAGGATAAAAGAAAAACAGTGCCAATCCGAGAATGAGAAATCCAATCGCAGGAACGAGCGTACTCAGCATAAAGATGCCCTCCGTCACATCCGGATCAAACTGCGTGGCGTTCGAATAGCCGATCAGCGTCAGCAGTCCGCCGGTCACGCCGGAAGCTGCTGCCTGTCCGAGTTTTCTGGCAAAGGAGTATACGGAATAGATCGTACCGTCCGACCGCTCTCCCGTCTGCACCTCCGTATCATCGATCACGTCCGTGATCATCGCCCAACAGATCAACGAAAATGCCGCCAGCCCCACATATGCCAGCGCGGAAAGAATGACAAACAGCCATGCGTTATGCGTATGCGTAAAGTAGGTAAATGCAAAAACGACAGCCCCGAAAAAGGAACCTGCAATCGCAAGCTCCTTTCTGCCGAAACGCATCTGGACGCGTACAACGAATGTGGCCAGTATCAACGTCACAATCAGTCCTACCAGACCGGATGCCGACTGCGCTGCCACATTTTTAAAATAATTCGGATACACATACGTCGTCATACCCTGCATCGTCAGCTGCACCAGCAGCATGAGTACGGAGCAGACAACGATACCGACCAGCGCACGGTTTGTCACCAGTCCTCTCAGCAGATCACCCAGTCGAAACTGCTCTGTCTTTTGCGACACTTTCACGCGCTCGGTGCACATATAGTAACAGAGCATATAACAGATCACTGCACCGACAGAGCAGACAGCCGCCGCAATGCTTGTCCGCGTTCCTGAAAGTACCTGATTGCCCGCCTCATCCTGATAGAACACCAGCACCGGGAGCACAACGCCTATGACCGTGCTCGCAAGCGTTGCACCGATCGTCCGGAAGTTGGATAGCTGTGCACGATCCTTCGGCTCTGCGGATATTGCAGATGCCATCGAACCATATGGAATATTGATGCTTGTATAAAAAATACTGCCCCACAGCAGATAGGAAAAAAACATCCAGAATATCTTAAATCCCATCGACATGTTTGCAAACCAGGATGCATACATCAGAAACGACGCGATCGCAACCGGTCCGCACATACGTCTGATCCACGGAAGAAATTTTCCGCGCCGCAGTGATCTGCTCCGGTCTACGATCTGACCCATCGTGACATCCGTGAACGCATCTACAAAGCGCGCCGCCATCATCATGATACCGACCAGTCCGACGGAGACACCCATCACATCCGAGTAAAATTTCATCAGTATCATGCTCGACAATATAAAAGTAAAATCATTGCCGAAATCGCCAAACATATAACCGATCTTATCCTTTATTCCAAAAGGTTTACTGCCATTTTCCATTATTCTACTCCTTGCAAATGCAATTGCATTTTTTGTAAGATAGTATGCACAGGAAATGGTCAGCTATGCGGTCAAAGGAATACATAAATATTTCCTTTTTGCAGACAACTATATTCAGGATATTAAACACTCAGGAGGCACTTATGCGAACGATCATTCATCTCAATGAAGGCTGGAAATTCATACACAAGAATACGGACTTGCCACAGGCACTCCCCACAGACGGTGAAACTGTCAGGCTCCCTCACACATGGAATGGCGTGGATGGTCATGACGGAAACGGCGGCTACGACCGTGGCAGCTACTGGTATGTGCGCACTTTTACCACACCGGAGCAGCCACTTGCGGGCGGCCGCACGTTTATCGATATTCCCGCTGCCGGTCAGCAGGCAACCGTCTATGTCAATGGAAAAAAAGCCATTTATCACGAGGGCGGATACTCTGCTTTTCGCGCGGATATCACCGATCTTTGCAAGGATGACGGCGAAAATCTGCTCGCCATTCAATGCAGTAACGAATATAAAGACAGCGTTTACCCGCAGTCCGCAGACTTTACTTTTTACGGCGGTCTCTACCGCGGTGTCAATCTGATCAGTGTGCCCCATACGCACTTTGATCTGACCTGTTACGGCGGTCCCGGAATCATGGTCACCCCGACCCCCTGCGACGATGGCGGTGCAAAGTTTGAAGTGGAAGCATTTGTGAAAAATGCAGACGAAAACTTTACCGTACTCTATCAGATCAGCGACGCGGATGGCAAAGAGGTCGGCTACGCCTGCTGTCCTGCAGACGAGGCAAAAACGACGATCTATGTGCCCGATGCTGTCAAGTGGGAAATAGATGCCCCGTACCTGTACACGGTCACGGCCCTCTTACAGCGGCGCAACGAAGCATATGACGAGATCTGTGTGCGCACAGGCGTCCGCAGTTTTTCCGTTGATCCTGAAAAAGGTTTTATCATCAACGGTACACCGACTCCTCTGCGCGGTGTTTCCCGCCATCAGGACATGCTCTACAAGGGTAACGCGCTTTCAAAGGAGGATCATCGTCTGGATGCTGCGCTCATCAAGGAGCTCGGTGCGAATACGATCCGTCTCGCGCACTACCAACACTCACAGGATTTCTATGACGCGTGCGATGAGCTCGGTTTTATCGTCTGGGCAGAGATCCCCTTTATCTCCGTATTTAACAAAGACCCGGAAGCACACGAAAACTGCATCAGCCAGCTGAAGGAGCTGATCATCCAGAACTACAATCATCCGAGCATCTGCTTCTGGGGTATATCCAACGAGATACTGATCGGCGGTATCTCTGAAAAACTGGTAGAAAATCATCATGAATTGAATCGGATCGCAAAAGAATTGGATCCTACCCGTCTGACCGCGATCGCGCATGTGTCCATGACACCGACAGACGGTCCGATGCATCACATAACCGACACGGAAAGTTACAATCACTATTTCGGCTGGTATGGAGGTCGTATGGAAGACAATGAGGTCTGGCTGGACAAATTCCACGCCGAACACCCGGATATCTGTCTCGGTCTGTCGGAATACGGCTGCGAAGGTATCATCACCTACCACAGCAGCGATCCCAAATGTAAGGATTATTCTGAAGATTATCAGGCACTTTATCACGAACACATGGCGAAGGTGCTTGACGAGCGTCCGTGGATCTGGTCGAGCCACGTGTGGAATATGTTTGATTTCGGATGCGCCGCGCGCGACGAAGGCGGCGTAAAAGGACGCAACAACAAGGGACTCGTCACCATGGACCGAAAGACAAAAAAAGACAGCTACTATATCTATCAGGCTTACTGGAGCAAGACGCCGATGGTGCATATCGCCGGAAAACGTTATTCCAAACGCGCCGGGGACACGATCACTGTCAAAGTGTACTCCAACCAGCCTTCCGTCGTTCTTTTTGTGGACGGACAGCGCACAGCAGAAAAAGAAGTATGTGACCATATCTGCATATTCGATCTATCTCTGGATGAAGGGATACACACAATCATCGCTGATGCGGGAGTTGTCAAAGATTCCATGACTCTGGAGAAGGTAAAGGAAGAACCGGCAATCTATGTTCTGCCGGAGTATCAGGAACGCATGGACGGTGTCGCCAACTGGTTCAAACTGGCGGGTGATCTGGATCTGAATGCTCCGATGGAATTTCCGGAAGGAAAATACAACATCCGCTACACGATGGAGCAGCTTGCCAAATCTAAAGAAGCACTGGATGTTGTCTCTGAAGCTGTTTTCCTCGCCACAAACTTCAAGATGTCACCCGGTGAGGGTATGTGGGATATGATGAAAGCCATGTCTCCGGAGGCAATGACAACGATGGCCGGCGATTCGCTGCCGAAGGGCTTTCTGGAAAACCTGAATGCGAAATTGACTAAAATTGATGTTGTGAAATAAACACCACCCTCCTGATCTCATTGATTTTTCGTGGAAATGAGATATAATGAGTGCAAGCAAGCCAACATGTTCGCATGATTGACGAGCGCCACACAAATTATGGAAGGACAAACGCATGATGGAACTGATATTACACAAAGGGCGCCCCATCACCAAGGAGCGCCGGTTAGATAAAGAAGTCCGCTGTTATGATCTGCTTGATTCCCTGGGAATCGAATATGAACGGGTGGATCACGAGCCCGCAATGACGATCGAGGCGTGTGCCGCAGTCGATAAAGTGCTGGGTGATGCCACAATCTGCAAGAATCTCTTTCTGTGCAACCGCCAGAAAACAAACTTTTATCTGCTCGCCATGAGCGGCGAAAAGCAGTTTGTCACAAAAGACATCTCCAAACAGATCGGCAGTCCCCGCCTCTCTTTTGCAGACGAAGAACACATGGCAGAGTATCTGGACATCACACCCGGCTCCGTCAGCGTGCTCGGTCTGATGAACGACCACGAAAATCATGTACAGCTTCTCGTCGATGAAGATGTGCTGAACGCAGAATATTTCGGCTGCCATCCGTGCATCAATACGTCGAGCCTGAAGCTACGCACGAAGGATGTGTTCGAGACATTCTTACAGGCAGTGCACCATGATTATATTGTGGTACATCTGTAACACACGCCACATAAATATAATATGCTAGTGGAATTTCAATGAGCATCCGAACGCAGGATATGTGTGCCTGTATGACTTTCTTGCGCGATGAAGAAGAGACTTTCAAATTGTGGAAGCCTTTGCTGACACAATTTCGTTTTTGAAAAGGCTCTTCGGAATGGTTCGCGCAAGGTTCTACAGGTACACATGCCTGCAGAGTCGGATGCGGAGTGGTGATTTGAATTCAATCAGAAACTACACGATCTCCGCCAGTGGCGCGATCGTGATACCTTCAGCTTCAAAGGCACTGCGGATCTTTTTCACAAACTCCAGCGCCTTGGCGCCATCGCCATGCACGCAGACACTCTCGGCACACAGCTCGATGTCCGTGCCATCGACGGCACGCACCTTGTGCTCCTTCACCATGCGGATGGCGCGCTCGATCGCCTCATTCTCGTCGGTGATCATCGCACCTTCTTTTCTGCGATTGACAAGTGATCCGTCCGCCTCATAAGCACGGTCGGTGAAATACTCCCTAGCAACACGCAGCCCCATGTTCTTTGCTGCCTGCACGAGCTGTCCGCTGGCAAGCGCCATCACAATAAGATCCTTATCATATTCATAAATTGCCTCGGCGATTCCCTTTGCAAGTGCATAATCCTTGCCCGCCATATTATACATCGCACCGTGCGGCTTGACATGTTGCATTTTCACGCCCTTTGACTTACAAAAAGCATCCAGTGCTCCAAGCTGATATGTGGTATACGCCTTTGCCTCTGCCGGCGATACATCCATATTTCTCCTGCCAAAGCCCTGCAGATCCGGGTAGCCCGGATGCGCACCGACACGGATGCCTGCCTCTTTTGCCAGCGTGATCGTCCGGTCCATCACCAGTGGATCGGACGCATGATAACCGCAAGCCACATTTGCCGATGTAATGAGCGGAATCACCTGTTCATCCAGCCCGAGCGTATATCGCCCAAAGCTCTCACCAAGATCACAATTCAAATCTATCTGATACATAGTTTCTCTCCTACAACTTTAATACGTTTTCAATAAATCCCGTGTCTGCCTCTCCTGCTGCGAACACCGGATGTCTGATGATCTGGTACTGGAAATCCAGATTTGTCTCCACACCTAAAATGACCATCTCGTCCAGCGCACTCGCCATCTTGCGCAGCGCAGACTCCCGGTCGGGTGCATGGACAATGACCTTCGCGATCATGGAATCGTACTCACTCGGAATCCGGTAACCGGTGTACAATCCGGTATCCACCCGCACACCGTTTCCTGCAGGTAAATGGATATGCTCGACAACACCGGGGCTTGGCATAAAGTTTTTGGACGGAATCTCCGCATTGATGCGACACTCGATCGCATGTCCACGAATGGCTACGTCCTCCTGCTTAAAGCTGAGTTCCTCGCCTTGTGCGACGCGGATCTGTTCGATGATCAGATCTGTGCCCGTCACCATCTCTGTCACACCATGCTCTACCTGAATACGGGTATTCATCTCCATAAAATAGAATCCACCCTTTGGATCAACAATATACTCGATGGTTCCTGCATTGGTATAACCAACCGTTTTTGCTGCAAGAATCGCATATTCGTTCATCTTGCGACGGGTCTCCTCGTCAATTGCCGGTGAGGGCGACTCCTCGATCAGCTTCTGATGATTACGCTGTACGGAGCAGTCACGCTCTCCGAGTGCAACGACATTTCCGTGTGTGTCCGCAATGATCTGAATCTCCACATGACGGGGATTTTCCACAAATCGCTCGATATACATCGTGTCGTCGCCAAACGCGTTGGCTGATTCCTGCTGCGCAATATTAAACTGAAACTCGAACTCATCCGCCGACTGTGCCACACGCATACCCTTTCCGCCGCCACCGGAGGATGCCTTGATCATGACCGGATATCCAATCTCATCTGCGAGCTCCAGTCCTACCTTTGCATCATAGACAGGCTCCTTCGTACCCGGAACAACCGGAACGCCTGCCTCCATCATTGTTGTACGCGCCTGTGACTTGTTGCCCATTTTGTCAATGACATCTGCCTCCGGACCGATGAACGTCAGCCCATATTCCTGGCATTTACGTACAAATTCACTGTTCTCGGAAAGAAAACCAAAACCGGGATGAATCGCATCTGCACCGACCTTAACTGCAGCCATAATGATACGATCCATATTCAGGTAGCTGTTTCGCGCCGGTCCTTCACCGATACACACGCGCTGGTCTGCAAGCTGCACATGCAGACTCTTCTCGTCCTCTTTTGAATAGACAGCCACGCTTCGGATACCCATATTCCGGCAGGCACGGATAATGCGGACGGCAATTTCACCGCGGTTGGCGATCAATACTTTACTTATCAATGCTCACCGCCTCCTTTTAGAGCTTTTTTACACGGAATAAGGGCTGTCCATATTCCACCTTCTGCTCGTTGCTCACGAGCACTGCCTCGATCTCGCAGTCAAATTCACTCTGAATCTCATTCATCAGCTTCATTGCCTCCAAAATACATACGGTCTGACCGTTCTTTACATGATCTCCCACCTTCACAAACGGCGCAGCGTCCGGTGCCGGAGCCGCATAAAACGTGCCGACGATCGGAGATGTGATAAGCACTGCCTCATCCTCCGCCTCTGCCTGCGGTGCCGCAGGTGCTGATGCGTTCTCCGGTGTTGCAAAGGCAGGCGGTGTCATCGGCATACCACCTGCAATGACCGGTGCATGCTCCAGCTTACTCATTGTGATCTTTACCTCGTCATCCTTATAAGAAAACTCTGTCAGGGAAGACCGCTCTACGATCTCCACTAATTTCTCGATCTGTTCTACATTCATGATTTTTTCCTCCTAAATCTAATGTATCGCCTCCCGCCTGTCGGCGGGTGCGGCATGCCTTCCTACTCAAACAGCTTGCTCACGCGCTTTGCCACCAGACGACAGTCCAGCACCTCTTTGCACGGCACATGGATCTCGCTTCGCATTTTCTCATATGCCTTTTCCTCTTCCCGATAAAGCTTCTGCGCTTCCTGCACGCTGATCGCAGTAAACCGGATCTTGTGGTCGGTCTTGCGCTGTACCAGCTTCGGTATATCCACGGATGCGACTGTCGCTATCTTCGGATAGCCACCGGTCGTCTGACGATCAGACAGCAGGATGATCGGTTTGCCGTGGCTCGGCACCTGAACGGAGCCGTAAGCAATACCGTCCGAGATCATGTCCGTCGTATTTTTTGCCGCGATAAAAGGTCCTTCCAGACGACAGCCCATCCGGTCAAAATCGCTGGTAACCGTATACTCCTGCGCCAGGAACGTCTCGATGCCCTGTTTGCTGAACATCTCATCCTGCGGGCCTAATACGACACGGAGCGTCTCGCTCTCTTTGGAGAAATCATCCGCCTTCAGCTTTCTCGACAGAAAATACGGCAGATACCGCCGTTTCATACGAAAGCCGATATAGTCCTCATCCTTCAGTTTCCGACCCTTAAACCCGCCGATCTTGCTCTTCAGATTCGTACAACGGCTGCCCATCACGACCGGAATATCCAGATAGCTGGAAAACGCAATATAGCCGCGGCTTCCGGTGCGGGCGCTTCCAAATTTTAAGATATCTCCGCGGTTGACATACACGGCCTCATACATTGGCACCGGTTCACCGTTCAACGTCGGTGTGAAATCGCCTCCCGTGATCGCAATGATCGTCTCTGACGTAAACTGTAAGGTTGGCCCGATCAGCGTAAACTCCAGTACTGCTTCATTTTCCGGATTGTCGAGTAAAAGATTTGCGATCTTAAAAGAGCGCACATCCATGACACCCGCCACGGAAAATCCCTGACTCTGGTAACCGGTGCGACCGAGATCCTGTACGGTCGTCAGCATACCTGCCTTTAATACACGAATACCCATAACGGTCACACCTCCCCTTCTACAACCCGTACCGTATAAGTTCCCTGTTCGACTTCTCCCTTGATACGGTCATATTCAGCACGATCAACCGGAACAAAACGGATGTAATCACCCGCCTCCACGAGAATCGGCACCTCTCGGTCCGGATCATATGTT
This sequence comes from Lachnospiraceae bacterium, assembly GCA_051879675.1. Classification (GTDB taxonomy): domain Bacteria; phylum Bacillota; class Clostridia; order Lachnospirales; family Lachnospiraceae; genus W0P33-017. The sequence continues at coordinate 32,186 of JBJEML010000039.1, read as the reverse complement.
TTTACCGGTGTCATTCCCATGAGCTGCCAGCCACCCGGCGAGTCCATCGGATAGATACCGGTCTGTGAGCCTCCAATACCGACACTTCCCGCAGGAATACGGATACGCGGATTGGCAAGGCGCGGCGTGTGAATACGCTCGTCCAGTCCGCCAAGATAAGTGAATCCCGGCAAAAAGCCCAGCATATAGATCAGATAATCGGTAGAACTGTGGATGTCGATAACCTCCTGTTCGGAAAGTCCCGCATGCTCCGCAATGGTCGGCAGATCCGGTCCAAATTCACCGCCGTAGCACACCGGTATCTCGTGCACCTTTTTCTTGCGTGCGCCTGCTGCGATCTCAATAGACAGAATCTTCTCCATTCGCGTTTTCATCTCGTCATAGGAAATCACGCGCGGATCATAATTGATGAGCAGCGAACAAAACGCCGGTATGATATCCACAACCCCCTCAATATGCTGTTCCTTCATGAGCTGAACCGTCGCAGCAATCCTTGCATTGATATCCGGGTCAATGGAACTGCCGAACTGAATCAGGATTGAGCTGTCGCCCGCTGTCATAATTTTCACATTCTGCATGAAAACCCTCCTTCCGGTTCTTTATAAAAAAGGGTGCAATGTGCTGCACATTGCACCCTTTTAGCATCTCACTTTTTAATTAGAATATTAGAACAATCCTGCAATTTTTGTCACAAAGGTCGTTACACCCATGTATGCAGATAAAGCAACTACAATAATGCCTAAGATCGTCAGCACGATCGGGTGCTTGTAGCCCTCTCCCATAACAGACTTTTTATGTGCTGCGATCAGACAGATACCCAGTGTAATAGGAAGGATCAGTCCGTTAAACGCACCTGCAAATACAAGAAGTAATGCAGGATTTCCAAGGATCAGCATGATCAGTGTAGACACTGCGATAAATGCAATGATCACATAGTTCTCTTTCTCTTCAATCTTCTTGTTGAAAGTCTTTAAGAAAGAAACTGAGGTGTAAGCTGCACCAATGATAGAAGTGATTGCCGCACACAGCAGTACCAGACCTGCAAAGCGATATCCGATCTCACCTGCGCCCTGACGGAATGCATCCGCTGCGGGGTTTGCAGCATCCAGCTCTACGCCCTTTACAACAACGCCGAGCACTGCGAGGAACAGGAAAATACGAACGATCGTTGCGATCACGATACCCATAACGGAACTCTTTGTGATCTCTTTTTTATTCTCTTTTCCGGTGATACCTGCATCGATCAGACGATGTGCACCGGCAAATGTGATATATCCGCCTACAGTTCCACCCATGAGAGTCAGAATTGCATTGAACAGAGACTTGGTCTCTGCGTCAGGAATAAACGTATGCTGCAGTGCATCGCCCATAGGCGGCTTTACCACAAAGATCACAATCAGGATCACGACGATCATGACACCGCCGAGTACCTTTGTCAGTGTATCCATGGCTGCCTTCGCATTTTTCAGCAAAAATACAACGATCGCCAGAGCTCCGGCAAGAATGTAGCCGAGCCATGTGGGAATACCGAGCAGCGTATTGAAACCGAGTGCACCGCCGCCGACGTTACCGATATTGAAAACAAGACCGCCGAGCACGATCATGAATGATACAAAATATCCAAGACCGGGAAGCACCTTATTTGCCACATCCTGACCACGAAGACCGGTTGTACAGAGCACACGCCAGATATTGAGCTGTGCGATTGCCGAAAGGATGATTGATACAAGGATTACAAATCCAAAGCTGGATTTCAGCTGACCGGTAAATGTCGCTGTCTGTGTCAAAAATCCGGGTCCGATTGCGGAAGTCGCCATCAAAAATGCTGCACCGAGCAGGGCGCCGCCGCCTTTTTTCTTTTCTGCCATAACAAAATCCTCCTAAAAAATATACAATTTCGGCGGTTGTCCACCTTGCGAACAACCGCCGACTTCTTTATTATAGACGAAATTCACATTTCAGTCAAACATTATCAGGTATTTTTCGTCAAATATAACATTTTTGTTTACAATTTTATCTCCACATCTGGTTTCTGCGATGGTGTACATAAGCCGCCAGGATAACCAGTACCACAGCTGCTACAAACACCCATACACCTGCCGGGACATCTGCAATATGAAAGCACCTTATATTGATCCACATCTGGTTGATGTTTTTCGTCTCTGTCTCGTCAAAATAACCCATGATCGCAGTCCGCTCGATAATCTCCTGCGACGGATACTGCGTGTAGAGCTGTCTGCCAATCTGATCCTCTGTCGTATACACGACATAGTCCTCATCTGCATTATCGCCGCTGAAGAAATATCCGAGCGGATACGGGATCAGTTCTTCCTCCTCGTCCTCCGCACCGTAGCACCAGTCGAGGTAGGAAAAGACCGTATCATCCTCACCGCCGCCGATTGCAGAAGTATAGCCGATATAATACATATTGCGCACTGCATTGTCGGGACGTGACAAGAAGTTTACAAACGCCTCCGCCGCCGCCTTTTTGTCCGGATTTCCGCCAATCCCCTTTTTAAGCATCATCCAGCCGTCGAACCAGAGGTTTGAACACTCCTTGGGCACCGCATAGGCAAGATATACGTCGTCCTCTTCTGCCTGATCCATTGCATAGACCGCATCTCCCGACCACTGATAATTTGCAATGATCTTTCCGGTCACCATATCGGCTTTTCCGCTGTCGGTCTCCAATGCATAGATATTTCCCATCATATGCTGCAGAAGCCGCTCCACCTCGGCAATCGTCTCCGGCGTAACATCGTTCATAACATCTGTCAGTTTTTCCTGATAATCCGGATCTGCCAGGAACTCCTCTGCTGTCAGTTCGTTTGCCCGCAGATAACCGAGCGCTGCAAAATAGGTGTCGCGCACGTTATCCTTCAGGGTCATCTGGCGGTAAAATTTCGGGTTGTCGAACACCGACCATGTCGATGCCTCCTCCTCGCTCATCAACTCAGGATTATAGAGCACACCGGTCGTTCCCCACATGTAGCAGGCAGCATACTTTTCCCATGCTTTACCATTGATCTCATTTTCTTCAAACACCTGCGAAATATACGGAGACACACCGCGCACATAATAGTTATCCTCGTTCCCTCTGTCAAAAAACTGCTCTGAAAAAGGCTCTGCCATGTTCTCCGCCATCAGCTTCATGAGCATGTAGTCGGAGGGGCATACCAGATCGTAGGTATCACCGAGTGTGAGCTGATTGTACAGATCCTCATTTGTTCCAAAGCAGGAATACTCGACACGCACCTTTTTTCCGGTTGTCTCGAAGTACCAGTCCTCAAAATCATTATACATCGGATTGACACCGAGAATCTCCGCTCCGTTATCCAGTTCGATCAGTTCTTCCTCCTCGTCCCAGTCACCGAGGTCAATGTATTCCTCCCAGTTGCAGACACGCAGCACGATCTCATCATCCGCTGCCAGTACCGTCTCCGGTGAGAAAACAGCTGTAAGCGCCCCTGCGCTGATAAACAGTGCGACCGCAAGCGCGGTTTTCTGGACATTTTTCTTTCCCGCCGTGTTCATGAGCACGACCACAAGAATGACCACGAAAAAGATCACGGTGGACAGCGCCCAAAGCGCCGTCTTGATCTCTGTCTGTGAGCCCTTGGTGGCATTCACGACATAGGTGCTGATCGTGTCAAAGGTCGCCGGCTTCGTGTAGCTCGCAATGAAATAATCATCCAGCGAGAGTGTCAGCGCCAGCGCAAAGCCGGAAACAACACCCGATGCGATCTGTGGCAGCACAACCTTGGTGAGCGCCTGCGTGGGCGTCGCACCCAGATCCATTGCGGCCTCGTAAAGGCTTGGATCCATCTGTTTTAATTTCGGTATCACGGACAGGTAGACAAACGGTGCCGAGAGCACCACATGCCCGACTACCAAAGGAAGAAAGGTGCTCTTGTCAATCCCGCACACAACAACCAGTGCGATGCAGATGGAAAAACCGGTCACAACATCCGCATTGACAACCGGCACTTCATTCAATGCCGAGATATAGCCGCCGGACACTGCTTTGGAGTAAAATCCTCCGATCGCGCCCAGCGTACCGAGAAGCGTGGCAATCAGGGCAGCGCCAAACGCCAGTGCCACTGTTCCAAAGATCATCCCGCGCAGCTCCTCATTGGAAAAAAGCGTCACATAATTTTGCAACGAAAACCCACGGATCGCTCCGATCGTCGTCGATGTCGTAAAGCTGTACACCATTAAGACCAGAATCGGCAGATAGATCACCAGAAGCATCAGTCCCACAAAAACACGTGCGAGATACTTTTTATTCTTTTTCATAACAGTGCACCTCCTCTGCTCGTTCCCTCATCCGTGTAACGATCTGTCACCAGCGTGAATACCAGGATAATAAGCAACAGGATCAGCGCGATCATGGAACCGTTATGCCAATCATAAGCACTGAAGTAGCTTCCGATCAGGCTTCCCATGATATAGGTGCTGTTGTAGAGCATATCCAGCACAACATAGTTTGTCATGGACGGCAAAAATACCATGACCACACCGCTGATAATGCCGGGAACGGAAAGTGGCAACGTCACCTTGAAAAAAACCTGCACCGGGCCTGCCCCGAGATCTGCAGCCGCCTCCATGAGACTGTGATCCAGCTTGCAAAGTGTCGTGTACATGGGCAGGATCATAAACGGCAAAAAGTCATAGGTCATACCGATCACGGAATTTAGGAAGGGATAATATGCCAGATTCCCCTCCAGCAAAGTCAATATTTCCTTCAGTGCCGTGATGCGCAATGTAAAATTGATCCACATCGGCAGTACAAACATGACAACGATCACGTTCTTCTGCTTCCACTCACTCTGCGCCAGAATGTACGCAACCGGATACGCCAGCAACAGGCACACACAGGTCGTCACAATCGCAATCGCAAAGCTATAGGCAAGCGTTCCGATCGTGTTCGGACTCGTAAAAAATCCGACCAGATTGCACATGGAGAAATGACCCTCTCCATTTGTAAATGCATAATAAATAATCACCAACAGCGGCAATGCTACAAAGCAGGTCAGGAAAAGACCATAAGGGATCGCCAGCTGCTTTCTGGAAAAATGTAATCCTCTCATCGTTTTTCTCCTGCTATTTTTTCAATGTAAATGTCAGCTTTTCCTGCGGAATGATCAGACTGACATAATCGCCCATGTTCCACAAATCCTCATCACTGACAATAAAATCGATCTCCTCATTCGTACGCACCACATACCGATAATGATCACCGATATAGATCAGGTTAATGATATGTCCGCACACAATACCTTCATTTTCATCATCGCTCATCTTGATATCACGCGGTTTGATCGTAGCGATCACCTTCAGCTTGCGGTGATCGATCTCATTTCCGTGTGCATCACAGAGTACATCGCCCACTTCCTTTGCTCCCGGGATCAGGGACTTGACATCACACTGCAGTACACCGTCCAAAATGGTGAGCTGATAGTGCTCATCCACGCCGGATTCCAGCTTATTTAAGGAGTGTTCCGCCTGCATCAGATGAATACCTTCGGGCTCCACACACAATCCGACGCGCGCGCCGACCTGTGCTTTTTTTGTCGTCTGGATCACGATCTCATTCTTTCCGCACAGAACCGTGATCTCATAATGCACGCCCTTGAAGATCACACTGATCACTTCTCCGGTGATCATGCCCTTTTCCGGCTCCGTGATCAGAACATCCTCCGGACGCACAACAACATCCACCATCGTACCGTGCGGCACATCATCCACACAGGTAAACTCTGCCCCGCAGAAACGGACCTTTAAGGGTCCTGTCATGATACCGTTGAAGATATTACTCTCGCCGATAAAGTCAGCAACAAAGGCATTATTCGGCTCATTATAAATATCTTCCGGTGTTCCTACATGCTGGATTCTGCCCTCCGACATGACGACAATCTTGTCAGACATGGTGAGCGCCTCCTCCTGATCATGGGTAACATAAATAAAGGTGATGCCGAGCTTTTCATGCATATCCTTCAGCTCCAGCTGCATCTCCTTACGCATTTTCAGGTCCAAAGCTCCCAGCGGCTCATCTAAAAGCAGAATCTGAGGCTCGTTTACGATTGCACGGGCAATCGCAATTCGCTGCTGCTGTCCACCGGACAAGGTCTGGACGCTTCTCGTCTCAAAGCCTTCCAGGTCTACCATTTCCAGTGCGCGCTTGACCTTTTTTATAATTTCAGCCTTCGGCAGCTTCTTCAGTTTTAATCCGAAAGCAACATTGTCAAAAATATTCAAATGGGGAAATAGGGCGTAACGCTGAAAGACCGTGTTGATCGGTCGCTCGTTCGCCGGAAGTCTGGTGATATCCTCACCATTTAATAGAATCTCGCCGCCGGTCGGTGCATCGAAGCCCGCCAGCATGCGCAGTGTGGTCGTCTTGCCACAGCCTGAGGGTCCTAAAAAAGTGACAAACTCTCCTCGTTTGATGCTCAGGTTGAAATCATCCACCGCCGTAAAGCCATCCTCAAACGTACGCGACAGATGTTTGAACTCTAAGATGTTTTCTGATGTTTTTTTCAATTTAACTATCCGCCTCCTAACTGCTCAGTACCTTCGCAGTTCGGATGCAGCAAGGTACTGGCTTTTCTTATTGTAAAATACAGACGCATCTGCTTTTCACAGACCATCGAAAGTAGTGTAACATAAAAAGAGGACGGTGACAATGCATCACCGTCCTTTTTAAATAATTTATAAAAGAAATTATTAGTTGATCACTACACCCTTGCGGAGAATGATATTCGCATAGATCGCAGTCTCTCCGGTCATGATAACGACCTTTGATTTTGCTCTGGTCTTATCATAGAATTTCCACTTGTTGATCTCTTCAAAGCAATCAGCACCACGCTCATCATGCTTTGCAACGATGTCCTTGTAGGTATCCCAGATCGGTGTCTTTGCATCATCGCCCGGCTCCACTGCCATCAGTGTACAGGGCGGAACCATCACACCGTTTGCATCCGGATAGGTATCCAACGGAAATACCTGTAAGATCGCATCCAAAATCTCCGGTACACCATGTCCGTCCATACGGATCACCTGTGTATCAAATGAATGTCCGGGGAAGTTGCCATCTCCGATAGTCAGTTCATCAGTATGTCCCATTTCACACAGCACTTTTAAAAGTTCCGGTGATAAAATGGAAGGAATTCCTTTTAACATTTTTATGTCCTCCTTATTATCGAATCGTCTTATATAACGGTCCGTATGCTGCACATGCACGGAAATCCTGGCCTTCTTTGTCTGCGCCGAATGCGTTCCATGCAGCCGGACGATATACATCAGCATCAGGAACATTGTGCAGACATACAGGGATACGCAGCATAGATGCCATGGTGATCAGGTCAGCGCCGATATGTCCGTAGCTGATCGCGCCGTGATTAGCACCCCAGTTGTTCATTACATCATAAGCGGTCTTGAACGGAGATCCGTCGATACCATCGGTACGGGGAGCGAACCATGTACAAGGCCATGTATAGTCTGTTCTCTTCCATAATGCATCAGAAACCTCTTCCGGAAGATCTACGGTCCATCCTTCTACGATCTGAAGAACCGGTCCGAGATTCTTAACAATGTTCAGACGGATCATGGTAGCAGGCATCTCTGTCTTCGTCTCGAAACGAGCAGAGTATCCGGCACCGCGGAAGTATCCGTTATCAGCAGGGCACCACTCGCAGGCATCCATCATCTTCTCGATATCAGCATCGGTTACATCGAACCACTTCTTCATAACAGGTGCGCCGTTCTCATCGGTACAAACGCCGGAAGCGTCCAGACAACAGGAACCGGAGTTGATCAAATGGATAAATCCGTCTGCATCCTTTGCGTGTCCCTCGATTTCATAGCCGGTCACACGCTTCACCGCGTCACCTGACCAGTAGGTACGAACGTCTGCAAACATCTGTGCACGGTTGGTCAGCAGGTTCATGAACATCATGCCAACGCCGTTTAAGGTATCATTCTCTGTAGCCAGTGTGAAAGGCTCTCTTGCTCCGTTCCAGTCGAAAGAAGTATTTAAGATTGCCTCAGGGAAATCACAATTCGGCCAATGATCGGTCCACTGTCTCTGGCCCTGGAAACCGCCGCAGATCGCATTGTGTCCGACAGCTTCCTCACCACATCCCTCGGGCAGATTCGGGTTGCCCTGATACAGATCCTCGATGATGACTGCCATCTTTGCGGTGAACTCCCAGTCTTTTTCCTTCTGCTCATCAGACTTCTTAACGAAATCCGGGTTCTTATCGAAGCCCTGCTTTGCATATTTCTTGATCCATGCAAGAGCCTTCTGGTACTCATCCTCATTGTAGATGTGCTCTTCCATACGGCGAAGGATCTCTACCTCGTCAACGGACTCTACACGCATTCCGAGATACTCCTCGAAGAACTCCTGGTTGATGATCGAGCCACCGATACCCATACACTGGGAACCGATCTGTAAGTAAGACTTATCTCTCATAGTAGCTGCTGCAACTGCTGCGCGGCCGAATCTTAATAATTTCTCTAATACATCGTCGGGAATGTTTGTGTCATCTGCATCCTGAACGTCTCTTCCGTAGATACCGAATGCAGGGAGTCCCTTCTGTGCATAAGTTGCAAGTACGGATGCAAGGTAAACTGCTCCGGGTCTCTCGGTTGCATTTAATCCCCACACACCCTTGATGGTCAGCGGGTTCATATCCATGGTCTCTGATCCGTAGCACCAGCAGGGAGTTACGGATAAAGTGATCGCTACGCCCTCCTTACGGAATTTTGCCTCGCAGGCTGCTGCCTCAGCAACACGTCCGATGGTTGTATCTGCAATGATGACCTTTACAGGCTCACCGTTGGAGTAACGTAAGTTCTCCTCATATAATTTTTTCACTGCCTTTGCCATACCCATGGTCTGGTCTTCCAGTGACTCACGTACCTTTAAAGGTCCTCTTCTGCCGTCAATACAAGGTCTGATTCCAATTACCGGATAATCTCCGATGTATCTGTTCTTTGCCATTTCTTCATATCCTCCTTATATGTGCTGTCATGCGCGAACCGTTTCGCGTCCTGATATTTACATTGTAATCGTTTTGTTTTGCCTTTTCTTGTGGATTTATGAAAAAAAATATGACGATATTCACTTCTTTGCAGCGTTTTTGCAAAAGGATTCCGTACTGTGGCAAACTCTAGTTTACCCACTTTTTATGTAGCTTTGAAAAATAAGCTACCAGCGGACCCAAAAAAAATGCAGTGATCACAGTTCCGATACCAAGATGGGAATTCTCCCAACCGATAAAACCGGTGCCTACCGCAATGAGAATCACCAGCACACAGATCGCATCCGTCCCGACACGCAGGGCAAAATAAGGAATGGGAAGCCGTTCTGCCAGACCAAGCGCGACAAAATCATAGGGTGCCACGCCGAGTTCTGCGACCTGATACATTGCCAGCCCGAAGGTCAGGATGACAAGTGCAACGACCATGATCACAAGCTGCTGTGGAAGCGTCAACACGAGCGTCGCACCGAAAACGGAATCCAGTACCCATGTAACAAACTGTACGATATATCCGAGTAAAAAGAGATTGATGATCGTGCCAAGCCCTATGTATGATCTTCCCCACAACAGTTGAAAAACAAACAACACCACGTTCAGGACCAACTGGTACGTGCCGAGTCCCATGCCCAGGCCGCCGCTGATCGCCATTGTGGAAGCACAGAACGGATCGTTTCCCATCTGCGAAAAGCGAAGGATCGCAACACCGATGCCAAGGATCAGATTTCCCAGAATGACGGCAGCCAGTTTTCTTTTCGTAATATTTTTCATGTGCTTACTCCTCTTTATTTTTTCCGGTTACAGGAGCACCCGTCTGCGCACGGTCATCCTGTGGCAGATATGTCTGCAACACGCGTTCCAGCTCAGAGAGAACGATCGGTTTTTCCAAAAAATCCGAAAAGCCCGCCTGCATATAACGGCGGCGCGAGTCACCGGAAACATTTGCAGTCAGGGCAATTACCGGCAGCGTTGCATAGCTACCGCCCAGATCGCGAATATAACCCAGCGTCTCTATCCCGTCCATCTCCGGCATCAGATGATCCAGAAGAACCAGATCGTAGTGCTTTGCTCCAAGCATCTTTAGTGCCCGTTTCCCGCTGCGCGCACAGTCAACATCCACTTTAAAGTCCTTTAACCAGCCTACTAATACAGCAAGGTTGACCTGATTATCATCCACCGCCAGAATCCTTGCACCCTCTGCAAAACGCTTTCTAGCTGAAAGTTCTTCCTTCATCCGCTGTTCATGCAATACAGTGATGTCTCCGACCGGAGCGGTATCCACGACCGGCAGTGTCAGTGCAAAGGAAAATACCGAGCCCTCACCATACACGCTCTCAACCTTCAGTTTTGAACCCATCTGCTCCAGAAGACGCACCACAATGTTCATACCGAGACCGGTGCCTTCTATATTTCGGTTGTGCCTTTCATCCAGACGCCGGAAATCGGAAAAGAGGTCTCCCATCTCCTCCTGCTTCATTCCGATACCGGTATCTCTTACAGTCACCTGCAGATCCATTGTCTGCTCCGAAGAATAATCGCCGCCAACAGAAAATGTAACACTCCCCTTCGGCGTATATTTCACAGCATTGGTAAGGATATTGATGATCACCTGCTTGATGCGAAGCTCATCACCATACACCACACTCGGCAGCTCCGGTGAGATATCAAGAATAAAATCCAGATCCTTTGCCTTTGCCTTGATGTCGATCAGACGATTGATATCATCGAGCATATAACCCAAGCGGAAATCATCAGGAAGGATCTCCATTTTTCCCGCCTCGATCTTTGAAAAGTCCAGAATATCGTTGATGATGCTCAGCAGCATTTTTCCAGCATTTTTGATATCATACGCATACTCACGGATCTTCTCATCCGTCGTCTCCCGAAGTATCATCTCATCCATGCCGAGCACCGCGTTGATGGGTGTGCGGATCTCATGCGACATATTCGAAATGAATACACTTTTCGCCTTGTTGATATCCGACAGTTTCTGATTCTGCTCCTCCACAGCCGCAATAATGTTTTCCTGCTGCAGAAGACGTTTCATCTCTTCATCGATGTCCTGTACCGTGTAGATAAATACCGGGTTTTCCTTTGAAAATCCATGCATGCGACGGAACATCAGGCGCACCCAGATATACTGTCCCTGCATGTTCTGCATCTGTACTTCAAACCGGAAGGATTTTTGCTTTTCCAGCTTCTCCATCACATATTTCGGATCTGAAATCTGTAAAAATGTCACTTTGTCAGCCGGTAAAAACATGTTGGAGATCATGTAACGCCAGTCAGAATATTTCAGTTCCAGATAATCCTGCCTGTCCACACTCAGCTCTGTCGTTACAGAATTGCGCAGTGTATCGTTTTTCAGATCACCGACCATGGAAAACAGATAATTCTCCTGAATCGTGTCCATTTTGAGTTTTTCCATCCGGTCACGTTCGTATCCTTCATCACAGTGGATAAATATGATCACAGCTGTCTCATCGTCAAGCTTCAGGATTCGGTAATCATAGTTTTGTTCTTCATCTGCATTGATCAGCCGTATATTTCCCGCATGATTCTCCTTATCGAAAATGGACTGATCATGAAAGGCTGCGTAAGCGTTTGAAACCCGTTCACCCTCGCGAATTGCCAGAAACAGCCTGGCATACGCATCTTTCAATTCTCCCTGCCCACCCAAAATCCTGCTCATAAAGTCATCCTGCCTGATCATCTCATACCGCTTTTCCTTCAGATCAAGCATATAAACAGCAGACAGGTGGTCATATATTTTTTCCAGCAACAAGCTTATCTTCCCATTCATTTCATACATCACTTCCCTAACATTCTTATGTGTAGATTTAACTGAAAGTGTCTTGCATACAGATACCGCGAAGTCTTTGCGGTATCACTTTGCAGTGACAAATTTTCGCCTCGTTTTATACAGTATTATAGTAGCTTAACGCCTTTCATGCAATACCAAAAACTATGGCATCAGATACGCATATTTCCGCGCCTGGTTGTGCAACACCTGCTCCACCCGTCTGCACTCCTCCAAGGTGTAATTTCCCTCACTCACGACACGTTTCAGTTCCGTGCACATCTGCTCTGCACTGCAGGCAAATTTGAGAAAACATCCGTAAAGCACATTCGCCGCATCAAGCTGTTCATCAAAATCACAGCTAAACGGCTTTGCCTGCACTTTCGTCAAACATGTTTCCACATCAGCACCCAGCGGATAATCCTGTGTTGTATACGCAAGCAGCGCAAGTCCCATGTCAAAAAAAGGACATAGGCGGTACTCTTTTGTCCGCTCATTGTAGAGTACCGCGATATTGTTTGTATGGCGATCCTCGTTTAAAAAAAATGCATCCAGTTCCAGCATCTGCGTCAGATACCGATCAAAATCCGTAAGCCCGGTAATATTCGTGATCAGATCAACCGTATAAGAAATCCGCTCCCGGACATCTGTAAAACGTGCAAGCGTCTTTGCAAGTCCCATACCTGTATACTGACGGCACAGGCGCTCAATGGGGATCAGGATTTCATCTTCAATCTTAAAATTTTTACTCCGGCAGCCTCGGTAACATTTTCCATGATAGATGATCGACACCGGCTCATAGAATACCGGTCGGGGCAGATTGCTGTGCACAAGTATATTCGAACAGACAACCTCTGCCAGACTCTCATAGCCGAATGCATCTGCCTTGTACCAGTAGCCGTCCTGTTCCCATTTGAGCTGGTTGCCCTTGGATGTATGGGAATCACTGATCCGCGTCGGCTCTACATGCATTTCAATCTCTCTCATGCTTCATTGCCTCCATTTTGTCAAAGTAGGTAAGTTTCATCCACTGGTGGTCTTCTGCCATATGACCGTCGGTCTTTTCTATGATCGCCAGCGGATCATAAAAGTCCAGACCGTAGTCCTTCAGGATCTCCTTCATGCCGAAGCGTGTGCGCGGCACACAACGATCCGCCAGAAAATACTCAAAATCCTCCCATGTCGGTTTTTCCTTTACACCAAATGCACGGAATAAAAGCTCATCCGTCACATTTCTGATCAGAATCTTTTCATGCAAAAAATCCACAAGAATGACCGTACAACATTCGTCATGATTCATATAGTCGATCCGAAGTGTATAATCCCACAGATCTTCCTGCCGGAGCATTTCATTCAGGCTGACCCATGCGCGATAGGTATGGCAGACCTGATCCATCTGTGGCTCCTTCGGATGCAGATATGTGGAAAGTGTCTGGCGGGATACACCATACTCTGCCGCCAGTGCTGTGACCGTTTCGCCGGCATCATACCTTTTTTTTATGATCTTTATCGTCTCTGTGGACAGCGCGCGCTTGCGCCCTGCACCTCGTACATTCTGTTTCATAAAAAAGACACCTCCCTCTTCTTTTACTATTGCGTAAGTTCATCATAGTAAAAAAACAGAGAAGTGTCAAGAAATTAATTTTTTAACGTCTTTTTAAATAGATACATCCACACTACCGCCCTCTACTGACGGGGCCGCGGATGCAGTTGCCGGTGCGCCCGCGGATGCGGTCTGTGGCATACCGCTCATGCTGATCACTCCACCCATGCCGCTCATTCCATTCCTTGCACCCATGACCTGACTCACACCGCTTGCCGCCTGCTGGCGGTCAGCGGCATATTTCTCAAAGATCGCCTTCAGATATTTTGCATCCGCCTTGGCGATCTCCTGCATTTCCTTTGCGCGGTGCTTTTGCTTTAATGCCTTTAAATCCTCGGGATCCATATCTGTATCAAAGCCGGATAACGATTCTAAGAGATCCCCTCCCAGATTCTCCACCGTCTCACTCATCATGTCTGCGTACTCCAGCATGAGCTGCGCCATTTCTTCCGCAAATTCCTCAGGAATCTCCTCCAGGCTCTCCGCCAGTTCCTGCCCGATCTGCGCCATTTGTTCAGAAAACTCCTTCGCAGACTCTGCCGGGTTTTCTGAAAACCCATCCGTCATCTCAGACAGATCCTCTGGGTTGGCTGCCCCTGCCGGCTTTTGCTCCTCTTCCGGCAATTTTTCTTCACAGATATGCCCGCTTCGCTCTGCCCACTCCTCCTGTTGCAGGTATTTCACATGCTTTTTCGCAACGCGCTCCATCGCCTGTGCATGTGTGATCGCTGCCTCCAGTTCTTCGTCATCATACTCGCCGCTCTTTCGCTTTCTGCGAAGCTGCGCAACCATGCGCTTTGCACTTGAGACTGCCTGCGAAGCGCTGCTGCTGGTCTTCGCACGCATGATCTGCGAGGAGATCAGCTTAAAATTATATTGCAGCTTTTTCATCTTTTTCTGGGCAGAAGAAGCAGAACGGCTCATCCGCTGCGCGTCAAAGGTTGTACCGCTGGCCGCGTCAAAAACCACCTCGCGCTTCGCCTGCGGCAGCGTACTCTGCGCCGCATTCATCTCTGCCAAACGCATACGAAGCGACGGACTGAGCACCTGTGACGATACATCTGCCGTCTTCTTTCCAGCCGCGAGCCCTGAAATCTGTTTTCCTGTGCTACTGCCGGGCAATCCGGTTCGCATAAACTGCCCGGTCGCAGGATTTACCCTGATCCCGATATTCATTGTCAATCCTCCCTGATTGAGATTCACATCCGTGTTGTTTATCGATCGGTGACTGATTTTACGCGTGCAGCCACTGTTTCAATTTTTATATCGGTCAGATATGAGATTGTTTTTATAGAATCATCACAAAACAACTATCATTCTACCAATCTCCCCGCAGCCTTTGCATACGCCACAAGTTCCTTGTTCGCATGCTCCAGACTGCCAAATCTCTGTCTGCAGCAGATGACTGTTTTGCAACTATCCATTACCTCCTTCGCACGCGTCAGAAGCACTTCGTCCACCGGCTCGAAGGCCTCCGCCTCGATGACCTCCGATGCCAGCGCACGCGCGACAGGCGTATCCAGATCATTCGAAAATAAGATGCCTGTGGCAAAGGGAATTCCCTCGCGCTGCAGCCTTCGGTAGATAGGCTTGCCGCTTCCGCCTCCGGCGATCACAAACACCTGCGGCGCACCTTTTGCCGCCTCCAGCTCTAGCTGGCTGTTTTCTTCATCATACCTGCCGTTTCGTATTTCAAAAAGCGATCCTATATAACCCGGCAGGAAGATTTCTTCCGGTGTACCGAAACGTTCCACGTATTCCCCTTTCACGCAAAGGATCTTGTCCGAGATCCGCTCTGCCAGCTCCAGCTCATGCAGAGACATGATCACTGTCAGCCTCCTTTTCTTTCGCATTTCCTGTAAAACCGACAGAAATTCCAGCTTGTATTTCACATCCAGATAAGAAGTCGGTTCGTCCAAGATCAGGATCTGCGGCTGTCCGGCCATCGCCCTCGCCAGCATGACGCGCTGCTTTTGTCCGTCGCTGATCTCGTCAAACAGACGGTCAGCAAGCTTTGTCACATGCACAAGCTCCATCGCTTCCCGCACGTTTCTGTGATCATCATCAGATAAGATGCCGAATCTTCCGGTATACGGATACCGTCCGGTCTCCACGACCTCCTCACAGGTCAAAAGCTCTGCCCTGATCTTTTCTGTGAGCAGCACCGACATCTTTTTTGCCAGTTCCTCCCGCCGCATTCGTGCAATTTCACTCTGATCCAGATAAGCAGCTCCGCCGATCAGTTCCAGCTGTCCTGCAATGCTCTTCAGGATCGTGGACTTTCCGGCTCCATTCGGGCCGATCAACGTAAGGATCTCTCCCCTTTGCAGCGTGATCCCGATATCCCTGATCAACGATTTTCCGTGATAACCGACACACATATCTACGGTAAAAAAATATGAATCATTCATGCTATTCTTTCCTCTTCACAGATCTTCCGCGTTTTCACGGGTTGCTCTTCTTCCTTGTCACCATCACCCACAACACCACCGGTGCGCCAAATACTGCTGTCACCGTGCTGATGGCAAGCTCTGTCGGCGCAAACACTGTTCTTGCGATCAGGTCACAAAGCAGGCAGAAAGCACTTCCACCCAGAAAGCATGCGGGTATCATCAGAATCGGTCTATTTGTCTTCAGCATCTGTTTCGCCATCTGCGGCACTGCGATCCCGACAAAGGAGATCGGACCTGCGTAGGCGACGACACATGCGGACAGAATACTTGAAAGTAAGATCAGTAAAACACGCAGCGCGCGCAGATTCACACCCATATTCTTCGCATAGTTTTCACCTAGCTGATAGGCACTGATCGGTTTTGACAGGAAAAACACACCAACAGATGCCATAAGTACGACCAACGCCATCGTTGGCAGATTCCCCCATGCCATACCGGAGAAGCTGCCCCGCGACCAGTTGTGCAGATTGACGATATCCGCATCATCGGCAAACGTGACCACAAAATCCGTGATTGCCGAGCAGATATAGCCGATCATTACGCCACAGACAACCAGTGTGGACATGCTTCTGACCCGTTTTGACATCAAAAGCACAAAACCCATACAGAGTATCGCACCTGCAAACGCTGCTCCGATCAATACTGCAGAGCTGATCGTCACAGCATTTCCAAGCAGAAATACCATCACCAATGACACGGTCAGCTTGGAACCGGAGGAGATGCCAAGGACAAACGGTCCTGCGATCGGATTGTGAAAAAAAGTCTGCAAAAGATACCCGGAAAGAGCCAGCGCTCCTCCGAGTATAAGCACTGCCAGCGTTCTGGGCAGGCGGATATCACGGATGATTCCCCAAACGGTATCATCGACTGCCCCGCCGGCCAGACATTTCACTACATCTTTTGCCGGAATTGAAACACTGCCAATTCCAACATTGCCCAGGACCAGCACTGCCACGCTGCATAGTAATATGGCAAATACAATTGTATATCGAACTGTTCTTTTTCCCTTCCGTTCTGTCATATGTCCTCCCCTGCGCACCTTCTTCCATTGCCTAAAACCTATGGTATTACTGTAACCTTATTTCAAGCTGTACAGATATTTGTATTCATGTGAACGATCCGCTGTCAGCATCGCATGCAGATCCATGGTAAAACTGCCGACAGACATGGAATGCTGATACAGATCACTCGTCGTGCACCACACATTCCCTTCTCTCACTGCCTTGAAATCACGGAGCATCGTACTCTTGCCGAGCAGTTGCTCGACAGTCTGTATCTCTCCGTCGATCGTGCTATTGTAGACCAGATAGTCGGCATCTTTTGCAGTTGCATAAAATTCCTCCATCGTCATGTTGACCGACGACCTGTGATCCTCGTCCGATCCCGGATCCTGAAAAATATAACTTCCACCTGCCAGATCAATCATCTGCGGAATGTAATCAGATGTCTTTCTGACATTTGCCGTGCCGTTTGAGGTAATGTAGAAAAATGCCACTGTCTTGTCTGTTTGCGCTTCCTTCCCGACATATTTCAGTGCATCTGTCTGTTCTGCAAATGCCGCATCCGCCTTCTTTTCCTTTCCGAGCAGCGCACCGTAAACCTTTATCCACTCCACCCTGCCGAGGGGATGCGTCTCATAGCTGGAATAATCGATCAGCACCGGAATCCCGAATTCCTTCAATTTTTCGATCACCTCCGGCGAATGGGAGATCATCGTATTTTCGATAGCAAGGCTGCAACCCTCTGATACGATCAACTCATAATCCGGCATACTGTATTTGCCGGCATAGAGCATGCTTCCTTTCTCCATCGCTGCTCTTGCCTCTTCTATATACCAGCTGTCCGCCTTCTGTCCGGAAAAACGGATCTGATCGATCGCATCCAACTCCCGGAACATATCCATGGCTGCTGACGCGACCAGATACAGATTGCCAAGAGGCTGATGAAGCACCACGATGTTTTCATCCAGTGCCTGCGGTACATTTTTTTCCTCCGGCACGATCAGAAACTGCGTACCGTCCGCCGTAATCGTCAGCATCTTATATCCGCCCTCGTAATAATCCACCGCAAAATTCTTTGCATACTGCAATTCCATACTGCTCTTATATACCAATTCTGCATCTGCATCAGAAACGGAAGAAGGACTGCCGCAGCCCCCAAGCCCCAGCAGTCCCATGAAAAGCAGACATCCGATCAAATTAATATATTTTTTTCTCTTGCTCATTTCCTGTACCTCTGATCACACTGATCCTAACAATTAAACTTTCCTCACTCAGGAAGTGAAAAAGCTGTTATTCCGCCGGATATAAGCTTTCTGTATGAAATGTGATCGTATATTCGACCTCATGCGGCTTGCTCATTGCCACGGTATCACCGATCACGGCCAACGGCTCATTGAACGCAGACACCGGAATCTCAAACACAGAGTTTCCTTCCGTGTTGACCGGCAGATATTTTTCTCCGCCCACGATCATATAGTCATAGTTCGGGCTGCTCCACTCAACGGTTGCAATCACCTTTCCGCCGTCTGCCGTAACTGTGGCAGGCGATAAAATCTGTGCTTTTCCGCTGCCTCCCTCAAAGGTGAGCTCGACTGTGTATCTTCCATCCGCAAGCGATCCGATGTCTGTATTTTGCGCGTTATCTTCCTTCTGATCCTGTGCATCATCTTGTGATCGATCTGGTGTTTCCGCTGATGCATCCTCCGACGGCACCGGATTCGACACGCTCACCTTATGATCATACCACTTGCCTTTTTTACCGAGCAGCGCCAGATCAAACTCTTCATCGAGCGCCGGAACCGGAACGTCAAACCCATTGACCTCCTCCGACATGCCGTCGCTGTAGGTGACAGTGTCCGCGGTCGGCTGCAGCAGTTCTGCTCCATCCTTCTGTGCATCCTCGGCCAGTCCGGGATAGAGGTTTATAATATTTTTAGATGTCAGGGAAATGTGGATGACCATCTGACCATCCGTCACCGTCAGCTTTCCCTTTCCGTCACATGCTTCATTCACATGAAACATACTGCTGTCTGTGATAAAATCTGCCATGTAAACGCCGTCTTCCAGCTGCGGTGCAGCCTCTGCCTGAGCAGTGCTCGTTTCTTTATCAGGCACATCACCCGATCCATCTTTTGTGTCACTTGTAACGAATGTCACACCCCACAATTCCGTGTTACTGCAACCTGTGCATAATACACCGCAAAGACACAGCATAAACATTATTGTAATAATTTTCTTCTTCATTTCAACGCTCCATTTTACTGATTCATCACATCTGCGATATGCGCCACATACAGCTGTTGAATCGCATCAATCTCACCAAGCCCGGAAATCTGTGCATCTACTCGCTCAAAGCTTCCGGTTGCCTCAAACATGCTCAGCCACGAATCCTTGTCCTCTCCTGCCATATCATTGTTCGCATGATCTCCTGCCACGACCATGAGCGGGCGCAGGATCACCTTTTTGTAGCCCTCCTTTTGTACTTCCTCAATAACGGCCTCACAGGAAGTCTCCTCCGGCTCGCCCTCTACGGTTCCGATAAATACGTTCTCATAGCCAAGCGCGCCCATCTGTGTCTGCATCTGGCTGTAGGACACCTTTGCCGTATGTGAGGTTCCATGTCCCATAAACACAAATGCCACGCAATCCTCCTTCGCAGCGTCAAGACTGTCATAGCCTGCATCCTTCACCGCCTCAGCGGTGATCGCCTCTGCGACTTTTGCCTTATCCTCATTGATCACAGTGGCATCATTACCAACCTCACCCAGCAGCGGCTCTGCCACCTTTACACTCTCAAACTGATCCTGATATGCCTCCAGAACCGTCATCAGCTCATCATACTCCGCACCGTGCATCAGGTGCGTCGGCTGTACGATCAGGTTCCTCACACCGTTGTTCACGGCGCGCTCCAATGCCTGATCCACGTTGTCAATGCACTCTCCGTCCCGGGCCTGCACATGATTGATAATGATCTGCGACGTAAATGCACGTCTCACAGACCAGTCCGGATAAGCTTCTGCGATCGCATCCTCAATTCCTTTGATGTCAGAGACACGGCTGTCATTATAGGAAGTGCCGAAGCTGACTACCAGAATCTCATTTTCTCCGATCTCGTCCTGATTGCAAGGATCGTCTTTGGAGGCATCGCCCGTATCCTTTCCGAAGTAATCAGGATCAGCGTTCTCGCCTTCTACCAGTTCTTTCTGTTCATCTGTCAGCGCGTCCCATGCTTCCTTTGCCGCCTTGCACTGCGCATCTGACTCATCTGTCCGTTCCTGTACATAAATTGCATCAATCAATGCTGCCACCTCATCTGCTGCCTTTCTGTCAGCGTCTGCTTCACTCTCTGCTGTCTGCTCCGGCGTACTGCTGTTTCCGCAGCCAGTCGGACACAATGCTGCCGTAAGTGTGAGCGCCAAAATTGCTATTACTGTTTTCTTTTTCATGTCTCCTCCTTTTTGACAACCCTTGCTGTCATATGATGATATTTGTGTGAATTTTGAATATGTCGGCAGACACGGCAACAAAAAGGAAACCCTTCGCCTATGCAGGTAAAGGGTTATATACAAAAGAAAACTTACAAAAATATGATAAAACTCATTTGATCGTTTTCACGTACAACCAGTTACTCGTGGTCTGAAACATGTGTGCAGCCGCTACAGTTACATACAGTCTCTGTACAGCCGTCAGGCAGGTCTCCCGGCTTAAAGATCATCGCATCCGCCATCTTCCCGGTTTCCCAGTGATATCTCGGCCTCTGCTCCCTAATTACGGTGACGAGTTCGTACAGGATTCACACCTGTTTCCCTTTTCACCGGAACCAATCATTTGTATCTCTCATTCTGATCGTTCCGACACCTGACTGCTACATATTCAATTGAAGCCATTCTAGCACACTTCCATCCGCAGTGCAATCCTACGGAGAAACTTTTTTCTAGCTACTGTCCCATGTTTTTCATACGAGCTGCACTTATAAAATCGCAAGTAAAAGAGTTCCGACTGTGATACAAACCACACCAACGGCAGATTTTTTTGTCAACCTTTCATGAAATACGATCCATGAAAACGCGATGGTCACAAGCATACTCAATTTATCTATTGGCACAACTACACTGGCGGGTCCTTCCTGCAATGCCCGATAATAACACAACCATGACGCCCCTGTGGCAAGGCCTGATAATCCGATAAATCCCAGCTCCCGTTTTTCGATCTTTTTCAACTCCTGCTGCTTTCCTGACACAAATACCATCAGCCATGCCATGAAAAGCACAACCGTTGTTCGGATCGCCGTTCCAAGGTTTGAATTGATCTGTGTGATGCCGATCTTTCCCAATATTGCTGTCAGGCTGGCAAATACTGCGGATAATACGGCATAGACCAGCCAGCTTCTGCCGGTCTGTTCGGATGCTTTTTCTGCATTCTTTTTTGAGATCATGAGCATGGTACCGACACCGATCAAAATCACCGAAACTGCCTTGCCCCATGTAAGTCCTTCATGCAAAAAGATCAAAGCCAGCAAAATGGTAAGTATCGTGCTGGATTTATCAATCGGCACAACTTTATTGATATCGCCTATTTGCAAGGCACGGAAGTAGCACAGCCATGACGCCCCTGTGGCAAGACCGGATAAAACGAGAAACAGCAGTGTTTTACCGTTGATATCGGTAATTCCTGTCCATGCACCGGTGATCAGTACCATCAGCCACGAAAAAAGTAATACCACAATTGTTCGGATTGCAGTTGCCACATCCGAATCTGTTTTTCGAATTCCGCATTTCGCAAGGATCGCTGTAATTCCTGCAAAAAACGAGGATCCGATTGCAAAAAACACCCACATACCTTTCCTCTCCCTTCAATTTTTCAAACGAAAAATTCTTTTGCGGTTAAAAGACATTCATTTTATTCTATTATGTACTTTTGCTACATACTTACGATCGCGATCAGCCCTATCACAATAAGTACTACTGCAACAACATACAGTACCGTTGCAATTGTCTTGAATACTCCGCTTTTTGCGATTGATGCTGCTGCCGGTTTGTTGAGTACGAGGCATTTACCGCTTCTTCGGTTCCCAGCCCCTTGTTAAAGCCTTCCGGATAATAGCTGATATCGACGATTTTTCCGTTTGTCTGCCCCTGAAGCTGTCCGTTCGCTCTGGCAACTGCGGTGAACGAGATCGCTACGATCAAAGCAACCAGCCCCAAAATGGCGATTACAATACCTAAAATCATACGAGTCCTCCTTATGTTCACTATGCTTCTTCACTACTTTGCACTTCATTACTATGAGCTTACTCAGCCCAACACCCGCTTCAGTGTCTCGTAAATACGATCCTTGCTGGCAGGCTTTAAAAGATACCCCGCCGGCTGCAGCTTCAGGGCATCCTGTATGTAAGAAGCATCGTTGACGCCGGTCAGAAATACGATCGGCACATCCTTCATCTCATCCAGCTCCTTTAGCATCTTATACGTCATTTTTCCGTCACAGACCGGCATTTCACAGTCCAGAAAGACGACGTCCGGCACTCTCTGCCCGATCATCGTCAGCGCTTTTGTACCGGAATTTGCCAGCATGACATCATAGTGTGCGGATAAAATGCCGTTCATGGAACGAAGTAAGATCGGATTATCATCCACAACAAGTACCGTCTTCCGCTCACCGCTGTCCTGTTTCGGATGCTTCTTTGCCGCAGCGCTCAGCATTTCCGATACCTCACCCAGCAATTCCTCATTGATCGCATCCCTGCTCACCCAGCAGAACTGTTCATTCTGAAAAAACTCGCCATAAATGCCTTTATCTGTCCGCGACCCCACGCAGACAGCCGGTATATCTACATGATAAAACTGCAGCTCGGACATGATCCTTCTTCCATCCATATCAAGACCGATCAGACAGAAGACGACTGCATCCGGTTTATTGATCTTCAGCAGTCCCTTCACCATATCCAGATTGTCCACACACATCTGCACATGGTATTTCAGTTTCAGGGTCGCCGCAATATCTTCAAAAACAGAATTAAATTTTCCGATCATCAATATCTGTTTCATTCCGCGTCTCCTTTCATCTGTTGCATGATCCGGTCGGTAACGGAGACGGCTTCCTCAAATTCCAGCATATCCACTTGTTTTTTCAACTCGCCCATATCGTTTTCTAACGGCGTGCCTTTCGAATATTTTACCAGTTCATGAATGATCATGTCACTTGCGCTCAACTCATGCTGTTCAAGATTGCCGCGAAGCATGGCAAGATATGTCCAACATTCTGCATCGCTTTTGATGACCGCATCTTCATTTTCCGGGAACAATGTGCACAACCGGTCATGATGCCGGTCAATTTCCTCCATCAAAACCGGGTGCAGCATATGCAGCCGTTCCATATTTCCTTCTGCTGCCGCCTCCTCCAGAAGTCTGGCAAGCTTTGATAAAAGAATGGCACCTACCGTCGCCGCGCTGCTCTTTAAGCTATGTACGCAGATACGGTAATTTTTCAGCGTCTCATCTGCATCAATCGTATCCATATACAGGCTCAGCTCATCGCGTGTCTGCGGTAAAAACTCCACAAAATCCTGCAGAGTCTCCACCAGCACAGACTCATCCTGCAAAATTCGCATCGCTGCATCCCAGTCAAACTCGTCAAGTGGCTGCAACGCAATCCGAGGCTCGTCTGACACGGCAGGAGCACTCTGTTTTCCGCTGCTCCAGATCAACAACTCCTGCGGCAAATATTTGCAGATGATCGCTTCCAGCTTCTCCGGCATGATCGGCTTTGTCAAGAAGCCGGAAAATCCCTCCTGCATGTATTTTTCTTCGGCTCCTACCACGGCATTTGCGGTCAGCATGATCACCGGCGTGTTTTCGTTGTCACTGGCATGAAGATCCATCTTTTCCATCTCATGCAGCGTTTCGATACCGTCCATCTCCGGCATCATATGGTCAAGGAAAATCAGGTCATAATGCGTATCCGCAATCATGCCGAGCGCTTCCCTTCCGCCGCCGGCCTCATCGATCTGCATTTTTGTCTGCTTCAGCAGATTCATGAATACTTTTCGATTCACATTATTATCATCCACCACGAGCACATGTGCCTGCGGTGCCTCAAAGCTTGTCTCCCACTGGTAATCACGTTTCTGTCGCGCCACACGATCACTGAAATCACCGAGTGGCTCTCTGTTTGTGATCCGCTGATGAAGATCAAAGTAAAAACAGCTTCCCTTTCCGTAGGTGCTGTTCACCTTCAGATCACTGCCCATCAGACGAAGCAGTCGCATGGTGATGTTCATGCCGAGTCCGGTTCCCTCAATCTCCCGGTGCTTGGACTCGTCAAAACGTCGATACTTTTCAAAAAGCTTTTCTATGTCCTCCGGTCGGATGCCGACACCCGTATCGGTCACGGAAAACCGCAGATATGCAACCGTCCCCTTGGCTCCACCCCGGATGGAAAATGTCACATTGCCCGTCTGTGTATACTTGATCGCATTTGTTAAAAGGTTTATCAGTATCTGACGAAGCCGGATATCATCGCCAAAATATTCACTGGGTATATCCTTCTGGATGTCAAAGATCAGCGCCAGATTTTTTTGTTTTGCCCGAATATTCATCATGTTGTACAGATCATTAAGCACCGAAGACAGTGCGTAATTTGCCGGGATCAGTTCCATCCTGCCCGACTCGATCTTTGTCAGATCCAAAATCTCATTGATGATACTGAGCAGGGAGCTCGCTGAATCTTTGATATCGATGGCGTATTTTTTCACATTCTCCTCGCGGCTCTCCCGCAGGATCATCTCATTCATTCCAAGCACGGCATTGATCGGAGTACGGATCTCATGCGACATCTGTGCAAGGAAGTCCGATTTTGCCTTGTTCGCAATCTCTGCCTCCAGCTTGAGTTGCTGGGATTCCTCCAGCTGCCTGCGCTCCTCCGTCAGATCAGCCAAAAGCACTGCATAGCCCTTGATCTCACCATGCTCCAGTATCTGCTGTACATCGGGGCGCATAATGAAATCATCACTGATAATATCGCTGATCCGTTCATTCTGAAGCGTGTAGAGCAGCATCGGATCCGCAATCTCATCACCTTCCTGCAACCCGACCAGTGAGGGGAATACTTCATATGCTCTGTCATTGCACTCCACAAATCGATACTTGTTATCTACCAAAACCACCGGTTCCTTGAGTTTTCGGATGATCGTCGCATATGCAATCGCCTGCCCGTCAAAAATCCTGCCAAATAAAATGATCAGACCGAGCAAAAAGCTCGTCATCGCCGCGGAACCGGGCGTAGAATCATACGCTCCGCCTTTCAGCAGCCCAGTCATGGAAATGCCATAGGAAAAGAGCGGAAACATCAAAACAACCGTCATGAAACCGCAGCACATTTTCATCTTTCCGGGTTTGCTCTTTTTCCACGTGATAAAGCACGTAAAGATTCCGTACAGCATCTGAATCGCAATCATGATAACTGTCATAATATAAAGCGGTCCGTTTCCGTGTACCAGATGCGGCAGCGGCTCTGCCTCAAATTTCAGTGAAGAATAATAAATCGTTGTATACCTGCAGCACCAGACACTCATCAGAACAATGCCATCAAAGACCATCAATACGACTACGACCCACCGTTTCAGTTCGCGCTTGCAGTACTGCAGTACAAACATCATCATAAAGCTGACAATAAAAGCAGTTCCCAAATACTCCACGCGAACACCGATCAATGCCTCCTCCAGATCTCTGGCAGAGAGCACGATCAGATAACCGATATTCTGCAATAAAATCAAAAATCCCGTCACCAGCAGATTTTTCGTAATCGCGTTCTCTCGCTGCGTGCCGACAATAGCCAGAAAAAAGCAGCACAATATGATCATCGCGAGCTGATACGTCTGCGAAACATGCCAAACAGCCATTCTCTTTTTACTCCTTCGCCCTATATTACAAATGATTTTACCATAAAATGGGCTCGAAAAAAATGCCTTTATCAAAAATGTGTGTTCTTTTTTTACCCATTTACACAAAAACCCGCCCGGACAAAACGTCCGGACGGGTTTTTAAGGAAAATATGAAATATGAAGAAATTAATAAAACGCTTATTTTGCGTCGGGGCAGTCAACAATGACACCGTCCTCATCCCAGAGGTCATGCCAATCGCTTGCACCTTCCCACAGAAATACCTGTCCCTTTACGAGACGGTTGTTCTTCTCTAATGTAGCGATCTTTGCCATCTCCTCATCGGTCAACGGATCGCCGTCACATGTACTGTTGATATTACTCTCGTACTCCATCTCAAATACTGAGAAAGGAATCGGAATCTGTCCGCGCTGTACAGCCCATTTCAAGCAGATCACTGCGGGATGACAATTGTGAGCCGCTGCGATCTCCATCATCTCAGGAGTCTTCATATCTGCGATATCCTCAGGCATCATGTCACGCTCGGGTCTCTGAGGAGAACCAAGAGGCATAAATCCTACAGGCTGAATATCATGTGCTACAAGATAATCGAACAGCTCCTGCTGCTGGAAGCAGGGATGTAACTCCATCTCACACATTGCGGGCTTAATGCGGCATAAAGGTAATACTGCCTCAAGCTTCGGAATGGTCATGTTTGACATACCGATCTCTTTTACAAGACCCATGTCAACAAGACGCTCCATCTGTCTCCATGTAGCCATGAAACGCTCTACGGAGAACGG
The DNA here is from genome assembly GCA_051879675.1 of Lachnospiraceae bacterium. Lineage (GTDB taxonomy): Bacteria > Bacillota > Clostridia > Lachnospirales > Lachnospiraceae > W0P33-017. The sequence goes on along the minus strand of JBJEML010000039.1, from coordinate 5,603 downwards.
CTTGGAATCGGGATTTCTGGAGTCCACGTCACATCCCGGTGCATGATAGTTCGGGAACGGCCAGTGAACAAAATACATGTCCACATAGTCTAACTGTAAGTCCTTTAAGCTCTTTGCAAGAGCAACTAATACATCGCCCTTTCCGTGCATGTCATTCCACACCTTGGTCATGATGTAGAGATCCTCTCTCTTGCACAGACCGTCTGCAAATGCTTTCTGGAATACTTCACCGATCTGGTCCTCGTTTCCATAGCATGCAGCACAGTCAAACATACGGTAGCCTGCTTTGATCGCTCCGTATACCGCATTACTTACCTGATCAGGGGTAAAGCGGTCAGAACCGAATGTTCCCATACCCATGCAGGGAACTTCTTTTCCGTTAGCGAGTTTGATTTTCGGCACATTTGCCGGATTCACTGCTGTCATTGTAAAAATCCTCCTTTTTATTTTAGCTTTTTTATTTCTATTTGATCGAAAAGAGCTTCCATATCTTCTTTTACGAAGTATCCGGTCTCTTCCCGCATTGCACTTGCCGCTGAAGTCGCCGATGCAAACCGCAGCGCTTCCTCAGGTGTCATCCCACGCTCAAAGCCGATGGCAAAGCCTGCTGTCATACAGTCTCCGCAGCCAACGGTATTGACGGCGTCAATCTTGGGCACGATTGCCTGATAGACACCCTCATCCACAAACATGAGCGAACCATCCGCACCGAGTGAGATCACCACGCGCTCGATACCGCTTTTTTGCAGTTCCACGCCCGCCTCGATCAGTTCGTCCCGATCTAAAATCGGTTTGCCGGTCAACAGGCGGATCTCGTCAATATTGGGTTTGATCATATTCGGCTTTGCCTTGACCACCTCATCCAAAAGCGCTCCACTTGTGTCTACGATAATCTTTTTACCTGCGGTCTTTGCCATTTCCACGAGTTTCGGATACATATCTGTCCCGACACCCTTAGGAACACTGCCGGACATTGCCACGACATCACATTTCGCAAGCAATGCATCAAATTTCAGGTAAAATGCCCGTTGTTCCGCTTCACTCACGACTACTCCCGGCTCCAGAAACTCGGTCTGGGTTTTATTCACGGGATCGTAAATATTGATGCAGGAACGGCTCTCACCATTCACTTTTATAAAGTCTGTAGCCACGCCCTGAGCTTCCACTGCCTCAATGATATATTCGCCGGCATGCCCACCCGCAAATCCGGTTGCAAGCACTTCTGCACCTGCGATCGTAGCGGTTTTGGACACATTCAGCCCCTTTCCGCCTGCCACATAGGCACATTCCTTAACACGGTTGACCTCGCCAACCTGATAATTTTCTACTACATACCGCTTGTCGATAGCAGCATTGAGTGTCACTGTCAGTACCATATCCTATGCCTCACTGTCGATCAAAATCTTGCCCTTAACGGTTCCCGGCACTAAAAATTTGGCGAAAGCGGTATCGATCTGACTGAGCCCGATCTTCTCAAAAATGAAGGAGTCATCAAATTTCAGTTCGCCGGTTCCGAAATAGTGTGCGACCAGCTGCCATTCATGTCCGGGGAACGGGGCAGAATAGCTCATCCATGAACCGGTCAGCTTAAATTCCTTGCGGTTCATCTGCTCCCACTCATCCACGGTAAAGGAGAGCTCCTTTGTGGGTGTTCCGATAAAACATACCTCCGCTTTATTTGCAGCCAGTTTAAATGCCATCTTCATCGTGATCACGTTTCCGGCTGTCTCAAATACATAGTCAAAACCGCGACCGTCAGTCAGAGCCATTGCCTCATCCATAAAGCCTTCCTTAGAGGTATTCACCCCTGCTGTCGCGCCGAGGCGCATGCCCAGCTCCAGACGTTCATCTACGATATCAAATACGACTACTTTCTTTGCGCCAAAGATCTTTGCCCACTGCATGGTCATCATGCCGATCGTTCCACCGCCAAGGATTGCCACTGTCTTACCACCCTTGTAATCCGTGCGCTCCAGACCATGAAGCGCTACCGTAGCAGGCTCGAAAAATGCGCCCTTCTCAAAGCTGACGGAATCGTCGAACTTTACTGCATTTGCCTCCGGTACACACACATATTCTGCATAGCTTCCAAAAGAGTGTGAACCGATAAAATCATAGTGTTTGCACAGAGAATAATTTCCTTTCTGACAATCCTCACATTTCATACAGGGAACAAGCGGAATACCGGCCACACGGTCACCGGGCTTTACACTTGTCACACCCTCACCGACTTCCTCCACGGTTCCGGAAAACTCATGTCCTAAAACGATCGGCGTGTAATGTGCCGTTCCCTCATTGACACGAGGAAGATCTGATCCGCAGATGCCGGTGTATTTCACCTTTACCAGCACCTGTCCTGCTTTCGGAACCGGTTTTTCAATGTCCTCATAACGAATGTCCTTTACGCCATGTACGACGCCTGCTTTCATTGTCATTTTATGTATCCTTCTTTCTTCAATTAATATTTCTTGTTAAATACCGGAGTCAATGTCTCTGACAGGTCAAGATACATCTGCATATATTTCTGATACTGCTCATGCGCTTCCATATCCGGCTCCTGCACGCGGGTGATCACGATCGTCTCATTGATCGCTTCCTCAAACCCTTTATACACCCCAACTCCTACGCCTGCCAGAATTGCCGCGCCGAGCGTCGTTGCCGTATCAGAGGTCGGAACCTTGATCGTTTTCCCGGTCACATCAGCCTTGATCTGCGTCCAGAGACGACTGTTACTTGCGCCACCCATGGCGATCAACTCGCCTACTTCTGCACCTGTCTCTGCTGCTACACGCAGGTTATGCTCCAGTGAATATGCCACACCTTCCAGTGTCGCACGTACCATATGACCTTTTGTCTTGTCAAATCCAAGTCCGTAATAAACGCCCTTCGCATCCGGATTCCAGATGGGAGAACGCTCACCTGCCATATACGGCAGGAAGATGACACCCTCACTGCCCGCCGGAATCGGCTCTGCGAGTGCGGTTAGTTCATCAAAAGAAAGCCCGGCTCCGAATTCCTGTTTGAACCAGCGAAGCGTTCCACCTCCGCCAACAGTTCCGCCTTGTAAGAGCCACATACCCGGCACTACATGCGGACTTAAGATCAGCTTCGGATGTGCCAGTGCATGATTCACACAGATGCTCATACCGCCTGCCTGACCGCCCTGCTCCTGTGTCTGTCCGGGCAGATACACACCTGCACCGAGAGTTCCACAGGCTGCATCCAATCCACCGGCCACAACCGGTGTACCCTCTGCCAGACCGGTAAGGGCTGCTGCTTCAGCAGTAACTTGACCGATGACATCATGACATTCATACAACTGAGGAATCAGATCAGCTGATAAGCCTAACTCCTTTGCCAACGCTTCATCTACGGTACAGTCGTCCATTTTAAAGAAATGAACTCCGTAACCCTGCGAATAATCCATGCTCATGACACCGGTGAGCTTCAATGCTATGTAGCTGTTACTCTGCATGAATTTATATGTTTTCTCAAAAATCTCCGGCTCGTTTTCCTTGAGCCACAGCATTTTCGGTGTCGTATAACTCGGCAGAAAATCATTGCCTGCGACCTCGAAAATACGGTCAAATCCAACTTCTTCTTTCACACGGTCGCAAATATCACGCGCTCTGGTATCCATCCAGATCGGTGTACGCGCCAGCACATTACCTTCTTTATCTACCGGGATTGCCGACCAGCTCTGTCCGTCAATGCCGATGCCCGCGATGTCTGTCGGTGCGATCCCACTCTTACCCAACACATCTCTGATACCGTCACAGATTGCATTCCACCACTCATCTGCATCCTGCTCTACCCAGCCGGGATGTGGATAATAGAGCTGATAGGGCTGGTTTGACTGCGCCACCACATTTCCGCTCTTTTCAAAAATTGCCACTTTACAGGCACTCGTTCCGATATCGATTCCTAATAAATATGTTCCCACGTTTCTTCTCCTGATATATTGTCTAGGTTAAAAGTTTTTTGACTGATTTTCCAAGCATTACTTCCGTCTGCAGATACAACTCCTCATTCTGATGCGGCTGTTCTGTCTCCAATCGTTCGAGAATGATGCGCGCTGCCTGCTCCGCGATCGCCTCGGTCGGCTGTGTAATGATCGTGAGCGTCGGATGCAGTGCTCTGGCAAACTCGCGATTGTCAAAGCCGATCACCGACATTTCATTGGGAATACTAATACCCCTCTCATTTAAAACGATCATCGTTCCCATTGTCATTTCATAGTTCGCAGCAAACAAAGCCGTCACTTCAGGGTGTGCGTCCAAAAGCTTTTCCACCCCTGTCACTGCACCACGTATCGTGTAGTCACTGTGCACCACCAGTCCCGGATCAATGTCAATGCCGGCCTCCCCAAGCGCCGACTCATAACCGAGATAACGTTCTCTGGCCGTGTAGATGTCCTCCGGTCCGGTAATCATGCCAATGTGCCGATGACCGTTTTCAATCAATATGTCCACTGCTTTTTTTGCTGCGTCCCGGTTATCTACCAGAATACTGTCACACGCAATCTGCGGCAGTTTACGATCAATGATAATGATCGGTTTTTTTTCTGTTTCAAACTGCTTTAAATGTGCGCCTGTCGAATCTACCGGCATATTGATAATTCCGTCAACACGCTTACGGTACAAAAAATCAACTGCCTCTCGCTCCAGACCTTTATCGGTTCTGCAGTCACATACGATCGTCGCATACCCTTTTTTTCTTAAAATATCCTCCATTCCGGTAATGATCTCGGTGCAGAAAATATTGTTTAACTCCGGGATCACAACACCGATGGTGTGCGTGCGGTTTGTCTTTAACCCGCGTGCGACCTCATTGACTTCAAAGTTTAATTCTTTGATGGCCAGTTCAATCTTTTCTCTGTTTTTCTCACGGACATTTCCACCGTTCAGATACGAAGATATCGTTGCAAGACCAAGTCCTGTGCGGTTTGCGATGTCCTTGATCGTCGCAGCCATTAGATTGCTTTGCCGTCGCAGCCACAAACCTTCATACGATTCTTTACAAGCTCTGTTACTGCTGCCATTCCAACCTCACCAAGCTTCTTTGGATCAAAGGTCTCCGGTTTTTCCTTTAATAATGCCTTGCCTGCGTCGGTGTATGCCACGCGAAGCTCTGTCGCGAAATTCACCTTGCAAATGCCGCGCTTTACACAATCCTTCACATCCTCGTCAGACAAGCCGGAAGCTCCGTGCAATACAAGCGGAATGTCTACGACCGCGCGGATCTCGGATAAGCGCTCCTTATCCAGAACCGGAGTACCTACATAGAAACCGTGTGCGGTTCCGATCGCTACTGCCAGCGAGTCGATCCCTGTCTTTTCAACAAATTCCTTTGCCTCCATCGGATCGGTGTTGGTGTCTGCAACTGCCTCCAGATCATCCTCTTTGCCGCCGACCTTGCCAAGCTCTGCCTCAACCGGAATGTTATTCGGATGTGCCACTGCAACCACACGTGCACTTACATCGATATTCTCCTCAAACTGGAGCTTTGATCCGTCGATCATAACGGATGTATATCCCTCTTTAATTGCCTGTACTGCCAGTTCAAAGCTGCTGCCGTGATCAAGGTGCAGACATACCGGAACA